>WSZJ01000015.1:37756-50593 GCA_009773755.1 Planctomycetota bacterium | reverse complement strand
CGGCGCGGGCGTCGCCGTGGCGCTCATCCGCGCCGCGGTCGCTTACGCCGCTTCCAGGGGCGCGCCGGCGGTCGAAGCCTACCCGCGGGCGGGCCGGGTCCGCGTGCACGACGACTTCGCGTATTACGGGACCGAACCGCTCTTCCGCCGCGCAGGATTCAGCGTAATCCGGCGGCCGCTGAAAGGGCTGCCGAAGAACTGGACGCCGCGGGTGACGATGCGGGTCGATTGCAGGTGAGGATTGAAACCGGAGCCGTCCGTTTCGCGTATCATCCCGGTCACCGCCATGGCTCCCGAATCCCACTTCTTCGACTTCGTCCTCAGCGAAAACGATTACCGCTTCCTCGACACGCTCTCGAAGGCGGTTGCGGAGGCCGGCTCGCCGGACCTGGCGATCGCGACGGGGCTTCGGGAGATCTGCCGGTACGGGAAATTTGATTTCGGGCAGTCGTGGATTCCGGATGCGGGAGAGCAGCGGCTGGATCCGGGGCCGTTCTGGATGGCGGACCCGAAGATGCATGCGTACCGGGAAACCAGCGTGGCGAGCGAAACGAAGTACGGCATCGGACTTCTCTGGGGCGCTTTCCTGAACCGGCGTCCGGTGATCTGCCTCGACTTCGCGGCCGAGCCGGTGTTCCGGCGGACAGGGGGCGCGAAAGCGGCGGGGCTGCGCGGAGGCGTCTTCGTGCCTGTCGTGGAGGGCCCGCAGACGCGCGGCGTGGTCGAGTTCCTGAGCCGCGCACCGCGGGCGGAGGACGCGCGGCGGGGCGGATTCGCGATGTCGGCCGCCGGCAAGCTCGCGGCGGCAATGAAGGCGGCGGGAGCGCGGTGACTAGGCCGGCCCTAGCCGGAGGATTCGTGCGAGCCTGAATCCGGTGTGCCGCGCGACGGAAGTCGGGACATCCCCGAGGCGCGCCGAAGTCCGCGAACGCCACGAGGTGTGGGTCCAGGCGCCGCCGCGCAGAAGCCGCCAGTGGTGGTACTCGGGTCCGGGGATCGAGACGACGTGGTCCTGAGCGTTCCCCGCCATTCCGCGAACGCCCCAGGGAGATTCGTCGTGCGGAAACGCCGTGACCGGCGCCGGATGCGGGCCTTCCGGGAATGACCGGTTCTGGCAGGCCCAGCGATCGTCCAGATACGGCCCGCCGACAAACGGCCGCGCGTCGACGCCTCGCGCCGCCTTTTCCCATTCTTCCTCCGTCGGCAGCACCCACGCAATGCTGTCCCGGAAGCGCCTCCACGCCGCAAACCGCATCGCGTCGCACCACGAGATGCCGAAAACGGGCCACTCCGGTTCCCAGTCCGAGGCGCAGTCGCCGCCCGGCCGTCGGGCGAGGGCACGGGATTCAGGTGAAGCGGTGGCTAGCCACGCGGCGGTCGGAACCGCGAACGGCGGGCCTGCCCACTCCTGCGGTCCGCCGGGGGCGCTTCGAGGCGAGGCAGCGATGGCGCCCGCGGGATCGCGTTCGGCAAGCGCATTCAGGAACTCCGCGTAGAGGGCGGCGGTGACGGGGAAACGCTGCATCGCGAAGACCGGCAGGACCGGGTCGCGGCCCGGAATGCTGTAGGCATTGCCATCGTCGCCCTGGAAGTGAAACGTGCCCGCCGCGATCGGGACGTCGTTGGAACCCAGTTCGCCGTGACGGAACAGAGCGACGTCCTGCCTCACGTCCGCGCACCGCTGGACCTCGAGCGGCACGCGCACCGCGGCAAAACCGTCCGCTTCGACGACGAGGAGCCACGACCCCATCGGCATCGGGGCGCTTTCGAGCGGCGCGCGTCCGAGGAAAACGCCGGGACCGATGGGGAGAAAAGGTGAATCGGCCGCGAAAGTGGTGGCGAGCGGCGCAGGCCCGCCTCCGGATTTCGCGCCAGGGTGCGCCGCCGGAGTTACGGGAACGAGCAGCCGCCGGCGCTCTTCGAACCGGTAGGCCCAGACACGCGCGCCGGAGACAGGCGAAGCGACGCAGTCGGCGCCGTGGACGCGCATCCGGACTGGCGCGGCGGGCTCGAGTTCACGCAGGCCTTCCGACTCCGGTCGTCCGGCGCGTAGTCTCCCCGAGAGCCGATGGTAGTCGTGCTGCATCCACTCCTCCGGCCGGACTTCGCGCCCTTGCGCAAGACACCGGCAAGGCCACGCCACCGTTCGCAGGCTCAGCGTGCCCGTCCCTTCCAACCTCGCCCGACGCGTCCCGTCGTCGAACTGCTCGACGATGTGGCGCTGAAGCACCGCTTCCGAATCGAGCCCGCGCCGCTCAGCCTCCAGGAAATTCTCCCACGCCATTTCCGCCCGCAGGCCGCGGGCTTCCGCCATTTCCGGATCGTGCCCCAGGGCCTCCGTCGCCAGACGGTCCGCTTCCGCACGGGCCTCAGCAGCCAGTCGAGAAGCGTCCCGCGCGCGGTCCTGAACTTCCCAGCAGGCCGACTTGTCCTCGTGCGGCTTCAGGGCCTCGTACATTCGCCGCGATTCCGTTCTCGCCTCCAGCGCTTCGCCCGAGAGTTTCCTCTGCCTCTCGAGCGCCGACTTCGCTTTCCGCACACATCCTTCCGCAAGCTGCCGCTGCCGCTCGCGCTGCTTCACTCCCTCGAGGAAGAGCTGGACTTCGTCGTGCAGTTCCATGGCGGTTGCGAAGCGGTCCTCCTTGCGGAACGCAAGAGCGCGCAGGCAGATCGCCTCTAGCTCGAGCGGAACCTCGCGGACGGCGTCGCTGGGACGGAACGGCCCGCCGGATGAGGCGCGCTCCGAAGGCGGCACGAGGCGTCCTTCGCGGACATTCGTCACGATTTCATCGAACGATTCGCCGCGGACCGGCGGGCGGAGCGTGAGGATTTCGTAGAGGACCGCTCCGAGCGAGTAGATGTCGCTGCGAGCATCGACCTCCTTGTACCTCCCCGCGGCCTGCTCCGGGGCCATGTACGCGGGCGTTCCCATGAGAGTTCCTTCGGCCGTCACGTTTCCTGCGCCGCCGGCCGGCGGGGCCGTCACCTTCGTCGCGTCCGACCCGGCATTCACGGCGGAGCCAGGCGAAGCCGGGACGACTTCCCCGTCCTCGACTCCCACTTCCTTCGCCAGCCCCCAATCGACCACCAGCGTCTCGCCGAAGTCCCCGATCATCACGTTCGAGGGCTTCAAATCCCGGTGGTGCACCCCGCGATCATGCGCGAAAGCCATCGCGAGGCAGACGTCCTGGAAAATCCTGAGGAGTCTCGGAAGGGAGTATTTTCTTCGCGTCGCCTCGTCTCCGGCAGCGAGGTCTTCCAGCAGCTTGCGCAGATCCCTCCCCTGCACTTTCTTCATGCACAGGCCGAGTTTTCCGCCGCCGATCAGCGGCCCGAAATCGTGCACCGGGACGATGTTCGGATGCTCGAGGCGCCCCGTGATCTCCGCTTCGCGCGAGAAGCGACGGAGCATGGCGGCCGGCATTCCGTCGAGGACGAGTTTGACCGCGACGTCCCGCCGCAGCCGCGTATCCCATGCCGACACGACGCGGCCGAGGCCGCCGCGGCCGATTTCTGCGCCCAGGACAAATCGTTCAACCGGCGGCGAGGTCGCGCGCGTCGTCTCGCGACCGGCGGACGCCAGGTCCGATTCCACCGCGACGGTCAGCCGCGACAACAGCCGCGGATCGGCCGCCGAGCACGCCGCGAGCGCCGCCTCCACCCGCCCGCCGTTTCTCGCCAGGTGCGACTCCACCATGCGGTCGACCGCTTCCGCCTGCACCTCGCTGATCAGCCCCAGCTCGCGCAGCCGGTTCCGGACACCCGCGGGCGCCGGCCACGCCTGCAGCAACCGTTCGCGCTCGACGAAGCCGAGCGTCGTGGTCAGAAGGGCGTACAAGGCCTCGTGAGAACGGTCCATCGACGACAGAATGCCGCCCAGATGAATCGAGGGCAAGGCATGTCCGAAACCTCTTCTCACCTGTCCCCCCCCAACCTATAGTCTCACTCCCTTTCACGCAGGGAGGTTCTCCCCGCGAAGGCAGCTGTGCCCGGAACCCGGTTAACTGGGGGAGTTGTGGTGGAGACCAAGTGCACTTCGTGCGAAGAAGTGAAGGAAATCTCCGGCGAATCCAGCAGCGAAGTGCGTCTGTGTGACGACTGCATTTCGCAGGCGATGGAGGGGGTGGAGGTGCTGTTCACGTGCGCCGCGTGCGGAATGTCGATGGGGATCGCGTTCCCGAAGGGGTACTTCGAGGACATCGAGGAAGCGCGGCAGCTGTACCTCGCGGCGGTGACTTCGCACAGCGAGGGCTGGTGCAAGAAAGCCTGAGGCGAGGAGTCCGGGAATGCGGATCGCGAGGCGTCTGACTCCAACACGATCCTGCGAGATGCCCCGAATCTTTTTTTTCGCCGCACTTTCGCTGGCCGTGCTTTCGCCGATCGGCTGCGCCTCTCCCGGAAGCCTTTTCATCCACCCCCGTGCGGAGATGATCGGCTCGCCTGCAGATTTCGGCGCCGCATTTGACGACGTGATCATGCCGCGCGCGGACGGCGGCGCAACGCGCGGCTGGTGGGTGCCGAACCCGGCGAGCGAAGCGATCGTCGTCCTGTTCGGCGGCAATTCGGGAAACAGGTCGCACCATCTGGCCTACGCGCGCATCGTGTGGGTCGCCGGTTTTTCCGTCCTCATGCCCGAGTACCAGGGATTCGGCCCCGACGGCGGAGAGCCTTCGATCGCAGCCCTCGGGCCGGATGGAGAAGCGGCGGTCGCGTGGGCGGCGGCAAAATCCGGGCGGGTGGGAGTGTGGGGAGTGTCGCTCGGTTCGGCGGTCGCGCTTCATGCCGCGGCCTCGCGGCCGGACGTCGTGAAGGCCGTCTGTGTCGAGGGGGCGTTCCGCCTGGCTCCCGCCGTGAGGCACTACATGGCCTTTGTCATGCCGGCCGTCATCGCGACCCCGCTCGCCGTCCTGACCCGGGCGCTCGTCATTCCTGGCTACGCGGACCCGGAAGGCAGCGTCACCGCCGTCGCGGAAGGCGTGCCGGTCTTTTTCATCCACGGCGACCGCGACGAGCTGACGCGCACCGTCTGGGCCGGCGAACTTTTCGAACGCACGCCGGGACGACGCGAATTCTGGCTCCTCGACGAGACCGGCCATGCCCCCGAGCCGCTGCGCTCCTGCGACGGCGAATACCAGGAACAGATCGGCCGCTTCTTCCGCCGCGAACTCCTCGGGGAAAAGCAGCCGCAGGCGGCGGCGACCTGGACGGCGCGGCGCGTTGAGGAAGGATGGGAAGCGGACATCGACCTCGTCTGCGAGGGTCCATTCCCCGCCTCTGTCGAAGTCGACGCCATCGGCGACGGTGAAACGGCTCGGGAGCGGGTCTGGATGACGGGGCCCCGGGACCATGTCGCCCTCTTTCTCAAGTCGCGCCCGGTGACGGCAAGCGCCCGGCGGTGGACGCGCGTTGAGTGCGCCGGGGCAACGTGGTCGCCAGCCAGGACGCCGGTCTCGAAAGGGTACCGCCTGCTGCGGCGCGTGTCGGAGCTGACGTCGCAGGGGAGGCCGCCGGTCACCGAGCTCCTCGCGGAGCGCGTCGACGAAGCCCTCGGTCCCGCCTACACCAGCGCACTCGTGATGGCCGGCCTCGCCGCGTCCGACTCAGCCGACTCCCTCGCGCTTTTCCTTCGCGCTCTCGAAACGGCGCAGGAAAACCCGCACCACTACATCCTCGGCGACGCGGTCTATTACGAACCGAAGCCGTGGTCGCGCGCCGCCGTCGCTGAAATGCTCCCGGGGCTCTTCAAGCTGAAGGGGCTCGACGCAGCCGCGCTCGACGAAAAATTGCGGGCGCTTCCCGCGTCAATGGGAGACAAATAGCGAATGATCGTCGACCTGGTCCACGAATTCGGTTTCGAAAGCGCGCACGCGCTTCCCAATGTCCCCGCGGGACACAAGTGCCGCCGGATGCACGGGCACTCGTTCCGTGCGGAGATCCGGGTGCAGGGTCCGGTGGACCCGAAATTCGGGTGGTTCGTCGACTATGCAGACGTAAAGGCGGTCGTCGAGCCGCTTCGGGAGATGCTCGACCACCGGACGCTCAACGAAGTCGAGGGGCTGGAGAACCCGACGAGCGAGATGATCGCGAAGTGGATCTGGGACCGGGTGAAGCCGAAGCTCGCGGGGCTCGCGTGCGTAACGGTGCGCGAGACGTGCACGAACCGTTGCGAGTACCGCGGGGAATGACGCGAACTCTGAGCGAGCGAAGCGAGCCGAAGGGTCTCGCAATTGCCGGCTGGCGGATCGATTCCGTCGACACGGGGCGCTTCTGGCTCGACGGCGGCGCGATGTTCGGCGTGGTGCCGTGGACGATGTGGTCGAAGCTGACGCCGCCGGACGCAAAGAACCGGATCGAGCTGGGGATGCGCGCGATGCTCATGCGCGGGCATGGGCGGACGGTGCTCGTGGATTGCGGAGCGGGCGACAAGTGGACGCCGAAGATGGTCGACATTTATGGGATCGACCACAAGACGTCGTCGCTCGAACGCGGGCTTGCGGCGCACGGCCTGAAGCCGGCCGACGTCACCGACCTCCTCCTGACCCACCTGCATTTCGATCACGCGGGGGGACTTTCGAAAGCGGATCCGTCGGGCGGACTGTCGCTGGTCTTTCCGAAGGCGAAGCACTGGCTGCAGAAATCCAATCTCGCCTGGGCTCGCAACCCGCACGATCGCGAGCGCGCGAGCTACCTCCCGGAGCACGTCGGTCCCGTCGGCGACGCGCCCGGGCTGGAGCTCGTCGACGGCCCGGCGGAATTCCTCCCGGGCATCAGCCTCGTCTGCTGCGACGGCCACACCTTCGGGCAGCAGCTCCCGCTCGTCCACGGTCCCGAAGGAAAACTCTTCTACTGCGCCGACCTCGTCCCCACCATGAACCACCTCCCCGTCGCCTGGGTCATGGGCTACGACCTCAACGCGCTTCTCTCCATGAAAGAAAAGAAAGACATCCTCGATCGCGCCGCGAAGGAAAACTGGATCCTCTTCTCGGAGCACGACCCGCGTTCAGCGGCCGCCAGGGTCACGCTGGACGACAAGGGTAAATTTGTCGTGCGGGAGAAAGTGGACGTCTGACATGAAGCGCCGTCGCAGCGAATCTCTGCCGGATCACCAGGATCGGGCACTCCGCATCCGCGCATTCGTCATTGAAAAAAGTCCTTGCGTGCTGGTTTGTGAGCGCGCTCATTGAGGTCTCCGTGACCTCCGTGTAACAACAAACTCACCCTCAACGCAGCCGACCGCTACACTTCTGCCCATGGCGGGCCTGATCCGGAAGTGCACCAACTGCGGCCAGTTCGTCCCGATCGGGAGCGACTCGCGGCTCTGCCCGGCCTGCATGCCGTCGGTCCCGCTCGTCTCTCCTGTACCTCCGGCCGACGGCGGCAACCGCCCTTCCAAAATTCGAGAGCGGCCGCTTCCCGCCGCCATCGGCGACCACCCCATCGAGAAGCTGCTTGGCACCGGCGGCATGGGAGACGTCTATCTCGCGCGAGAGCCGGTTCTCGGCCGCCAGGTCGCGCTGAAGCTCCTGCGCCCCGAGCTCCGCGCTTCCGGCGTCGCGCGCAAGATTCTCGAGGAAGCGGCGGTTTCGGCGAAGCTGACGCACCCGGGAATCGTGCCGATTTACCGCGTCGGGAACGACCAGGGGATGGGGCTTTATTACACGATGAAATACGTGACGGGCCGGTCGCTCTCCGAGGTGCTGACCGGGGTGCGGGATGGCGTGGCGGCGGACGTGAAGCGATACACGCGGCCGGCGCTGCTGGAGATTTTCCTGCGGATCTGCGAAGCGATGTCGTTCGCGCACCATTTGAGGATCGTGCATCGCGACCTCAAGCCCGCGAATGTCATGCTGGGGGAGTTCGGCGAAGTGCTGGTGATGGACTGGGGGCTGTCGCGGATTGCGGACGAAGTCGGGGATCGGCTGGAGGTGGCGGAGCCCATCGCCTCCGAGCTGGGGCTTCAGCTCGCCGACGACCCGGGGCTGTCGCGCGACGGCGCAGTGCTCGGCACTCCGGGCTACATGTCTCCGGAGCAGGCCAGCGGGCACGCGGCGCACGCCCGGCCGCCCTCGGACGTCTACGCGCTGGGGGCGATTCTCTACCAGATCCTTACGATGCGCCTCCCGGTCGACGGCCGGCCGGACGAGCTCATGGCGCGGACGATCAAGGGCCCGATCGTGCCACCCGAGAAACGGCCTCTCGGGCAGGACGCGCCGCGCGTTCTCTGCCAGATCGCGACGCGCGCGCTCGCGCTTCAGCCCGACAAGCGCCACGCGCACGCCGGCGAACTGGCCGAAGAGATCCGGGCCTATCTGAATGGCGACGTCCCGTGGTCGGCGCGCCAGGAGGGCTGGCAGACCTCGCTCGGGCGGTGGGCGATGGACGCCGGCAGCCTTGTGTGCGCGGAAGGTCCGCGGGCGCGGCTGCTGTCCAAGGCGCGGCTGCCGGGGGATCTGCGCCTATTCGCAAAGGTCGCCGGACCGGCGGGAAAGCCCGCATGGCGCCTCGACATCTCGATCGGCCCGCGCGACGAATTCGGCCCCGACGGCTACCTCCTCCGCGTTTTCGGCGGCGAGGACGCGCGTGTCGAACTGCTCCGCGAAAACGTTCTCGTGTCGCGCGCCTCAGACCTCGCCATCGCCGCGCGCCAGACCCACGAGATCCTGGTCACGCGCGAGGCCGACGCGCTCTCCCTCGAAATCGACGGCCGTCGCGTCCTCGATTTCAAGGACGTTTTCCCCCCTCGCGGCTCTCACGTCGGCTTCGAATCACAGAGCCTCGGCCTGCGCCTCTCCGGCCTCCGCGCCGAAAACAAGGGCGTCCCCCTGCGCGTCGACTTCGCCGAGGTCCCCGACCAGCTCATGGCCCTCGAACGGCTCGAGGAAGCGCGCACCCTGTATCTCGAACTCGCCACTTCGCACGCAGACCGCTCCGAAGGCTACCTCGCGCGCTTCAAGGCAGCCCTCTGCGCCCTTCTCCTCGGCCAGACCAGCAAGGCCGCCGCCGACTTCGCCGCGCTCAAGGACACGAGCCACCAGGCGCTGGAAGCGGTCGGTCGCGCGAAGATCGCGCTCGCCACCCGAAAGATTCAGGACGCGTGGGCCGTGCTGACGCAGGAGCTCGACCGCCGCCGCGGCGACCCGCTGCGCGTGCCGGTCTGGACAACGCTTCATGAAGTCCTCGCGGTGGCAGAGAAGGACGCGCACGCGCTCGCCGCCTCGATCGCGGTCCAGCTCCTCCGCGGCGCGCGCCTCGAGGCGCACGAAACCTCGGAAATCTGCGGGCGGCTGATGCGGATCGCGGCGGCGAAGGGCGGGCCCGCGCAGGCCCGGGCCGAGGCGCTTGCGCTCCTCCAGTCGCATCCGACGCAGCTGGGCGCTCGTATGGAGCTTCACGCCTACCTCGCGCGTCTCGTGCCCGAGCCCGCGCAGCAGAAAATCTCCCGCACCGAGCTGCAGAAGTCCATCGACCTCCAGGACCAGATCACGCGCAAGGACCGCGCCAGGCTCCTCCTCTGGACGATCGAGTCGTTCCTCGCCGAGGGACAGATCGGCGAAGCGGAAAAGCGCCTCGCTTCCACGCACGCCTCCGTCACTCACCCCTCACCCGCCGGGCTTTGGGCCCGCAACTGGCGTGCGCTGACGTCTTGCGCGCAGGGAAAGTGGCCGGAGGCCGCGAAGTTCCTCCAGGCGCAGGCCTCGCTCTACTCCACGGGCCGCAGCGCGCAGCATTTTCTCGGCATACTTCTGGAGTCGGTCTCGCTCGCCGGCGGTCACGAAAAGGCCGCGATGGAGACGGCGATCAACCAGCGCGCGAAGGACGCCGCGGAGTGGAAAGTGCCGGTCGCGGCGCTTACAGGCAAGGCGCTGGCTTCCACCTACGAAGCGTGGTGCGAAGAGCAGCCAAGGGAAGCCCGGGGCGGCCTCCTCCTGGCAGGCTCACTGGCATTCGCCGCCCGCCGCGATGGCGCGACGGCCGATGCCCTCTGCGCGAGGGCGCTGCGTGAAACGGATACCCGAGCCTTCGCGCTGTGGTTCTCGGAAAAACAGGGGCGGCTCTCAGAGGGGCCGAAGACGATCATCGTGAAAAAGTAGCTCCGTTGCGCTCTGTTTTGCGTGCCTTGCCGTCGCTTCGCGGTTATATCGGCGCATCTCCCTTCCGGATCGCCTCGCATGCCTGAAGACCCTCAGGGGCTTCTTTTCGGCGCCCCGAAATCAAAATCCCGCACGCTCGTCTTCGACCTGGAGACGCAGAATTCCTTCGACGACGTCGGCGGCCGCAACAAGATGGCGGAGCTGAAGATGTCGGTGGGCGTGACGTACGCGCTCGAGACGAATGAGTTCGCGGTCTACCGCGAGGAAGAGGTCAACGCGCTCGTCGAGAACCTGCGCGCGGCGAGCCGGGTCATCGGCTTCAACCAGAAGCACTTCGATTACGCGGTGCTCGGGCGCTACACGAAGCTCGACTGGTCGACGGTAAAGTCGTTCGACATCCTCGAGGACCTGACGCGCATTCTCGGGCACCGGGTCAAGCTCGACTCGGTCGCCGCGGCGACGCTCGGCACGAAAAAAAGCGGCCACGGGCTGCAGGCGATCGAATGGTTCCGGAAGGGCGACTGGGACACGCTGATCAAGTACTGCAAGGACGACGTGAAGATCACATCGGACGTGTGGCTGCACGGAGTGGAGAAGAAATTTGTAATGATCGAGACGTGGAAGGAGCCGAAGAAAGTGCCGGTGGACTGGAAATGATCTGGAGAGCGATGCCTACGCGGTGATTTTATCGAGTTTCTTTTTCATGGCGTCCAGCGACGCTGTCCCGATCTGCCGGTCCATTTCCTTCCCGTCCTTGAAAAACACAAATGTCGGCAGCGCCATCACGCCGAGTCCCGACGCCGCGTCCGTCACATCGTCGATCTTCGCTTTCACGATCTTCGCCTTCCCGGCCACCTGCGCCGAGAGCTGCTCCATCACGGGAGCCATTTTCGTGCAGGCGTGTCAGCCTTCCCCCCAGAAGTCGACGACCGTGACCCCGGTCGCAACGGTCTGCTGAAAGTCCGCGTCGGTAATCGTTGAAAGCGCCATGGTTACCCGATCAGTTTCTTGAGCTTGTCCTCGAAGAACGCCTTCGACTGCGCTCCCACCACGCGGTCGACTTCCTTCCCGTCCTTGAACAGGACCACCGTCGGAATGGACATCACCCCGAACCGCGCCGGCGTCCCCTGGTTCTGGTCGACGTCCATCTTGTAGACGCGCGCCTTCCCTGTGAATTGCCCCGCCAGTTCCTCAACAATCGGAGCCACCTTCTTGCATGGCCCGCACCACGTCGCCCAGAAGTCGACCAGCGCGACACCCTTCGCGCCGACTTCAGTCTCAAATCCATCGTCTGACAGTTCCTTCGCGTTGCCCATGACCGGTCTCCTCATTGCTACGATTCCGCGATGGTTTACGGGATTTTGCGAAGCGCTTCCAGCAATTGCTCTTTCGAGATGAGGAAATTGGCTTTGCCCTCCGGCGGCAGGCGGCCGAGTTCCTTTCCGTCGGCGTCCAGAAGGATGATCAGGGGGAGGGCGGCGTTTCCGAACTTCTCGCGCGCGGCGTCGTTCTCCTTGCGGAATTTCGCTCCCGGTCCGGTCCAGAGCGTGGCGTGCACGAATCGGTTGAGCTCGTCCTTGACCTCCGGGCTGACCAGCACGGTGTTCTCGAGTGTGCGGCAGTTCGTTCAGGAGAAGGCCGTGAATTCGAGAAAGACGGGTTTCCTCCTGGCTTTGCCCTGCGCGAGCGCCGCAGAATAGGTTTCGACCTGCGCTTCGCCCTTCGGCACCCCGCCGTTCCCCGCGCCGTCACCGATCCACATCACCGCCTCGGGGAGCGGCAGATAGGCCTCGACGATACCGAGATGGCGGCCGACGAGGCCGGATGCGGTGAAGAGTGTGAGGCCCGCGAAGACGACGCCCCAGAGCATGCGCGGGACGCCTACGTTCTGAAGCGGCTCGTCATGTTCGAGGCGGAACACGTTGAAGAGGTAAAGCGTGGACGCGGCGCCGCAGGCGGTCCAACAGGCGAGGACGCCGGAGCGGGAGACGAAATTCCATTCCCACGCGAAGTCGGCGTTTGCAAAGAACTTGCAGGCTGCGGCGAGCTCGACGAACCCCATGATGACTTTGACGGAGTTGAGCCAACCGCCTGAGCGCGGCATTTTCTTGAGGAGGTTGGGGAAGAGCCCGAGGCAGAAGAACGGCACGGCCATCGTCCCGGAGTAGACGAGAAAGCCGAGGACGGCCCACGAGCGCTCGCCCTGGACCGAAAGCGCGAGGAGTGACGCCGCGAACGGCGCCGCGCAGGTGAACGCCGTGATCGAGAACGTCAGCCCGAGCAGAAGGGCGCCGATGACGCCACTTCGCCCCTGCGCCGACACCGCGTTGGTCAGCGCTCCGGGGAGCACGATCTCGAACCACCCGAACAGCGAGAAAGCGAATACGACGAATACGGCGCAGATCGCCATATTCACCCACGCATTGGCCGCAAACGCCTGAGCGCCGTCTTTGCCGAGCGCGGCGCTGACGATCAGCCCGATCGCGGTGTAGCTCACGACGATCCCGATTCCGTACGCCGCGGCCAACGCAAACGTCCCGCCCCGCCCGCCGCTCGACTGCTTGGTAAAGAATGAGATCGTGACGGGGATCATCGGAAAAACGCAGGGCGTGATCAGCGTGATGAGCCCGGTCGCCACCGCGAGCCCGATGAAGGCCCAGAATCCGCCTTTTTTCGGGGCCGAGGTATCCGCCGGCGGACCTCCCCCCCCCTGCCCGGTTCCGTCGGTCACGGCCGGAGACGGCTT
>WSZJ01000015.1:0-37743 GCA_009773755.1 Planctomycetota bacterium | reverse complement strand
GGCTTCGCGACGCCACCTTCGAGGATTTTCACCGACGCCGAATACGACGTGTCCCCCTCGTCCAGGCAAACCGCCATGGTGCACATCATGCTGTGCACGGTAAGAGTGAGTTTCGTATTCCCCGGTTTCGCATCCCCGGTCACTTCCAGCGGCACTTCAAAGACAACGGCCCCTTCGTGGTACGAATAGTTTTCCCGATACCCGTTCTCGAAAGTCTGGTCGTGGACTTTCGGCGCCGGCTCCTTGACCCCATCGCCGACCCGGAACGGTCCCTCTTTCACCGCAAAGCTGGTCGGCACGCCGCTCGTTCCCTTCACAAGCCCGTAAATGTGCCAGCCCTTCGCGGGAATCAGCTCAACCTTCGCGACAACCGTGTCCCCCTTTTTCGCTTCCACCGGCGTTATCGACACGATCCGGCCTTCCAGCACCGCCAACTCGGGCGGAACCTCGTCTCCGTCCTGCGCGAACGAGTGGGTAGAGGCGAGAAGCAGGGCGGCGAGTGGAAGGAAGCGCATGGTTGGCGCATCGTAAGGGAGGTGCGCCACTCCCTGCAACGCAACAGGGCAACCGTGAATTCCACCTGGATTCTGCGTCCATCCGTTGGTCCCCTTCAATCCCGGAGTGTGAGCGGGGATTGCACGGGTCGGGCGGAGTCGGCGCGCGATGCCATCGTCCAGGAATCAACCCTGCCCTGGCCGACGCAGCCTGGACCGGGCAAGGCTCGCTCACGCTCCGGGATTGATGCGCTGCCCCCCGGTTGCTATCGTCAACGCCCTCACCTGCGCGCCGGAGGCCCCTCGATGTCCGAAGCTGTCCTCATCTACGCCGCTTCGTCTCACGATTCGAACCTCCTTTACAAGACGCGCTTCCAGGCCGGCGACCCGATCGTCTACATCGAAGCCGGCGGGAAAAACATGCTCGTGCTGAATGACCTGGAGCTGGGAAGAGGCAAGAGCGAGGCGAAGGTCGACGAAGTCGTCTCGATGTCCCTGGTCGAAAAAGAGCTGAAGGACGCGGGGAACGCGAAGCCGACCGTGGCGGACATCATCGTCAGGGTGCTGGAGCAGCGCGGCGCGGACCGGGTGATCGTGCCGGGATCGTTTCCGCTCGAGATGGCCGACCAGCTGCGCGGGAAAGGAGTTGCGCTCACGTACCGGAAGGACCCGTTCTACCCCGAGCGCACGGTGAAGACGGAGGAGGAGCTCGGTCACATCAAGGAGTCGATCCGCTTCACGGAAGAAGCGTACGCCCGCGCTGAAAAGACCCTGCGCGAGACGGAAATCCGCGGGAACGAGCTGTGGTGGCAGGGCGCGCCGCTGACCTCGGAGCGCCTGCGGAAAGTCATCGACCTGTTCCTGTTCGAGAACAGCCTTCTCGCCGACCACACGATTGTCGCGGGCGGCGAGCAGGGCGTGGACCCGCACTGCCGCGGCTTCGGGCCGCTTCGGCCTCACCAGCCGATCATCCTCGACGTGTTTCCGAAGAATCTGAAGACGGGGTACGTGGCGGACATGACGCGGACGTGGGTGAAAGGCAAGGCGACCGCCGAGGTGAAGCGGATGGACGCTGCGGTGAAGGCGGCGTGCGAGACGGCGTTCCGGACGATCAAGGCGGGGGTGGAGTCGACGGACGTGCACAAGGCGGTGCAGAAGACGATCGAGGATCTCGGGTTCAAGACCGAGACGATCGACGGGAAGCCGCAGGGGTTTTTCCACGGCACGGGGCACGGGATCGGGCTGGACGTGCACGAGTCGCCGGGAATGGGTAAGCGGGGAGCGCCGTTGAAGGCAGGCATGGTTGTCACGGTTGAGCCGGGGCTGTACTACCCCGGCCACGGCGGCGTGCGCATCGAGGACGACGTGCTGGTGACGAAGGACGGCTGCACCAACCTCTGCACCTACCACAAAACGCTGGAGATCCCCTAGTGGGCGCAAATCGATTCGAGCACGCCGAGTTCTACCTGGACCAGGGATACCGGCTGCAGATGCAGGGAGACCTCGAGAAGGCAGCCGAGGCGTACCGCAAGTCGATCGCCGCGCATCCGCTTCCCGAGGCGCACACCTTCCTCGGCTGGACGTATTCGTTCATGCGGCGGATGCAGGACGCGATCGACGAGTGCCACAAGGCGATCGCGATCGATCCCGAGTACGGCAATCCCTACAACGACATCGGCGCGTACATGATCGAGCTCGGGAAACTCGACGAGGCGATCCCGTACCTCCAGCGCGCCATCCAGGCTTCGCGTTACGAAGCGCGCCATTACCCGCATTTCAACCTGAGCCGCGTCTGGCTCCAGAAGAACCAGCTCGCCAATGCGATTCACGAACTGGAAGAGGCGGTCCGGCTCTGCCCGAACTATCCCGCGGCGCTGAAGGAGCTGGCCCGGCTGCGCGACGAGGAATCGCGGCGCGCGCGCGTGGCGCCCGTTCCTCCCGCGGCTGCGCCGACACAGGCCCCTGCCGGCCCGGCGACGAAGACTCCTCAGGGAAACGGTTAACCCAGGAGACGCCACCTTGTCCGCCACTCTTCGCGACATCGCCCAGGCCCTCAAGCTCGAAGTCGAGCAGGTGCGGCGGATCCTGAGCGAGTCCCCCGGCGGCTCGAAAGTCTCCAGGGACCTCCTCGACCGCGTCTTCGGGACGGCGCGAAAGCTCGGCTACGATTTCAAGAAGCTCAAGATCGGAAAGCAAATGGGGCTCAGGAAGGCGATCTTTGAAGAAATTCTGCAGCAGATCGAAGCGCATCCTTCCTGGGGCCGGTCGGACATCGTGAAGTACCTGCAGCAATCGAGCGAAATGATCGAGCGCGTCCACAAGCGATCGTTCAAGGACGAATTCGGCGCGTGATGTCGCGGTTGCGACGGTCCCTCGCGGCGCGCGCCGCGCGGCTTGCCCGGCGACCTTCCATGTACGGCTGACCAGACTCTGTGTCGCCGGGCAAGCCGGCGACGCGCGCCTTCGGGACCGTCGCAACCGCGACATCACGCGCCGGGAAAGCAACAGACACGTCGGTCCGCGCTGAAATTAGTCAGCGGACCCGGCAAATTGAAATATCGTGAGCGCCATGTTCTGCAACAAGTGCGGCATTGAACTTCCCGAGGGAAGCGGGTTCTGCAACAAGTGCGGCGCGTCGCAGGGTGCCGCCGCGGCCGCTCCCGACCCGGCGGCGCCGATCTCCGGCGGAGCGAAACCGGCGGATGGACAGCCGCCGAAGGAAGAAGATGTCTGGAAAGGCGGCTACAGCCCGCGCGCGATGGGGATGGCGTTCGTTGGCGCCGGGATCTGGTTCGTGGGGATGTGGATCGCGTATTTCATGCTCACAGGTAAGGGCACCTGGTTTGAGGGCAAGTCGTGGGTCGTTTGGGTCTTCGCCACGCTGTCCCCTCTCCCCCTTCTCTATGCCGTTGCGGTCGCCCTCTGGCGCCGCCTGACCCTCCACTATCGCTTGACCACGCAGCGCCTCTTCGTCCAGGTCGGCCTCATCGGCCGCCGCATCGAGGAAGTCGAGCTGATCCGCGTCGACGACGTGACGACGTCGCAGGGCGTCATCGAACGCATGTTCGACGTCGGGACCGTTAAGATTTCATCGAGCGACGTCACGACGCCGACCATGCTCCTCCTCGGGCTCAAAAGTCCGGTCGCGATCAAGGAGAAGCTGCGCGCGCAGGTACAGGAGCGGCGGAAGAGGATTGTGAATTTGAATCAAGTGTGAAGAACGGCAGGGGGTAGTGGGTAGTTGGTAGGGGGTAGGAACGGCCGAGCTACCCGGACTTTGCGAGTTCTGCCAGGCGGTCGATGCGCGGCTTCTCGTTCGCTGCGAGCCAATCGTCCTTCGACAACTCCGCGTGCGCCTTCGCGAACCACGGCTTCGCCTCCGCAGCGCGATTGAGGGCCAGAAGACACTCCCCCAGCTCTTCAAAGACGAAACCGTCCGTCTTCTTCGCGGCTTCGAACTCGGCGTGAAGAGCCAGCTGCCGAGTGAGAGCCTCCTCGAGCCGCCCGAGGGATCGCAGACAGCGCGCGATCGTCCATTTCGCGATCCGAATCTCCGCTTCCTGTTTCCTTTCCGTGCGGAAGGCGAGTGACTTCTCGAAGAGCTCCAGCGCCTTCGGAAACTCCTTCCGGTCGTGGTGCGTCCAGCCCGTGTTGTTGTAGAGCGGGCCGAGCCAGTTTCTGGCCTTCTCGGAGGTCGCGGCCTCCGCCATCGAGATAGCCCGCGCGCTCCATTCAAGGGCGGCATCCGGCGGCTCGATGATGGCCATCATGTGCGCCGCGTCGCAGGCCAGGTTCTCCTCGCCGGCGGCCTGCGCGAGCTCGAGCGCTTTCAGGAAGTCGGCGCGGCCGCGGTCCCCAGTCTTCGAGGAATTGTCGGTGCGTCCGCGCTCGAGGTGCCATCGGACGAGCGCGACTTTCGCGGCGTCGCCGAGAGAGGCGATGAGCGAGTCCGCCTCCGCAAGCGTCCGGCGCGCTTCGTCGAACCTCCGCTGCAGCCCCTGCGACCGTGCTACCTGCGTCATCAGCTCCGCGCGCGCCGCCGTCCCCGGCGCGTAGTCCGCGCGGCCGAGAACTTCGACGAAGCGCGCTTCGGTTGCCGCTGGGTCGCCGAAATTCCAGAGCTTGTTGATGCGTTCGTCTTCCATATCACTCCCCGAAGGAAACGGCAAATTTAGCGAAAGCAGATGCGGGGCCGCTATGGCTTCTTTTCGAGAAGCACCTTGTCAAGGCTCGTAATTTCGCCTTCCAGGCGATGAACCTCGGAAGCCTCTTCGAAATTGGGGCGCCACGACCACGGCCAGAATCGCGACCACTCGTATCTCCACCAGATTTCGCCTCCCGGCTTGCGGCCCGGAGAATCGTCCCCCTGGAGGGGCCTACTTATCCCGACCGGCCCACTCGATAACCCCCCGCCAGAATGGCAGGAAATACGGATCGTCTCCCGTGCGATACCTCCACCGCCACGTCTCGTCCGTCGCGGAAAAGAAGACGCGGCCTTTCCCGTGCTGCGCGGTCACGAAGAGCGGGAGGCGCGCGGTTTCAGGGCCGGTCTCGACGAGGCTCTGGCCTGCGGGCTTGCACCGCGTCGCGACGGTCCACTGGAGACGCTTCAGCCCGTCTCCGCCCTGGTCGCGATCCTCCCAGAGTTCGAGGATGGCGTTCTCGTCGGAGGCGAGCGCGAGAAGAGGGCTGCGCTTTCCCGCGTCGGTCAGGTGATACCCCGATTCTTCCGGCGCGTCCGGCGGGTCCGCGATCGGCTCGACCGGCAGGAGCGCTTCGATCTTCGTCCCTTTCCAGGAGCGGGGCATGTGCCTGTCGCCCGAAAGAACCACGAGGCCGCGGCCGTGCCCGGAGACGAAACTGTCGAGGAGGAGAGCGGTTCCCTCGGGACACGACTCCGGCCCCAGGTCGCCCAGGATGACCACGTCGTACTCGAGGAATTGCTCGATCGTGGAGGGAGGGCGGGACAGGGACTCGCCGAATTTCGGATCGGCCGGATTCAGGGAATGCGCCTGGGCGAAAGTGGGATCGGCCGCAAGCAGGAAGCAATGCACCTCGAACGACTCATCCCGCACGAGCGCGTTGTGGAGGTAGCGGTACTCCCACCGCGGCATCGACTCGAGGTAGAGGACGCGCGTCCTGCGGGCTTTGTCGGCCGGTCCCCGGCCTTCGGGCCCGGGCTCCGGTGCGCAGCCGGCCAGAAGCAGCACCCCCAGAAGAACCGGCCCGGATCGTTTTCCCCGCATTCGCTTCCCCCTCAAGAGCACCGCCCTTGCGACGACGCCGGCAACGCCTTCGTTCAACGGAATTCCAGGCGCCCGCATCAACGCCCACACCGCTTCAGCACGATCCTCTCGACCCTCCGCCTGCGCAGCACGTCCGCCCTTACGTCCGCGCCGATTCCCGGACGATTGCGAAGAGCGATTGTGCCGTCCGCGGAAACCGCGACCGGCTCGTCGATGACGTCGGGCGAGTAGTAGCGGTCGCTTCCCGAAATATCCCCCGGCTTCGTGAATCCCGGCAGCCCGGCGATCGCAATATTGTGGAGCCGGCCGACGCCGGACTCGAGCAGGCCGCCGCACCAGACGGGGATGCGCGCCTTGCGGCAGAAGTCGTGGATCTGGATCGCCATCGTCGGTCCGCCGACGCGCGACGGCTTGATGTTCACGACGCGGCAGGCCTTCATGCGGACGGCATTGCGCGCGAGGTCGGGGGTGGTGATGGACTCATCGAGGCAGATCGGCGTGCGAAGCGTCTTCGCGAGCGCGGCGTGGTCGGCGAGGTCCTCGTGGCCAAGCGGCTGTTCGAGGTAGTCGAGGCGGAAGCGGTCCAGGCGCTTCAGGTGGGCGGCATCGGAAGGCGCGTAGGCGGCGTTTGCGTCGGCGGTCAGGGGGAAATCCCTGGGAAGCCGTTTCCGCGCCTCGGCGAGAGGCCGTTCGTCCCAGCCGGGCTTGATCTTGAGCTTGATCCGGCGGTAGCCGCGCGCGGCGAAATCCTCGACGCGTTTCATCAGGTCGCCCATCGGGTCGATGCCCAGGGACACGCCGCTCTCGATGAACTTCCGCGTCGCGCCGTAGAGCCGGGCCACCGGCACGCCGCGCCGACGGGCTTCCAGGTCCCATAGCGCGGTTTCGAGGCCGGCTTTGGCCATCGCGTGGCCGCGGACGCGGCCGAAGAGCCCCGGGCAATCAGCCGGTGTTTTTATTTGCGAGGCGAAGAGCGCCGGCGCCAGGAAATCGCGGATGACGTAGGCAGCCGTGACGACCGTCTCGCTGGAATAGTGCGGCTGCGCCGACGCCGGCACTTCCCCCCACCCCGAGAGCCCGTCCCACTCCGCTTCAACCAGGATCGTTTCCTGCTGCGTCACCCGCCCGAACGACGTCTCAAACGGGAAGCGGAGCGGCATGTGAAGGACGTGCAGGATGATCCGGTCGGGGAGTTTCATGGTGCCTACTCCCACGCCTGCGGCCGCACGACGGTCCGGAACCCGATGAACCACCGGCGGCCGGTGGAAGGGAGCCCGCCGACTTCGGCAGAGTGGCCGCTTTCGACGCCCATGGACCAGGCGCCTCCGCGCGTGCCTCGCGCGGGGCGTTTCGGATCCACGTTGCAGTCGAGGCACCAGGTTTTCATGTTTCCGGCGAGGTCGCGCACGCCGTAGACGGAAATGTCGGCGGGCGCGGTCCCCACGGGAGCGGGGCCCATGACGCCGCGGCTGCCGCGCGACACATTGCTGAACGCCATGTCGCCATGATCCCCGAACGGAAATGCCCGGCCGTCGACGCCGCGCGAGGCTTTCTCAAATTCGTGGCCGGACGGAATCGACACGACGACGCCGGTGCGCGCGGATTCCCAGGCGCACCAGGCGAGCGCGTCGTGCCACGACATCGCGCACGCCGGCCAGGTGTCTTCCCACGCCAGTTGCGGGTCTTCCTTGCGATCGGGAAGGCGGAAGCGGACTTTGCCTTTTTTCTTTTCTTCGACGAAATACGGCCGGTCGGTCCCCCGGGGCAGCCGCGAGCGCGCCTCGGCGAGGCGTCCTTCTGCGCAGAGGTCGTTCACGTAGTCGAGGTATTCGCGGCAGGTCACCGCGTCGCGGCGCATGAAAACGTCGCCCGTCATTCCGGGATCGCCGGCCTGCGGACCCGACGCGAACGGCCCGCCGGGAACATAGAGGTGACCTGCCGGGATGTCGTCGATCGCGTACAGCCGGACGTCCTGCTCCCATTTTCCGCCGCGATCGATTTTCACGGGAACCACGGCGGGCGCGAGGCCGGAAGCGGCGGAGGGAATGAGGACGCACCGGTACGACCCGCGCGCAAGCTCGGCGCCCGCGAGAGGCGTCTTGCCGATGAGCGTTTCGGAGACCGCGACGAATCGCCGGTCTTTTTCCTCGAAGCGCGCAATGGTGATCCCGATCCCTTTCACCTCTTCCCTCGGGCAGTCGTGGCGGTGGCCCCATCGCGCCCCTTTGGGCCGGAAGGCGATTCTCGGGACCACGCTGGAGTCGGGCGGCGGCTTCAATCGCGGCTGGCCGACGCCGTCCTCGAACGCGATCCGCTCGTCCTCGACGTGAGCGGCGCCCCACCCTTTCTTCTTCACGGGTTTCAGACAGTCGCAGGTGTACCGGAACGCCCGCAGAGTGAGCTTCCCGGGCGCCTGCAGTCGCGCCCGCGCGCGGCCGTCGAGGTCGTACTGGCCGAGCACGTTCCACTGCATCTGCATCTCGCTCCGGTCGCGCCGCCGCTCGGCGTCCAGGTAGCGCTCGATGAAGAGGTCGCACTTGCCGTCGAGGGCCTCGCGCGAATCGGGCCGGCGGGCGAGCGCGGCGCTGAACGCGGCGTTGGCGCGCGTGAACGCGTCGATGCGCTGCGACTCGAGCCGATGCACCTCGTCCTCCGCGTCCCAGGCCGGCCGGCGCGCCTCCGCCGTCGCTGCGGCATGGAGCTCGCGCTCGACACGCTTCGAAGTCTCCCGCGCCAGGTTGAACTTTTCTCCGAGCGCGCGGAAGGCTGCAAGCTCGCGCTGCCCCGTCTCAGCGAATTCGCGCGCCTCGCGCTCGGACCGCTCGCGCTCCTTGACGCCTTCGAGGAAGAGCTGCACGTCGCGGTGCAGGTCGAGCGCCGAAGCGTAGCGGCTCTCGCGGCGCAGGCCCATCGCACGCGCCACGATCGCGTCCAGTTCGGCGGGAACGGGAGCGAGAAAGGGGTGGGGCTTCCCCGTGCGCGCCGCCTGCCTGTGCGCCGCCCGCGATGACGGAGGCTCGACTTTCCCTTCCTTCACTTTCGCCATCACCTCTTCGAGCGTCGTCGCAGCAAAGGGCGGGCCGAGCGTGAGCAGCTCGTAAAGGATCGCACCGAGCGACCAGATGTCGCTTCGCGCGTCCATCTCCGCGATCCGCCCCGAAGCCTGCTCGGGCGGCATGTATGCGGGAGTTCCCAGGATGTCGCCCTCGAGCGTGAGCGAAGTCGAGGCCGGTCGCGTGCGGCCGGGAACCACCGTCGCGTCGTGGTGCGACAACGGCGGCTTCGGGCGCGCCGCGGCGGAAACGAGCGTCGGCGCGCGCGGCAGGACCTCGCCGACGGGCAGCTCGGGTTCCTGCGCGTGTCTCGCGGTGGTCGTGATGCGCTGAAGCGCCCTCGAGACTTCGACCGGTTCCGTCTCGCCCAGCACTTTCGCCAGCCCCCAGTCGACGACGAGCGTTTCGCCGAATTCGCCGATCATCACGTTCGACGGCTTGAGGTCGCGGTGAATCACGTCTTTCGAATGCGCGTACGCGACGCCCAGGCAGATGTCCTGGAACACGCCGAGCAGCCGGGCGCGGGACCAGGCGTCCAGGGCCGCCGGATCCTCTTTCGCGATCAGGTCCACCAGCGACCCCAGGTCGCGCCCATGGATCCGCTTCATGCACAGGAACAGCTGCCGCGTCCCGTCCGCCGTCATCGCCCCGAAGTCGTGCACCGGGACGACGTGAGGATGGTCCAGCCGAGCCGTGAGCCGCGCTTCCCGCTCGAAGCGCCCCGAGACGTGCTCCGGCGCCGCCGCGATGACGAGCTTGATTGCGACCTCGCGCCCGAGCCGCGAGTCCTGGGCTTCGACGACACGCCCGAGCCCGCCCCTGCCGATTTCTGTTCCCAGCCGGTAACGGGTCCCGTCAGCAGCGGTGGTGCCAGGCGCCCGCTCGGCCGCCGCCAGGAGCGGCACCTGAAGGTGAGGTGGAAGCCGCAGCTCGACAAGTTCACGCGCGAGCGCGGGGTCGACCTGCGTCTGCGAAAGCGCCCGCGCCGCATCGCCTGCGGCCTCCTCCAGGGCGGCGTCCAGCAGCGCCTCGATCGCTTTGCGTCGACGACGCGAGAGCGAAGCGGCGGCGGCGAGGTGCTCCGGGAGCGGCTGGGTCGAGTCGGCCAGCCACACAGCGATGGACCCAAGCACGGCCTCGCGCGGCGCGAGCGCGTGGTGGAGCGCGAGGAGGGCGAAGAGGAGGTCTGATTCTCGATGCATCGTGGCCGGATGCTACGCGACCCCTCCGCCTCCGTGGAGTCTTACTCCCGGTCCCGCTTGCGGCGCCCCGCCGGAGCTCGCGACGGCTTCACCGTCCTGGCGGGTCCAGCGACTTGCGTCGCGCCGGCCTGCGCCCACCTCCAGGGTCGCCAGCAGATCCGCAGCCCGTAGCCCATGCGCAGCAAGTCGGGCTGCCCGCCGAAGCGCTGCGCGATGGCGTGTCCGTCGTCGTTGGACCACCAGCCGACGCCGCGGATGATCCGCATGTCGCGCGACCCGATTTCGGGCGCGTTGAGGCACCAGCTCCCCATCGCGCCGGTCGCGTCGCGCACGCCGTAGGGCGAGACATCCGTCGGAAACGTCCCGACGGGCATCGGCGATTTCATGTCGGCGTACGAGTGGGAAGAATGAAACCAGGACTGCTCGCCGTGGTTTCCGAATGCGTAATAGCGTCCGTCGACGCCGCGCGCCGCTTTGTCATATTCCTCCTCGTGATGAAGGGAATACAGCCGTCCTTCCAGGCACGATTTCCAGGCGACGAAGGCGGTCGCGTCGAACCACGAAATCGAAAAGACCGGCCATTCCGGTTTCCAGTCGAGTGACTTGTCTTCTCCCGGCGCCGGGAGGCGAAACCCCTTCGGGCCTTCGAGCCACAACTTGCGGTCCGGACCGCGCGGCGCCCGCCGGCGCGCTTCTTCCGGATCCGTGCGGAAGAGGTCGTTGACGAAGGCGAGGTATTCGGCGCACGTGACGTGAAATGGCGCGAAGAAGAGGTCGCGCGCCATGCGCGGAACGAGAGCAACGTCTCCGCCGTCGGCGAGAAAAGGTCCGCCGGGAATCTGCACGAATCCCGCGGGGATGTCAGCTGCGCGGTACAGGGCGACGTCCTGCCTCCAGGCGGCTCCGCGGTCGATGCGGACGGGCAGGAAGGTCGGGGCCAGGCCGCCGGCCGACGGCGGGGTAAGGCGGCAGAGATAAGACCCCGGCGGAAGCGATACATCGCGAATCGGGGTCGTCCCGAGCAGGGTTTCCGTATCGGTCACGAGCCTGCGGTCCCGCTCGACGTACCGCGCCATCGAAACGCGCACTCCGGGAACCGGCCGCTTCGGACAGTTCGCGTCGTGTCCCAGGCGCGCGGCTCCGCACGAAGCCAGCACGGCAGGGATGGGCCGGTCCTTGTTGATGAGCGCCGCTCCCGGAACCGGCGCGCCGTCCCTCCACGCAATCGTCGCTTCTGCCGAGAACTCGACCCGCAACGCGCCGGGAGCAAGCGGGCGCAGGCAGTCGCACCCGTAGTCGAACGCGTCGATGGACAGAGTCCCGGGAGCGTCGAGCCGTGCTCTGTGCAGTCCGGCAGGATCGATCTGCTGGAGAAGGGAAAGTTGTACGGCCATTTCGCTCGGGTTCCGTCCTGCTTCCGCATCGAGGAATCGGTCCAGGTACAGCTCGACGCGGCCCTCCGTGGCATCGGCGCGCCCCGGGTCGGCAGCGAGCGCCCCCGTGAACAGCGTCTCCGCGCGGGAAAACCCCCTGGCGCGCTCCCGCCTCAGCGCCTCCAGTTCCTCCTCCGAGGCCCAGAGGAGGCGCCTCTTCTCGATTGGCGCGGAACGCGGAATGTCCTCCATCATCACGGTGAGCGCTTCGCGGGCTTTGACGATCCGGTGGCGCAGGTCCCGGACGCGAGCGCCGAGCGACAGTGCCTCCTTCACCCAGCCGTTCGCCTCGGCCCGTTTCCGGTCTCTCTCGGCGACGCCTTCGAGGAATTGTTGAAGGTCGTGATGAAGCGCGAGCGCGGTCGGGTACCTCTCTTCGCGGCGTCCGGCGGTCGCTCGGGCGCAGATTCTGTCGAGCTCGGGCGGGATGTCCTTCCCGATTGAGGATGGCGGGGGGACACGGCCCGCCTGGGCGAGCACGAGAACATCGTCGGAAGTCGCGGCCTGGTACGGCGGGCGAAACGTGAGCAGCTCAAACAGGATCGCGCCGAGCGAAAAGACGTCGCTGCGCGCGTCCATGGTATTCAGCCGGCCATTCGCCTGCTCGGGTGGCATGTACGCGGGCGTGCCAAGGACGTCGCCTTCCATCGTGAGCGTGCTCGACCCGACCTTCGGCGCGCGCAGCCTCGTCCGCATCCCGGGCTCCGCTTCCGGAGGGTCGCCTCCCTCGCGCGCCAGCCCCCAGTCGAGGATCAGCGTCTCGCCGAAGTCGCCGATCATGACGTTGGATGGCTTGAGGTCGCGGTGGATGATCCCTTTCGAGTGCGCATAAGCCACGCCGAGGCAAATGTCCTGCAGCACGCCCAGTAGCCGCGCGCGGCTCCATTTTCGTGCGGCCTCGACGTCGCCCCTCGCGAGTTGCGCAATCACCTCGGCCAGCGAACGACCCCGCACGCGCTTCATGCACAGGAAGAGCTGTCTTCCTTGCGCCGCCGGGATCTCGCCGAAATCGTGCACCGGGACCACGTTTGGGTGGTCGAGCTTCGCCGTCAGCCTCGCTTCCCTCGCGAATCGCTCCTGCAGCACCGCCGGGAGTTCGGGGAGAACGAGCTTGATCGCGACGTCGCGCTCGAGCGTCGAGTCGAGCGCTTCGACGACGCGCCCGAGGCCGCCGCGGCCGATTTCGGCGCCGAAGCGATAGCGTTCGTCGGCGCCGCCGGCGCGGGGCTTCATGGATTCGAGGGTTTTCAGAAGCGGAGAAGAGAGGCGCAGGCCGAGAAGGGCTCTTTGCGCTCCGGCGTCGACGGGCGTTGCGGCGAGAGCGCGCGCGGCGTCGCCGCCATACTTGTCGAGGAGAGCCGCGGCCACGGCTTCGACCGCGCGGGCTTGCGGCTGCGGAAGCGCGAGAGCCTCCAGCAGCGACTCCGCTTCGTCGTCCGCCCACGCGAACGCCGCTTCCAGCAGCTTCTCCCTCGTCACGAACGCGAGGCGATGGGCGAGGAGCGCGTGGAGGAGCGAAGTCTCCGGCGTCATGGCCCGGCGTACCGGAATACGGGCATGACGAGCCGCGCGCCGACGGCCCTTGACGCGATGCCGGGTCCCGTCCCGTTGCGGGTGCCGGAGCGGGAATTGAGCCAGGCGTCGGTCCAGTTGCCACCCTTCCATTCTCGCGCCAGCGCGAACGGTCCGGCGATCGTATTGAGGCAGAGCGTGGACATGCCGCCGGCGAGGTCGCGCACGCCGTAGGGGGATTCGTCGGTCGGGAACGAGCCCGCGGGCATCATCCGGAAACCGTCGGCGAAGGAGATGTTCGTGTGCGAGAACGTGCCGTCGTAGCGCTCTCCCCACGGAAGCGTGCGGCCGTCGACGCCGCGCGCGGCTTTTTCGTACTGGACGTGGTGCGGAAGCGCGAAGAAGCGGCCCTCGCGCGCCGAGCGCCACGCGCAATAGGCGAGCGCGTCGTGCCAGGTGATGTTGTAGACCGGGAAGCCGGGCTCGACGGGCTGGCGCGTTCCGGGGACGGGCGCCTTGAAGTGGAAGCGGCCGTTCGCGAGGGCGCCGAACTGGCCCGTCGAGTCGCGCGGAGCGTGAGCGGGGATTTCTCCGGCGCGCCCGGAGGCGGCGAGGTCGTCGAGCCAGCGGGTGTAATCGCCGATCGTCACCGGGAATCGCGCGATGAAGTAATCGGCGCACGCGCGCACCATTTCCTCCTTGCCGCTGTCCGCGATCCCGGAGCTCAGGTAAGGGCCGCCCGCGACCTGGACGAATCCCTCGGGGATTTCCGCGGCGCGGTAAAAATTGACCTCCTGCATCCAGGCGCCGTTCCGGTCGATGCGCACGGGGACGCGGACGGGAACAAACGCCGGATCGGGCGGGTGCAGCACGCACAGGTACGAGCCGTGCGGCAGCTCGAGGCCCTCCAGCGGCGTCACTCCCACTTCGCGCGGCGCCCCCTCAACGAGCCGCCGGCCGCTTTCGGCGTAGCAGGCGACCGTGACCCGGGCGCCGCGGATCTCCTTGCGCGGACATTTCTCCGTGTGCCCGAACCTGGCGCCGGCGGGAAACGTCGTCGCCTTCGGCACCGGCTCGTCCCATTCCTGGATCGCCTCCCCCGGCCGCGTGAGCCCGTCCTTCCACGCGAGCGTCGCTTCCCTTTCGAACTCCACTTTCCATCCGGCGGCCCGCACGGGCGACAGGCAGTCGCACGTCCACGCAAAGGTCCGCAGCGTCAGCTTCCCCGGCGCGTCGAGCTTCGCCCGGTACGTCCCCTTCCGGTCGTGCACCTCCAGCGCGCGGCGGTTCAGGAGCATTTCCTCCTGGTTCTTCGCGACTTCGGCCTCTTCGTAACGGTCGAGGAAAAGCTCGCACAGTCCCGCCTCGGCCTCCTCCGATCCGGCATCGACTGCCAGCGCGTGCCCGAAGTCCGCCGTCGCCGAAGAGTACGCCTCTATCCGCTCTTCGCGCATCGCCGCTTCGAGCTCCTCGGCGTCCCACAGGGGCCGTTTCGCCGCCAGCGGCTCGTGCCCCCGCACTGTTGAGCCCAGTTCCTTCACCTTCGCCGCCTGCCGCGCGAGCTCGTCTTTCAGCGCGCGGAATCTGCGCAGGTGCCCGCGTCCCCGCTCGACCCATTCCTGCGCCTGCCGGCGGCGCCGGTCGCACTCGCTGGAGCCCTCGAGGAAAAGCTGGATGTCGCGGTGCATGTCCATCGGCGAAGCGAAGCGATCGTCGCGGCGGCGCGCCATCGCGCGCAAGACGATTGCGTCGAGCTCGGGCGGAATCTCGGGGCACACGGCGCGCGCCGCTCCGACCGGAGGCTGTCGTTTCAGGCGCTGCGACGGCGGCTCTACTTTCGCCGCGCGCACGCGCTGCAGGACTTCCTCCGCCGTCGCCGCCTCGAACGGCGCCCGCAGCGTCAGGATCTCGTAGAGGATCGCCCCCAGCGACCACACGTCGCTGCGTTCGTCCATCTCCGCGACGCGCCCGTCGGCCTGCTCGGGCGCCATGTACCCCGGCGTGCCGACGACGTCGCCCTCGAGCGTGATCGACGAATCGTCCGAAGCGAGCACGACCGTCGCCGACGGATCGTTCGGCCGCACCGTAGGCGTCGGCCTCGGTTTCTGCGGAAGCGGCGCGGCGGATTCGCCGCGCACTTTCGCGATCCCCCAGTCGACGATCAGCGTCTCGCCGAATTCGCCCACCATCACGTTCGACGGCTTGAGATCGCGGTGGATCACGCCCCTGGAATGCGCGAACGCCATTCCGAGGCAGACGTCCTGGAAGACGGCGAGCAGCCGCGCCCGCGAGTAGGAGCGCACGGCCGCTTCTTCGCCATTCGAAAGATTCACCAGCAGCTGCCCGAGATCGCGTCCCCGGATCCGCTTCATGCACAAGAACAGGTGCCGCCCCCCGGTAGACGACTTGATCACCCCGAAATCGTGCACCGGGACGATATTCGGATGCTCGAGCCGCGCTGTGATTTCGACCTCGCGCACAAAGCGGCTCTCGAGGTCGCCCGGGAGATTCTCGAGCGCCAGCTTCACCGCGACGCCGCGGTTCAGCGCATGGTCGTGCGCTTCCACCACGCGCCCCAGCCCTCCGCGCCCGATCTCCGCCCCCAAGCGGTACCGGTCGAGCGACGGCGGCGCGATGACGACCGTCGTCCCGACCTCGGGAACGACGAGATCCTCGAGCGCCTCGCGCACGCCCTCCGATGTGCCGGCGCCCAGCAGCGCTTCGCGAACGATCTTCTCCATCGGCAACGCCGAAATCGCCGCGCGCCCGTTTCCGCCGGCTCGCCCGAGATGCGCCGCGACGGCCGCATCGACCGCGACGCGTTCCTGGTCCCCGAACTTCGCGGCCCGGATGATCGCTTCACGCAAATCCTGCGAAGCGGCCGCGGCGTCGCTCGCGAGTCCGGCGAGTTCGCGCGGCGCGAGGAAACCCAGGAGCTGGGCGAGGACCGCAAAGAGGAGGTCGGAGTCGGAAGGCATGGAAGGATGGAATGATAGCCGGATGGGTGCGGATCGAGGACGAAGTGGTCGGGAGCGTGCGGACGGGAGACGGCAGACGGGAGACGGGAGTCGGGAGACGGGAGTCGGGAGTCGGGAGAGCAGAGTAAGTGGTAAGAGTCGACTTCCGGTGCCCTTCGACGGTCTCCCGACTCCGGTCTCCCGACTTCCGTATGGCGCGTCCAGGCTCCGGCAGGGACTTCAAGCCAGGCGAAGGGGTCAGCGCCGCTCGAACTCCAGCATCCCGCCCTTCTCATGGATCGTCAGGGCCGGCCCCGTCGGCGCTCCCTTCCTCGAGATGCGCGAGAGGTTGATGCCGTTGATCATCGCGTGAGCGAGCATCGGCCCGGCGATGTTCCCCGTCCATGCGTAGATCGCGCCGAACGCAATCGACGTCCCGATCGCAAACAGCGTCCAGGGCGCCAGCTCCTTCTTGAACGGCAGGTGAACGGCGCCGAACGCCAGTGACGTGAGCAGGATCCCCAGAGATGCCGCGGCGAAACCTGCGCCCGTCCACTTCGCCGCCAGCGCGATCGCTGACGGCTGAAGCGCTGCGCGGAAGAGCATCTCCTCGCCGATCCCGCTTGCGATTGCCGTTGCGAGGCACTGGAGCACCGAGAACCCGCCGAACACCTGCGCAAAAAAAGTGTCGAGCGTCCGCCCCCAGTTCGTTTTCGCCGCCGCCCAACCGGAGAGCCAGAGCACCGCCGTCCCGACGCCCACGCCCAGCCCGATCGAGGACCAGCGTTCATTCGCGACGATCTGCCAGAACGCCTCCCGACCGTCGCGCGCGATCACCCAGAGCACGCCGACCACCGTCATCACGGAGTAGACGACGCCGACGACGATCACCTTCGCCCAGTTGCGGCCGCGCATGGGGCAAAGGTACTGAAACCGCGAGGCGGGAGCGAGAAGGTAGAGCGGCAAGGGCGGGCCGGGTAGAGCAGGTCGCGAGTCGAAGGGGCTACTCTGGCTCCCGCGTGTCATGATCTTGTCACCCCTACGAGAGGATCGTAAGGTACGCGGCGACCCGTCATCTCGAAGAGCCTTGAAACTCCAAGTCCTCGGCACGACCTCGGATCACACAAAGTCCCTCTACAGCCCTCACTCCGAAGGCGTTCCAGCGAATGGCAGACCCGGTCGAAACTGAGTACGGCATTTCGGCCGCGGAGTTGTTGGAGGCCGTGAGCCACAGATTTCGCGCGAAAGTCGCGCTTGAAGGAGTCGTCGCTGAGGTTCAGGCTCATCGAAAGATCTTGGCGGCCTACGGTGCCGGGTTGGTCGACCACTTCGAAGTGCACGATCAGGACGGATACGCTGACTTCACCCTCCACCTCAAAGGGCGAGCGGAACCAATTCGGGTGGAGTGCAAGAACGTGAGAGATTCAGACGAGGCCTACAGGGACGCGGGCAAGATTGTTGCGTACAAGTGTGAGACGCAGAAAACTCGCGCTTCGAAAGGCGACCCCTTGAGTCGATACTACAGTCCGAGTCAGTTTGAAATCCTGGCCGTCTGCTTGGGCAAGAAGACGAGACAGTGGTCGCAGTTCATGTTCGTCGAAGTGGGGCATCTGAGTCGGCACTCAACTCACTCCGAAAAGCTTGCGGTCATGCAAAGAGTCCCTCTTCCGGGATCCAGCAACCTGGCTCCGTGGTTCGACGACCTCGGAAAGCTGCTGAAGGAAATGTCGAGGAGGCCAGCATGAAATTCAGACCGATCTACAAAACAAAACTCGGAAAGGCCTACGCGGCCGACAGCCTCGAATTGATGTCTTCCCTGCCAACGGGAAGTGTGGATCTGGTCCTCACCTCTCCTCCGTACGCACTTCACTTCAAGAAGGAGTACGGCAACGCTGACCAGGGCAAGTACATCGAGTGGTTCTTGCCATTCGCTCGTGAGGTTGCTCGCATTCTCAGGCCGAGCGGAAGCTTTGTCCTGAACATCGGAGGATCGTGGACACCGGGGGTGCCGGTTCGGTCCCTGTATCCGTTCCGGTTGCTCTTGGCCCTGTGTGACGAAGTCCGATTCAACCTGTGCCAAGAGTTCTTCTGGTACAACCCTGCGAAAATGCCGGCTCCCGCCGAGTGGGTCAACGTTCGGCGGGTGAGGGTCAAGGACTCGGTGGAGTACATCTTCTGGCTTTCGATGTCGGATTCCCCGAAGGCCAACAACTCCCGCGTCCTCCAGGAGTACAGCCCCGACATGAGGAGGCTGATCAAACGAGGAGTTAAGGAAACTCGTCGGCCATCAGGTCACAACATCAAGGAGACCTTCTCTCAGGACAACGGCGGCGCAATCCCGGGAAATCTCATTCAGTGCGGGAACAACGAGAGCAACAGCTTTTACATCAAAGAGTGCAAGAGGCTTGGCAAGCAGATCCACCCTGCCCGCTTTCCCGCCGAGCTGCCAAGGTTCTTCACCAAGTTGCTGACCGATCCAGGAGACCTCATCCTCGACCCGTTTGCGGGGTCGAATACGACGGGTGCCGTTGCGGAGGAGCTGGGGCGGTCGTGGATCTCCGTCGAAATGAATGCCTCGTACGCGGCGGACTCTGAGCTTCGGTTCAGAGCACCAAGGATCGATGAGGGAATGGCTGCGGTTGCGGGCCAGAAGACTTTGTTCGAATTGCCGGGGCGCGCCGGCTAGGGCGCGATCTTGTCGACTATGGCCATCTTGAGTTTCTGGTAGCTCGGCATTCCGGGGAGAACCAGCGGCGCGAGGGTGTCCCGCATAAAAGCGTCAGTGTTGTTTCCCGGGCGCTGAAGGCTCAGCAGCCGTTTCAGATTGGAGTAAATCTCGCCTGCAGCAGACTTGAGGTCGTCGTGCGCATGGCCCCTAACGACGCTACCGGTGATCGCGTCGGCCTTGATCTTCAAAGCGTCCGCGAGAAGGGACTTTTTGCCCTCCCGAATCACCAGAGCTTCGATCACGTCGTCGGCGAACAGAAGGGATTCCAAGTTGCGTTCCGTGAGCACGATGTCGCCCTTCGACTCCCACTCAGCGACTTCACTGGCCGATTTGTCGTCGCGATCTGCAAGAGCGCAGACCTTCGTGGTCGGCGAGATTCGGCTCAAGATACCTCGCACCGAAATGCCCATGGCCGCGACTTGCTGTGACGATCCACCCGATACGAACAAGATCTCGGGCGCATGTGCGCCCAAGATTCGATTGTAGATCTCGGCATCAAAATCTTTGCGCCGCGTTCCGACAGAGGATCCCTCACAGAGAACAACCACCTTCGGCGCAATTCGCTTCGACAGGTCGTCCAAGGTGATTGACAGGAGTTTTTCCCAGGACACTCTTCCGAGAGTGGCCGGAGCAAGTTCCATGGGAACGTCTGGATCGACGCCGTCGAAGTCGAGGATGCAGACCGATCCCGGCACAGAGACTTCCATCTCTTGCGCCGTCCGAAGCACACCAAGCGAATGCGTGGTCACCCAGAGTTGGGAGTCTCCTGGGAGGATTTCCACCATCTCGCGCACTAGGGCACCTTGTACTCGTGTATGAAGATGAGTTTCGACTTCATCGATGCAGTAGACGGCATCAGGGAAGTATCTTCTCTTGACGTGCAGGTCCAAGAGCAGATCAAAGGCGGCCTTTTCCCCACCCGAGAGGTTCTTGTAATGAAATGACTTGACTGTGCCCTTCTCGAAGAAGAATCCGCCCGAACCAAAAGGGTCAGCGATGTTGTTGAGGAGCAGATCTCCAAAAACATTCTTCATCGACGCGCGAACTTGTCCGATTAACTCTTCACGAACTTCCTGAACCTTCCTCGAATCATTCGCCGTATCGTACATGGCAGCTGCCGTGTCATGAACGAGTCGTAGGTAGTTCTCAGACACCGTTTTGTCATCCTCGATCACTCGCGCAAATCGAACGATTTCGGATGGAACGGGCGGCCGATTGAATCTGGAGATCGAGAAATCGGGGTCATTGCGGTGGGCGGTTCGAACGTACAGGCTGCCTTTTCTTGGCGTTGCGTTGCCGTGCAGGGCAACTTCAATGATCTGGTTCCAATCGAACGGTTGTTCAAGATCCTTGCGAAAATAAATTTCTTCCTGGTGAATTCCGAATGCTGCATTCCGGCGATACCACTGAAGAAGTGCATCGAATAGCGAGGACTTCCCGCAGCCGTTCGGACCTACGACAACAATCAGCTTTGCGGAGTTCGGGATCTCGTGAACGAGCAGATCGGTGAATCGTTTGAAGTTCCTGAGGCGAATGCTTCGAATTCTCATGGTCGATGCTCCACGAATTTCGGGCAATTCTCGCGTGAAATGAGCACAGGAGATTTCGGGTAGCGCACTCTCGTCTCGTTTATCCGGCCATGTATCTTCGATCGGAAACAGTCGAAGTTGGAATTCGGCTCCATAAGGTTGTAGTCGCCGCATCTTGGTCGACGACCGTAATTTCCCGCACCCGGACTTGGACCGCAAGACGGGCGACGACCTCCTCCCCGTTCACAGGATCTGCACGCAGCTACCTCCTTGGTTGCTTCTTTCTCGCCAGCGCCGCTTCACGCCGCTCGTACGCATCCACGATCTTCTGAACGAGCGGATGCCGGACGATGTCCGCGCGCGTCAGGTAGATGAACGAAATCCCCTGGATCTCCGGCATGAATGCCTGCGCCTCGATCAGCCCCGACGTCTTCCCGAGCGGGAGGTCGACCTGCGTGACGTCGCCGGTCACGACAATCTTCGAGCCCGTCCCCATGCGCGTCAGGAACATCTTCATCTGCTCGGGAGTCGTGTTCTGGGCTTCGTCGAGGATGATGAAGGCGTCGTCGAGCGTGCGGCCGCGCATGTAGGCGAGCGGGACGATCTCGATGACCTCGGAGTCGATGAGGCGCTTGAGCTGGCCTGTCTCGAGGATCGCATTGAGGCCGTCGTAGAGAGGGCGCAGGTACGGGTTCACCTTTGCCTGGATGTCGCCGGGGAGAAAACCAAGGCGCTCCCCTGCTTCCACCGCCGGCCGCGCGAGCACGATCCGGCGCACCCTGGCGCCTTTCAGCGCCTCCACGGCCAGTGCGACCGCGATGTACGTCTTCCCCGTCCCCGCCGGCCCGATGCAGAACGTGATGTCGTGCTCGCGGATCGCCTCGATGTACGTCCCCTGCCCGGAGCTGCGCGCGCCGAATTTTGCCCCCCGGCGCGAGACCTCCAGCCCGTCTTTCCGGCGACGGTCCACAAACTCCGTCCCCGGGTCCGCTTCCGTCCGCCTGTGCCGCGCCTCTTCTCCCTGCTCCTCCCCGATGAGCCCCTCTACCTGCTCGGGCGAAATCCAGCCTTCCGCCGTCACGTGCTTCAGCATCCGCTCCAGCACTTTCAGCGCCTTCTCCACCTTCGGGAGCTGCCCCGAGACCCTGACCTCGGTTCCCCGCGCCATGATGTTCACGCCGAACGCGTCGCGCACGACGCGCGCGTGGCGGTCCCCCGCGCCGAGCAGGCCGACAATCCTGTCACGGTCTTCTACGGTCAGCGACTTGTCGATTCGGGACATGCGGCCTCTTAGTGGGAGGGACTCAGGCGGATCGCGATGAGGAAACCGTAGTACGTCACGGGCGCGGTGAGAAGCACGCAGTCGATGACATCGAGCACGCCGCCGAGGCCGGGCAGAAGAGCAGATGAGTCTTTCGCCTGCACGGAGCGCTTCATGAGGCTTTCGACCAGATCCCCGAACTGACCCGCGATCTGCGAGACGAGCGACAGCGGGATGAAAATGTGAAGCGGGATGTGGGTCCGGAGCGCGGTGAGATACCAGACGATGAGGCCGCCTGCGCAACCGAGGATGAGCCCGCCGACGAAGCCTTCGACCGTTTTGCCGGGCGAGACTTTCGGGATCAGCTTGTGACGCCCGAAGGCCTTCCCGGTGAAATACGCGGACGCGTCCGTCCACTTGTTGACGACGAGGTACCACGCGAACGCGCCGGGGCCGATCACCGCCAGATTGCGGATCTCCATCGAGAACGAACCCAGCACCCAGATGTAGAAGAACCCGAGGAACTGAAGCGCGACGCCGCGGAAGCGTTCCGGCTCGCCGCGGACGACCTCGATGCAGAGGGACAGGACCATGGCGAGCACGAGGACGGTGTACGGCAGCGACTTGCCCGCGGGGCCGAGCGGGCGCTGCTGCCACAGCTCGAGAACGTGCGCGAGGCACAGAAGCGCCACCGTTCCGCACATCGGCACGATCGACAGTTTCGCGCCTCCGGCCTGCTGGAGCCGGACGAACTCCTTCATCCCCCAGATCAACCCGATGACGTAGAGCGTCCACGGGCCCCAGGCGGGTTCGCCGGAATGGCTGTTGTCATAGATGAAGAGGGCGATCGACGCGAGCGCCATCGGGATTCCCGTGAGGAGCCGCGCTTTCATCGCTCGGTGAGCCCCCCGAACCGCCGGTCGCGCTTCGCGAAGTCGCCGAGGGCCTCGTGGAGCTGCGGGATGCCGAAGTCGGGCCAGAAAGCCTTCGTAAACCACAGCTCGGCGTACGAACTCTCCCAGAGGAGGAAATTGGAGACGCGGTGGTCGCCACCGGTGCGGATGAGAAGGTCAACTTCGGCGCCAGCGGGATCGTAGAGATATTTCGCGAACTCATCCTCGGTCAGCTCCGGCACCTTGCCGCGCCGAAGCGCGTCCCCCGCGAACTCGCGCGCCGCGTCGACGATCTCGCCGCGGCCGCCGTAGTTCAGGGCCAGCGTCATCGTCATCTTCGGGTTCTCGCGTGTGATCGCCTTGGTCTTCTCGATTTCCGCAAGGACCTCCGGGGACAGCTCGTGCAGGCGTCCGATCGCCGTGAAGCGGATCCCGTTCTTCATCAGCGTCGGCCGCTCCCCCGCGAGATACCGCTTCAAGAGCTTCATGAGGAAGTCGATCTCCCGCTTAGGCCGCTTCCAGTTCTCTGCCGAAAACGCATACAACGTGAGCCGGCCGACGCCGAGCCGCGCGCATTCCTCCGTGATCGTGCGCACGGTGCGCGCGCCGGCCTCGTGTCCCTTGTGCCGCGGAAGTCCCTTGAGCTCCGCCCACCGCCCGTTCCCGTCCATGATGACGGCGATGTGGCGTGGAAGCGTGGAAAACGTCGGCGCGGCGGCGGGCATGGGGCACAAGGTTAGCGGCGGGCGGCGATTGCGGCGAGAACAGGACGCGCGGGCTTGAATCGCATGAGCCGAAACGCGTAGCCTCTTCGCTGAACCGATCGCGTCCGCCGACGTTCAAATGCGCCTTGAGCTCACTGCACCCGGAGGAATTCATGCACGGACGCCGTTGGATGGCTGCGGTACTTCTGCTTGCAGCGCCGGCCTTCGCCGAAGAGCCCGCTCCCAAGGGCGTCCTGTACAAGAACACCCTGAAGGGCGGCGTGGGCGACCTTCAGTTTTCGCCGGACGGCAGGATGCTCGCCGCGGCGGGCTTCAACCAGACCATCACGCTCCGCCACTCGGCGACCGGTAAACTGAGGCGTACCCTCGAGGGGCACACCGGGCGCGTGACCTGCGTCGCGTGGTCGCCGGACGGGAAGGAAATCGCTTCCGGCAGCGAAGACGGCTCGATCCGCTTCTGGGATCCCTCGAAAGGAACCGTAACCGCTTCTCTACTCAACGTTCACACGCGCGGGACGCACGGCACGGGCACGACGTGCATCGGCTACTTCCCGGACGGGAAGCTCCTGTACTCATCGGGATACGACCCCGTCGTGCAGATCTGGGACGCGTGGACGCACAAGCTGGTCCGCAGCCTCGCGGGGCACGGAGACTGCGTCTGCGCCTGCCTTTCGGCGGACGGCAGCAGGCTCGCGACGGCAAGCCAGGACGGCACCGCGAAGCTCTGGGATCCCGAGTCGGGAGATGTCCTCGGGGAATTCAGTATGGAGCCGCCGATCCAGGCTTCGTCCGCTCACCTGGGCGTTCCTTGTTTTTCCCCCGATGGCCGCAGGCTCTTCGCCGGCGGCGGCGACGGCCGGATCCGCTCCTGGACGATCCCGGACCGGAAGGAAGCGACCTCGTGGAAAGCGCACGGCGGATTCATCTGTAGCGCTGAAGTCTCTCCCGACGGCGGGCTCGTCGTCTCCGGCGGCGTCCACCCCCTCGGCGGTCTGGGCGCTCCGGAAGAAACCTGGGACAACGCGATCCGTATCTGGGACGCCGACACCGGCGAATTGCTGCTTGAGCTCGGCGGGCACGAGATGTCCGTCGCCCATTGCCACTTCTCAAAGGACGGCTCGCGCCTCGCCACCGGTTCGTGGGATGGTGGCGTCCTCGTGTGGGACCTCGAGGCCCTCGAGCTCTTGCCCGGTGTCGCGACGACCGAGGACATGGAATCGCTCTGGAAGCGTCTCGGCGAGCCCGTCGGGCCGCGCGCGTGGGCCGGAGTCCGGGCCCTGGCCGCGAAGCCGGAGAAGGCCCTCGATCTGATCGGTTCGCGCCTGCGGCCGGCCGAGGCCGACCCGGGATTCTCGAAAAAGGTCGCCGACCTCATCCTGAAACTGGACGACGACGACCCCGAAGTCCGCGACAAGGCCCAGGAAGATCTCAGTCACCTGGGGCCGCGATCCGAAGCGGCGCTTCGCAAGTCGCTGGAAGCGCCCCCGTCCGCGGAAGTGAGAATGCGGATTCGGGAGATCCTGGAGTCGAAGTCCGCGTGGAGACCCGTGGGGGAAGAGGAACTCCGCTTCGTGCGCGCGCTCCGGATCCTCGAGAACATTTCGGGCGAAACTTCGTCCGGGATTCTCAAAGAGCTCGCATCCGGAGATCCGGAGTCCACTCTGACGGCGCTCGCTAAGGAGACCCTGGGCAGGCGGAATGGCCGATAAGCGAACCGCCGCGTGAGTTCTTGATCGCGCCAGTCCGGGACGGGTAGCCTCCTGCGAATGGCGAACTGGAAGTGGATCGTCCTGAGCCTGGCGCTGGGCGCCGGGATTTCTGCGGCGCAGGAACCGGCGCAGGAGGAACTGAAGGCGCGCGCCTCGAAGGTCAAGGAGGAGGAGAAGGCGCACGTGGACCGCGTCCGCGATGCCGAGGCGACGCGGCGGAAGGCGCTTGAAGATGTCGGCGTCGAAGACGTCACGATCCTCGGCGGCGCGGCCGATCCGGGGCGGACCATGGACGTCGCGCTTCTCGCGGACGGATTCACGAAGGACCAGCAGGCCGCGTGGAACGCGATCGCAGAGCGCATGGCCGCCAATTTTGCGACCCGGCCCTTCGATGCGCACGCGGCCCGCGTCCGCGTTCACCGGGTCGACCTGGTCTCGAAGGCGTCGGGGTTCACGACCGAGGAAGTCGCGGTCGACACCGCCCTCAAAGGCGGACTCCGCGCATTTCCCGGCGGAAAACTCCTCACGTGCGACACCCAGAAGGCGCTCGACATCGTCGCCGCCGCCGTGCCGGACGCCGACTACATCCTCGTCGTCCTCAACACGAACGAGCAGTTCGTCGCCAGCGCCAACACCGGGACCTTCGTGCTCCTCAGCACCTCGAAGGCCCACCAGGGCTCGCTCGTCATGCACGAATTCGGACACCACTTCATCAATCTCGTCGACGAGTACGTTGACGAAAAACAATCCGGCACCCGGCCGCCCCCGGGCACGCTCGACCGCGCCTGGAATGCCACGCTTCAACAGAACGTCTTCAAGGCGAAGTGGCACCACTGGAACATCCCCGAGGCGGTTTTCCGCGGCGAGAAGCGCGGGAAGAAGTTTGAGTGGGAGGACAACGTCCGGTGTTACGAGGGGGCCGCGACGTTTCCGGACAACGTCTATCGGGCGGAGGAGCTGTGCCACATGCAGCGCGGGAAGGGGAGAGAATTCTGCCGCGTCTGCACGGAGGCATCCGAGCTCGGGCTTTACCGCTTCTTCCCGCCGATCCAGTCCGTCTCGCCGGTCCTCACGCTTCAGAAGATGTCCCTCAACGAATTCGCGGACTTCGAGGCCGTCCCGGTCACGGCGGCGCGCGTAGCGTGGTATCTCGACGGGCGGCGCGTGGACGCGAAGAAAGCGAAAGTCGTGGAGCCGAAGCCGAAGGAGCCGGGGCCGGTTCGGCACCAGTTGAGGCTCAAGGGGTCGGAGTTCGGCGAAGGAACGCACCAGGTGACGGTGACTGTCGCGACCGACACGCCGCGCGTGCACCTGGACGAGGGCATGCTGAGCGCGGCGTACACGTGGACCGTGGAGGTGAGCGCCAAGGGTGTCGCGGTGAAGGGTCCGTCGGCGATTCCGGCGGAAGCCGGCAAGCCGATCGAGTTCACGCTGGCGCCCGCGGACGGCGCCGCGCCCGGAGCGTGGACGCTTCCCCGCCCGCCGGAGGGAGCGACTTTCGACGCAAAGACCGGCGCGTTCGCGTGGACGCCGGCGGAGTCGCAGGCGGGAGCGTGGCGGCTGGACTTCGAGATGGAGGACCGTGGCCGCTTCTGGACGCACGCCATCCCGGTCACCGTGTCTGTCGCAGGGCGGACCTCCAGCGCCATTCCCAAAGTGCTTTTCATCGCGGACGCCGCGGGTCGAGAGGGTGAGCCGATCGGATTCCGGCTGATGGCGTGGGACGCAGACGCAGATCATCTCGCCTGGAGCGCGGGCGCGCTCCCCGAAGGCGCGCGACTCGACTCGAACTCGGGCCGCTTCACCTGGACCCCGTTGCTCGGACAGTCAGGTCTTCGCCCTATCGAATTCCAGGTCACCGACGGGAAGAACACCACCAGGAAAACCGTCGCGTGCAGCGTCGCCGCCGCGCCGATCTTCCGCGGAATGTTCCGCCTCCCGCCCGAAAAACTCCCCGGCTGCACTACCGCAGGCGAATGGATGCAGTTCGGGCTGCATGTCGCGGACTCAAAAGTGCTGGAAGCGTCGATGGAGCGCTTCAACGACGCGCCGGCGATGGTGCGGCTGACGGAGGGAATCCGGCTCCTGCGCGATTCGAGCCCGCGCGTTTCAGGCGCGGCCCTTGCGGCGGTGAAGCGCGCGCTCGCGGACGCCTCCGCAGGGACCGATGACGCGGCGCGAACCTGGCCGCTCGACCACTTCTTCGACGAGGTGCCGCGCCGCGCGTGGCAGTTCGCGGACCGCCCGGAGATGCTGGACGGAATCGCCGGACTCTGCGCAGCAGTGAAGACGATCCCGCAACTCCCCGTCGCGCGGCTGAAGGATGCGGACGCCCTTCTAGCGGACCTGCAATCGATCCGCGACTACAACAAGGAGCGCGATGCAAGGACGCCGAAATCCCCGATCACTGACAAGAAGCTCAAGTGACACCGCGACGCACCCTCGCAATCGTCGCGCTGCTCGCCCTCCTCGGCGGAGTGGCGTGGATTCTCGTCCGGTTTTCGGCCGGCGGGGCCGGAACGGACCGCCCGGCCGGGTCTTTCGCCGACCGCAAGCACGTCCTGAAAGTTCTCTTCATCGGAAACAGCTACACCTACGTGAACGATCTCCCCGGGACTGTCGAGGCTCTTGCGAAGGCATCGGGCCAGGACCCGCGCCTCCAGGTCCAGGGGATGACCGCAGGCGGCGCGACGTTGCAAGTTCATTGGGACTCCAACGCCGCCGCCGCGATCCGCGACACGGACTGGAATTACGTCGTCCTGCAGGAACAGAGCCTGACGCCGCTTTCGGAATCAGGGCGTGACACACTGTTCTTTCCCTACGCGCGAAAGTTCCACGAAGTCATCCAGGCTCGCGGCGCGAAATCGCTCTTTTACATGACGTGGAAATGGCCCGACTCGAAGACGCCGCAGGAGAGCCTGACTCAGCCCTACCTCGACATCACGCGCGAGCTCGGCGCACAGGTCGCTCCCGCCGGGATGGCGCTGGAGCTGGTGCTGAAGCGGAATCCCGAATTCCAGTTTTATGCCGACAAGGGCGGCCATCCCACTCCCGCCGGAACCTACCTTGTTGCCTGCACGTTTTTCGCGGCCATCTACGACAAGTCGCCCGTCGGTCTTCCCGCGACCGTGACGACCGCGGCCCGCCAGCCGGTCGGCGTCCTTCCGGAAGACGCTCCGCTCGTCCAAGGCGCCGCGTGGGAAGCGGTCGAGGCGGCAAAGGCGCGGCTGAAGTCGAAATGAAAACTCTTCCCCGCCGCAGCGAGCGTCCCCCGGGGCTGCACTACGACCCGGGCTTCGTCGGCCCCAGGGACTACGCCGCGATCCTCGCCTGGCTCGGGACGATCCACCCGATCTGGGAGAACCGCTTCTCCGACCGCCGTCCGCAGCCCGAAGGCCAGGCGCAGCGGCAGCTTCTCCGCCCGGTCTACTGGCTCGGCAACTGGCAGTTCGCGTGCCTCGATTACTACCGGCCGCCCGCCGGGGTCGAGAACCGCTGCGTGAAAGCGGAGCCGTTCCCGCCGGTGCTCGCAAAACTGGTGAAGCGCATCGAGGACCTTGTCCACCGGAAATACCCGCCCGAAGCGATGCCCGATGGCTGGCGCTGCAACACGTGCCTCGTGAACATGTACGGCGACCGCCTCGAGGGGAAAAAGCGCACGGACGTCGCGCGCGTCGGCGAACACAAGGACTTCGAGCCCGGACCGGTCGCCTCCGTCTCCCTCGGCGAACGCGCCCTGTTCCAGTTCGTCGAAAGCACACGCCCCGGCAGCCGCGACGCCGTCGTCCTCCAGCAGTGGCTCGACGACGGCTCGCTGCAGATCTTCGCCGGCCGCTACTGGAAGCAGCAGGTCTTCCACCGCGTCCAGCGCGTCGACCACTGCGCCGGCGCAAAGTTCGACATCAAGGTCGACGGCTTCGAAACCCGGCGCGTGAATTTCACGTTCCGCTACGTTCCCGACAAGCATGTCGTGCCGTTTCGCGAGCTGGCGACCGAGGCGAAAGAGGACGTGAAGCGCTACATGGAAGCACTGGCGCAGCACTCGGAGTGGTTTGCGGACGCGCTCGAGGCAGAAGAGTAAGCCCTTACTGCGGCGTCGCCGGGCCCTCGCCATCCGTCATGGGCTTCAACTCCGGAAGCTCTCCCTCATCCGCGGAGATCGGCTCGACCTCCTGGTCGCCCTCAATCGGCTCCACTTCGGCGACCGCTTCCTCCATCGGCGCCAGCTCGGGGATCTTCGACTCGTGCTTCGCCGGCATCGGGGCGAGCTCGGGAATCGCTTCCTCGTGCCGCGCCCCGGGGACCTCCGCCACCGTGTGGCACGCCGGGCACCGCACTTCGTGCCCTTCCATTCCTTCAACCGTCTGCAGCACCCGGTTGCAGCGGCAGCGGAAGCGCACGTAGTCTGCGGCGAGGGAGGCGAACGGGATCTGGCGCGGCGGACTTGCGGCCGGCCTGAGGCGCTGCGACCCGCTGGAGGACTTGCGGGAATCGCCGCCGGGCGGGTGAGCGTGGGAGTTGGTCACAGCCGGAAGCTTAGCCTTGGTCGACTCGATCGATCAAGCGCAGCCGCTCCACCCACCATCAGGGCAGGAGCGTGAAGTGCCCGATCCCGCGAGGCCGGTATCGCTCAAAGTCGCGACGGTCGATCGTGAAAATCCGGGCGATCTTCTCGCGCTCTGCGACGCACACGAGGCCGGCATCGGCAAGGTCCATGGGCAGATCCCTGTACTTTTCCATGAGCTGGCGCATGCGACCGCAATCGGCATCCGTGAGCGGCAGCAGGACGAGCCTGCCGTCGACGATTTTCTCCCAGAGAATGTCCTGCGCCTGCCGGGAGAAGCTGAGCAGGTGCATAGCCTCAGTTACGGCGGGCCAAACCGTGAACATCGGCTCCCGGAGCGTCTTCAGCACCTTCACGCAGTCGGCGTGGCGCTCATCGTTCCCTCTGAGGAGTGCGACGAGCGGCCCGGCGTCAACGAGAAGCATTCCGGGCCCGTTTCTTCATCAGACTCTCCAGGATGTACTTCCGCGCATGGGTGGAGAGGTCGGGCGGACCGCCTTTGATGATTCCGATGACAGACTTCCAGTCGTCATAGGGCCGCCAATTCCTGGCCCGCTCCTTCTTCCGCCCGGCCAGTTCCTCGATCGCCTCCGTGATAACGGCGGATCGGGTCTTGCCCGATTCGCGGGTGAGGCGCGCGAGCATGGCCTGAATCCTGGGATGCGGGCGAAAGCTGACGATCATGAAAGCGGCTCCTTGTAAGACAGCACTGTATTACATCGCTGCCGGACTTACAAGGGGCATCTACCAGGTCGCCGGCAAGCCTTTGAGGGCCCACCTCCAGCCGCCGCCACGGCGCACGATCCCCTCGTGGTCAATGGCTTCACGCGGAAGGGCGCCCTCCTCCGTAGAAAGGCGTCCTACAGCTTCCCACCCGTGAGCACCGTCTGCCGTCTCTCCGGCCCGACGCTGACCATCGAAACGACGCAGCCGAGCTCGCGCTCCAGCAGTCGCAGGTAGGCGCGCGCTTCCGGAGGCAGATCCACGAGCTTCCTCGCCGATGTCGTCGCACCCCAGCCGCGGACATCCTTGTACACGGGCTTCGCGTTCTCGAGCGACGTCAGGTCCGCGGGGAACGCCGTGACGGTTTTCTTCCCGACCTTGTAGCCGGTGCAGACGCGGATCGTGTCGAAGCCGTCGAGGACGTCGAGCTTCGTGATGGCGAGCTCGGTGACGCCGCTTGTGCGGATCGCGTGGCGGCTTCCGACGAGGTCGAACCAGCCCGTGCGGCGCGGGCGGCCGGTTGTTGAACCGAATTCGGCGCCGACCTGGCGGATTTTTTCGCCGAGCGCGTCGTTCAGTTCCGTGGGAAACGGGCCGCTGCCGACGCGCGTCGTGTACGCCTTGGCGACGCCGATGACGTCGCGGACGCAGGCGGGCGGGACGCCGGCGCCGCTCGACAGGCCGGTCGCGTCGCTGTTGGAGCTCGTCACGTACGGGTAGGTGCCGTGGTCGATGTTGAGGAGGGCGCCTTGCGCCGCTTCGAAGAGCACGCGCTTTTTGTTGTCGATCGCGTCGTTCACCATCGTCACCGAGTCGGTGACGAAAGGCTTCAGCCGCTTCGCGTGAGCGGTGTACTCCCGGAGCACATGTTCGTAGTCGAGGGTTTCGGCGCCGAGGCCGGCGAGGAGGTAGTTCTTCTCCTCGATGTTGACGCGCAGGCGGTCGGCGAAGACCTTGAGGTCGTAGAGGTCGATGACGCGGATGCCGTTGCGCGCGTACTTGTCGGCGTAGCAGGGGCCGATGCCGCGGCCGGTGGTGCCGATCTTTGTGATACCGCGCTTGAGCTCGCCGGCGCGGTCGAGGGCCTTGTGGTACGGAAAAACGACGTTCGCGCGGTCGGAAATGAAGAGGCGCCCCTTGACCTTGACGCCTTTCGCTTCGAGGTCGGCGATTTCCGCGAAGAGCTGTTCCGGGTCGACGACGACGCCGTTGCCGACGACACACGCTCTTCCGTGCAGGATCCCGCTCGGAATGAGATGCAGCACGAACTTCTCGCGGCCGACGACGACCGTGTGCCCGGCGTTGCCGCCTCCCTGGTAGCGGACGACGACGTCGCTTTCCTCCGCGAGCAGATCGACGATTTTTCCCTTCCCTTCGTCGCCCCACTGGACCCCGATGACGCAGCGCACGCTCATTTCGCGCGGTCCGCCATCATCTGGATGAACTTGCGGAAGAGATAAAGGGAGTCGTGGGGGCCGGGGCCGGCCTCGGGGTGGTACTGGACGCAGCACAGGGGGAGGGACTTGTGCGCCATGCCCTCGACGGTCTGGTCGTTGAGGTTGATGTGGGTGACTTCCAATCCTGTTTTTCCGAGGGAGTCGGGATCGACCGCGAACCCGTGATTCTGCGCGGTGATCTCCACCTTGCCGGTCTTCAGGTCCTTCACCGGGTGGTTGCCGCCGTGGTGCCCGAACTTCAGCTTGAACGTCTTCCCGCCCATCGCGTGGGCGACGATCTGGTGGCCGAGACAGATGCCGAAGATCGGGACCTTGCCGGCGAGATCGCGGACGCAGGAAGCGGCGTAGTCGAGCGCGGAGGGGTCGCCGGGGCCGTTGGAGAGGAAGACTCCGTCGGGCTTCAGGTCGAGCACCTGTTTGCCGGTCGCGGTCGCTGGAAGTACGGTGAGCTTGCATCCCAGCCGGGTCAGGTGGCGCAGCGAACTGTACTTCACGCCGTAGTCGAGCGCGGCGACGCGGTAGAGGTCGGGCGCGGCGGCCGGGAGGGCTGCCGGCGCCAGCGGGCCCTCGGTCCGCTCGGTCCACGCGTACGACTGCTTCGGCGTGACTTCCTTCACCAGATCGCGCCCCGCCATTCCGGGCGACTCCTTCGCCTTCTTCACGAGGTTCGCGTCGTCGAGGTCGGTGGTGGAGATGACTCCCCGGAGGGCTCCGTGCTGGCGGAGCCGGAGCGTGACAAGTCGCGTATCGACGCCTTCGATGCCGACAACCCCGGCCTTTTTGAGGTACGTGGCGAGGTCCTCGGTCGAGCGGAAATTCGAACGAACGCGCGACGCCTCGCGCACGACGAATCCCTCGGCCTGCGGCCCGCGCGCTTCGATGTCCTCGCCGTTGACGCCGTAATTTCCGATCAGCGGGTAGGTCATCGTGACGATCTGCCCACGGTAAGAAGGATCCGTGAGTATTTCCTGATACCCCGACATCGAAGTGTTGAAGACCACTTCGCCGAAGCGTTCGCCTTCGGCGCCGAAGGATGTCCCGTTGAAGACGGTCCCGTCTTCGAGGGCGAGCTTAGCGCGCATTTCAAGCCCCTGCGTGTTTGCGACCCGGCGTGGCGGCGGGCGAATGCCCGCGAAGCCGGGAAATTATAGAGGGTGAAGAGTCGGTCGCAAGTATTACTGATGAAGGGCGCGGAGAAACACGAGGCTGAGCCCCACCTCACTCCAGGACGCCCTGCTTTTCGTTTTTCGTTTTTCGTTTTTTGTTTTTCGTTTTTCGTTTCGTTGCCGTTCCGCCGCCCGTACATTTCATCCGCTCAAGCCCTTTCCTCCTCCAGAAAGGTCCCCGCAATGCGCCTTCCGCGCATCACCGTCCTCCTCTTCGCCATCGCCGCTTCCCCCGCCCTCGCCATCGACTCGGCCCCCGACGAATCGGCCGAGGACGACACCGAGGACGACTCCTACATCCCCAACCGCTTCGCCATCACCGCCCACGGCGAATGGGCGCACTTCAACCAGCATCGCGACGTCGACGACACCGGCGGCGGCGGGCTTCGCATCGGCTTCCGCGCGAACCGCTGGATGGAGATCGAGGTCGGCGCGGATGTCTACCAGACGGACATGTCCCTGGAGAGCTACAACGGAACCACGACCGACCTCGGGCGGCTGAGGTTCTACGCTTTCTATGCGGAGCTGCGGATCGATATCACGAACGTCGACAAGATCATTCCGTGGCCCTGGCCGTGGTGCCGCCCCCTGATCATCGGCGGCGCCGGGTTCGGAGTGCGGGATCTGACGGATGAAGCGGAACCGGCGCTCAAGCTGAGAGGCCGGCGCGGGGGAGTCATCGTACGCGGCGGCGGGGCGATCGAGTTCGGCGCGCCGGACTCGCGCGTGACGTTTGGCGTCGAGTGGATCTACAACTGGGTGGGAAACGACATTCACGTGAGCGAGGTTCTGGACGAGTATCCGTCGAAGGTCAACCTGGATTACTGGACGCTGGGGGTTTACGTGGTGCTGAGGTTCTAAGCCGGGCCGAGAAACTGCTTGCTGACACATTTGCTTTTCACGGCCCGGCTTACCCTGAGCGAGCCCGCAGGGCGAGTCGAAGGGTGCGCGGATTCGGCCGAGACCAGGTCGGAAGGAACTTGCCTGTGTTCGCTTAGAGAACGGCACCTGACAATCTACTTCTTCAACTCCCCCTTCTCATCCACCGGCCCGCTGACCACCATCCACAACGCCTTCGGATCCAGATGCTTCTTCGCCGCCGCCAGCACCTGTCCGGCCGTCACCGCCCGGATCCTGTCCGCGTATTTCTCCGGATAGTCGAATCCCAACCCGTACCGCTCCACCGTGATGAGCATGTCCGCCAGCTGAGAGTTCGTCTCCATCTCCAGCGCGAAACTCCCGGTCAGGTACGCCTTCGCCGCTTCCAGTTCCTCCGCCGGTACCGTTTCCGTCCGGATACGGTCGATCTCCGCCAGCACCATCGACTTCGCCATCGCGTATTTCGCCGGCGTCGTCGCGAAGAACGCCCTGAAGGTCCCCGGCTCGATCCCCGCGCTGTACGAAATGTTCGCGCTCACCGCATAGACCAGCCCTTTCTCGTCCCGGATCGTCCGCGACATCCGGTCCGTGAAGCCGCTTCCCGTCCCCAGCACGTTGTCCATCACCTGGAGCGTGAAGTAGTCCGGATCGTCGCGGCGGATGCCGAGGTGGCCGATGAAGACGTTGACCTGCTTCGCGTTGGGAAGCGGCACGCCTTTAGCGCCGCCCGCAGCGGGTTTCACCGCCGGCGCGAACTCGGGGAAGTCGAGCAGTCCGACCTTCCACGACTTCGTGAGCTCGCGGATTCGCGCTTCGACCTTGGCGGAGTCGAAATCCCCGACGATGGCGACCGTCGTGTTGTTGGGGACGAAGTACTTGCGGAAATGCGCGAGGCAGTCGTCGCGCGTGATGGACTTGACCGTGTCCTCGTATCCGTTGGCCGGCCGGTGGAGCGGGTGGCGGCCGTAGACGGTTTCGGCGTAGGCGTCGCGGGCAAGTTCGCGGGGGTTGTCCTTTTTCGTGGCGATCCCGGCGAGGGTCGTCTGGCGGCGCTGTTCGAGCCATGCCTCCGGAAAGGCGGCGTGCTGGAGGATGTCGAACGCGAGGTCGAGCGCAAGGTCCTGGTCCTTGGCGACGACGGACGCGTCGACGCCGATTGCAGAGGTCGAAAGCCTGCCGCCGACGTTTTCGATCGCCGCGGCGATGTCCTCCGCCGTGCGGCGGGGTTTGCCGTCCGCATCGGCCGTTCCGTCCTCGAGCAACTGCCCGACGAGGCTCGCGAGCCCCGCGTGGTCCTCGGATTCATACAGCTGGCTCGCGCGGCAGAAGGTCTGCAGCGCGAAAACCGGCAGGTCGTGGTTCTCGAGGAGGATCAGGATCAGGCCGTTGTCGAGCACGACGCGCTTCGCCGACGTCAGCTTGACTCCCGCAACGCCGCCGCCGCGTTCATCGCCATCCTTCTGGCGCCGGCGCGGATCCTTCACGGGTTTGACTTCGCTCGCGCCGCCAACGCCGTCCTTGTCCCCCTTCGCAATGGACCAGCACACCGTCCGCGTTTCGCGCCGCAGGATCCGCTTTGCCGCGGCCTTCACCGCGTCCGCCGTCACCCTCTCGATGCGCGACACGTACCCACCGAGCTCGTCGAGCGACAGCGTGCAGACGTACGTCGCCAGCAGGTTCGCCATCGAGCTCGAGTTCTCCGCCCGGAATATGAACGCCGCTATCGTCCCATTTCGCGCCTTGGTGAGCTCGTCCGCAGTCGGCCCTTCCGCCGCGAGCTTCGCGATCTCGTCCTCGATCGCCGCTTCAATTTTCGCGCGGTCGGCGCCGGGAAGAGCTTCAACGTTGACCATGAACGTGCCGGGGAAGCGGCCGCTGTAATTCGAGACGTCGGCTCCTGAGGCGACCTGGTCCTTCTCGACGAGGCGGCGGTAAAGGCGCGCGGTGCGTCCGGTGCCGAGCACGCTCGACAGGATGTCGCAGACGTAATCGTCCTCCTGCCCGACCGCGGGGCCGCGCCAGGCCATGATCATCCGGTCGACCTCGACCTCCTCCTCCGTCTCGATCCTCTTTTCTTTTTCCTGCGCGGGTTCAACGACGTCGAGCACCGGCACCGGAGTCCCTGACGGGATCATCTCGAACATCTCTTTGACCTTCGCGTACGTCTTCTCCGCGTCCACATCGCCCACGATCACGAGCACCGCGTTCGCGGGCTTGTAGTACTTGTCGTAGAACTCCTTCATCTGCGCCTGCGTCATCGCCTTGATCTCTTCTTCGTACCCGATCACCGGGTGGTGGTACGGGTGCTTCGAGTACACCTCCGCCGTCGAACGCTCCCAGAGCCGGTCCCACGGGTCGTCCTGCCCCGCGTGAAGTTCTTCCAGCACGGGCCCCTTCTCCGCCTCGAACTCCTTCTCGTCGAGCGTCGACTGACCGAGCATCTCGTGGAGAATCTTGAGCGCGGCGTCGAGGCCGGAGGACGGCATGGTGAAGTGATAGGCGGTCATGTCGCGCGAAGTCCAGGCGTTGTTCTGGCCGCCGTTCTTCGAGGTGTACTGGTCGATCTCGCCTTTCTTGAAGGAAGTCGAGCCCTTGAACAGCATGTGTTCAAGGAAGTGAGCGATGCCGCGTTCCTTGTCGCGCTCGTCCACGGCGCCGACCTTGAAGGCGAGCTCGCAGGTGATGACGGGCGCGCCGTGGCGTTCGCGGATGAGGACGGTGAGGCCGTTTTCGAGCTGGCGAGATTCGACGGCCGCGGCAATGTCCCAGGCGTTTGCCGGCGCGCTCGGTTTGCGGACGTTCTTCCATCCATCGCCCGCGCAGCCGACGACGAAAAGAGCGAGGGCCAGGGCCAGCGGTGGAAGCGCGCGCATGGAGAGTCTCCGGGAGCGAGGGACGGAAAATGGCGCGCCGCCGGGCGACGCGGGGGGGAGATTATGCCATTCCGAGAAGTTCGAGCACGGTCTGTTTCACCACGGCCGGGGGCACGGGTTTGATGAGGCATGCGGAGACGCCCGCGGCGGCCGCCTTGCCGCGGTCGCGCGCGCTCCAGTCCGGCGTGATCAGCACGATCGGCATCGTTTCGAATCCCGGCCGCGTGCGGAAATCGCCGGCCAGCGCCACGCCGTCCGTCGTCGGCCGCTGCACGTCCAGCACGAGCAGCCCGATTCCTCCCGCATCCATCGCCGTCTGCGCTTCCGAAAAGGAAGACGCCTCGATGACCTCAAGCCCCGCCGGCACGAGCGCGGATCGCAACGCGCGGCGCACGGTGTCGGATTCGTAGAGGACGAGAACGGTCACGGCGCCGGTGCGGGTCGCGTCTGGCATGCAGGTCCTCCTTCTGGTTCCCCGGCGGCGCGACCGGCGCGATGGACCGTCCGGTTCCCCCCCGGGACGCGGATCGGTCCGCCAGTGGTGAAATCTTCTGAAGGGCTCGTCGGTGTGTCAATGAACGGGCGTGCGAAGTTCTACTTTGGTCGACTTCCCCTTCCACCAGCGCCGGGTCGAGGACCGCTCCAGGGCTTGCTGCCGCCGCCTTCGCGTCTCGGGCCGCCGAAGGGCTTGCCGCCTCCTCCTTCGCGCCTCGGGCCACCGTAGGGTTTGCCGCCTCCTCCTTCGCGCTTTGGGCCGCTCCAGGGTTTGGCGCCTCCTCCTTCGCGCTTTGGGCCGCTCCAGGGTTTGGCTCCGCCGCCCTCGCGCGGGGGTCCGCTCCACGGTTTTGCCCCGCTGCCTTCTCGACGCGGGCCGCTCCAGGGTTTGGCTCCGCCGCCTTCGCGCCGGGGGCCACTCCACGGCTTGGCGCCTCCACCCTCGCGCTTCGGGCCGCTCCACGGTCTGGTGCTGCCACCCTCGCGCTTGGGTCCGCTCCACGGTTTGTCGCCGCCCTCGCGCCGCGGACCGCTCCACGGTCTGTCGCCACCGCCCTCGCGCCTCGGGCCACTCCACGGCTTGTCGCCGTCGCCCTCACGCTTCTGCCCGCTCCACGGTTTGGCGCCGCCGCCCTCACGCCTCGGCCCACTCCACGGTCTGTCGCCGCCGCCCTCACGCCTCGGCCCACTCAACGGTCTGTCGCCGCCGCCCTCACGCCTCGGCCCGCTCCACGGTCTGCCGCCGCCGCCCTCACGCCTCGGCCCGCTCCACGGTCTGTCGCCGCCGCCCTCACGCCTCGGCCCACTCAACGGTCTGTCGCCGCCGCCCTCACGCCTCGGCCCA
>WSZJ01000273.1 GCA_009773755.1 Planctomycetota bacterium | reverse complement strand
CGCGCCTCGCGTCGTTCGTCGGGGCGGGAAGCGCGGTCGCCGGCTGCGCGCTCGGGCTCGTCCCCGCGCTGACGGTCATCGCCGGCGGCCCGGCGCTTCCGCGCACCCCGTTGATCGACGCGCCGCTGGTTTCCATTTCGCTGGCGCTCGACGCGCTCTCCGCCTTTTTCCTGGTCCCCGTGTTCGCCCTCGGCGCCGTCGCCGCCGTCTACGGCGCGGGATACATGCGCGAATTCGGAAAGACACGTTCGCTCGGCCCCTCGTGGTTCGCGTTCAACGCGCTGCTCGCGTGCATGGCGCTCGTCGTCATCTCCCGCGACGCCGTGCTGTTCCTGATGGCGTGGGAAGCGATGTCGCTGGCGGCCTGGGGGCTCGTGACGTTCGAACACGAGCACGCCGAAGTGCGACGCGCCGGATGGATCTACCTCGTCGCTTCCCATTTCGGCATGGCCGCCCTGATCGCCCTGTTCGTGCTCATCCGCCGTGAGGGCGGCGGCACGCTCGAAGTCATGGACATTCCGCCAGCCGGCTCGCCGCTTCACACGATTCTCTTCGTCCTTGCCCTCGCCGGCTTCGGGGTGAAAGCCGGCTTCCTCCCGCTTCACGTCTGGCTCCCGGAAGCCCACGCAGCCGCCCCTTCGCACGTTTCCGCCCTCATGTCGGGCGTTCTCGTCAAGATGGGGCTCTACGGAATCCTGCGCGTCGCGTGTCTTCTCGACCGGCCCGCGCCCTGGTGGGGACCGGTTCTCATGATGCTCGGCCTTTCGGGCGCGCTGGTCGGGATCATGCTGGCGCTCTACCAGCGGGACATCAAGCGGTCGCTTGCGTACTCGAGCATCGAAAACATGGGGCTGATCACGCTCGGGATCGGGGCCGGCTTCTGGGGCTGGTCTTCGGGCCGCCCGGTGGTTTCGGCGCTCGGCTTTGCCGGCGGGCTCCTGCACCTGTGGAACCACGCGGCGATGAAGGGGCTGTTGTTCCTCGGCGCCGGGAGCGTGCTGCACGGCGCGGGGACGCGCGACGTGGAGAAGCTGGGCGGACTGCTGAAGCGGATGCCCGGGACGGCGGCGCTGATGATTGCCGGGGCGGTCGCGATTTCGGCGCTGCCGCCGCTGAACGGTTTCGTGAGCGAGTGGCTGCTGTACCTGTCGATGATCCGGCTCGGGCTGGCGTCGAGCGGCGCCGCGGGAGTGGCGTCGCTTCTCGCCGTCGGCGTGCTCGCGCTGGTCGGCGGGCTTGCGCTGGCGTGTTTCGTGCGGCTGATCGGCGTCGTGTTTCTCGGCTCTGCGCGGAGTGAAGCGGCGGGGCGGGCGCACGAGTCTCCGGCTTCGATGGTGGGGCCGATGGTGGTGCTGGCGGCGGTGTGTGCGACGCTCGCGGTGCTTCCGGGCCCGGCGGTGCTGGCGGCGCAGCGTGCGGCGTCCGTGTTCAGCCGGGCGACGAGCCTGGAGCCCACCACGCAGGTCCCCGTGGTCGGGCTGGCCAACGGGATCCTCGTGGTTGCGCTCGCTCTCGGCGGACTTGCCCTCGGCGCGATGCTGCGCTCGCGTCCCTCCACGAAGGCCGGCACGTGGGGCTGCGGCTACCTCGCGCCGACGGCCCGCATGCAGTACACCTCGCGCTCCTTCTCCGAATTCCTGGCGGAACGGCTGCTCCCGAGGTTTTTGCGGCCGCTCACGACCGCCCGCCGGCCCGATCGCCCCTTTCCCCTCGACGGCGAATTCTCGACGCAGTATCCCGATCCCGTCACGCGAAGGGGATGGGAGCCGTTCTTCTCCAAGTGCGCCAATCGCTTCAATGCGCTGCGCTGGCTGCAGCAGGGCGAAATGAACCTGTACATCGTCTACATCCTCGTCGTCGTCGTCCTCGGTCTCGGCTGGGCGAGCTGGCACACGTGGAGGGGCGGCGGATGATCGGGCTCGCGCTCGCGGGAACCGCCCTCGTCTCAGTCAGCGGGGTGCCGGGGCTCTTTCTCGGCCGCAAGTCGGCCGCCGGGGAGAGACTCGCGGCGCTGCTGATGGTCGCGGGCGCGGCCTGCGGAATCGCGGGGGCGTGGAGTGGCGCGGGACAACGGCTCAGGCTGCCCTGGCCCGTGCCGGACGGAGCCTTCGACGTGCAGGTGGACGGGATCACGGCGATGTTCCTCATTCCGATCTTTCTGATCACGGCGCTTGGGGCGGTGTACGGGCTCGGCTACTGGAGGCAGGCGGAACACCCGCAGAACGGCCGAAAGCTCCGGTGCTTTTACGGGCTGATGGCGGGCGGCATGGCGCTTCAGGTCATGGCTTCCGACGGGCTGACTTTCCTTCTCGGGTTCGAAATCATGGCGAACGCGGCGTATCTGACGATCTCGACGGAGGACCACGATCCGGCCGTGCGGCGGACCGGGGTGCTCTACATCGTCACCACCCACTTCGGCGCCCTCGCTCTCTTCGCCATGTTCTCGCTTCTCCGCATGACGACCGGCACCTGGGAATTCGCCGCTCTCGCGCGCACGTCAGCCTGGCCCGGCGTCCGCAACGCAGTTTTCCTCCTCTCCCTCGCCGCCTTCGGACTCAAGGCCGGCGCCATGCCCCTCCATATCTGGCTCCCCGCCGCCCACGCCACCGCGCCCTCCCACGTCTCCGCCGTCATGTCCGGCGTCGTCATCAAGACGGGCATCTACGGCCTCGTCCGCGTCACCTCGTTCTTCGCCGACGCCCCGCCCTGGTGGGGCGGCACCGTCCTCGCCGCCGGCGCCGTCTCCGGCGTCCTCGGCGTCGCCTACGCCCTCGGACAGCACGATCTCAAACGCCTCCTCGCATGGCACAGCGTCGAAAACATCGGCATCATCCTCATGGGCCTCGGCATCGCCATGATCGGCCGCTCCCTCCACCGCGCCGACCTCGTCGCCCTCGGCCTCGCCGGTTGCCTCCTCCACGTCTGGAACCACGGCCTCTTCAAGTCCCTCCTCTTCTTCTCCGCAGGCTCCGTCATTCACGCCACCCATGAACGCGAAATCGACCGGCTGGGAGGGGTGGGGAAGCGCATGCGCTGGACCTCGCTCGCGTTCCTTACCGGCGCCGCCGCGATCTGCGGCCTCCCGCCCCTCAACGGATTCGTCAGCGAGTTCCTCGTCTACATGGGGCTCTTCCGCTGCGCCGCCGGCGAGCCCGGCCGCGAGTGGCTCGCCGCCGCGTTTGCCGCGCCTGCCCTCGCCCTGATCGGCGGGCTCGCCCTCGCGTGCTTCGCCAAGGCGTACGGAGCGGTGTTTCTCGGTGAAGCGCGTTCGGCGGAAGCGAAGGGGGCGCACGAGTCTTCCGGCTGGATGCTGGCGCCGATGGCGGTGCTCGCGGCGTGCTGCGTGTTGATCGGGCTGGCGCCGCTGGGGGTCGCGCCGTTTCTGGACCGCGCGATCGGGGTGTGGGCGCCGGAGGCG
>WSZJ01000272.1 GCA_009773755.1 Planctomycetota bacterium | reverse complement strand
ATCCATCCGCGCGTCTTTCGCCGTCCCGCGGCGTCGTCGATCCTCACTGGAGCTCCGTTCCGCTCCAGTTCCGGTCTCCTCCTTGCGGGCCGGCGAAATTCGCGGCGGCTGAATGGCAAGGAATCAACGTGGAGCTACTTAGCGAACAGGGTCGATTCGGCGTTCCGGCTCGTTGAAATGTAAGAAGCGCTGAACGTTTGCCCCTCTGATATACATAACTCATTGTGGTGTAATGTGTTGTGTGATATTTGCAGGCCTCTTTCGGTGGTTTTCTAGTAAGTCCCACTGTACATCGGGGTGGCTCACATGGACCTATCTCATTCGTAAGATGTTATTCTATAACGACTTGCATGTACAAGCGCGCTTCAGCCTCCGGGGCACACCCTTTGCTTCCAGATCGCTCCTCAAGCTCGATTCCCTCTTCCTCACCGGAGGCATTTCATGGTTCACCTGCTCGTGCGGTTCGAAGGCGCCGAAGAGAAGTTCTCCTTCTCCCAGGACGTCATTACGCTCGGACGCGTCGCGTCGAACACGATCCAGGTCAAGGATGTGAAGGCCAGCCGTACCCATTGCGAAATCCGCCGGACTGACACCGGCTGGAAGCTCGTGGACCTCGAGTCGTCCAACGGGACCACGGTGAACGGCACGAAAGTCAACACCCACGTCCTCACTCCCGGCGACGTCCTCTCCATCGGCGCCTTCGAGATGGTCTTCGAGCCCGCCGAGGTCGCCGCCGTCGCTGTTCCCGAAAAGAAGCACGAAGAACCGATCGAAAAAACCGTCGTCGACAAGACTCCTTCCAAAGCTCATCACCACCTGCATCACGCTGGCGCGGCACCGGAAGCCCCTGCGATGGCGGTTTCCGAGGCCGCGGCCCAGCGCCGTCTGACCTCGATCATCGTCAAGAGCGGAATCGCCGCCGCCGTGCTCATCAGCGGCATCATCGCGCTCAACTCGATGCGCGGGGAATGGGCCCGCCGCGACGGCCAGGAAGCGACCTTGAGCGCCGCGATCAAGCTCGCCGATTCGGGCGAGCTTTCAGACGCCGTCGCGAAGCTCGAGTCGTTCGTCAGCACCAAACCCGACGCCGATCTCGCCAAGAAGGCGTCCGCCAAGCTCGACGAGTTGAAAAGCCATATCGCCAAGCGGACCGGCGAAGCGGCCCAGCGCGCCAAGAAGTTCCATGCGGAGGTGCTCGCCAGTCAACACGCCGCCAACGCTGCCGTCCGGTTTGACAGCGCGCGCTCCCAGGTCGACGCCTATCTGTCGAGCGGCGATTTCTCCGCCGCCGTCGACGAGGCGAAGCGCTTCATGATGGATTACACGGAAGGCGAATCGCACGACCGCATGGCCAAGCTTCTCAAGAAGGCGCTCGGCCAGGCTGCGACGGCGTGGGAAGACCTCGAAGCCGAGGCGAACGCGCTCGTCAAGGCGGAGAAGTACGCCGAAGCGACAGCCCTTCTCGCCGACGCGCAGGACCGCTTCGCCGGAACGCGCTACGGCTACGAAGTCGCGTCCAAAGTCCGCGCGATCGGCCGCCTCTCGAGCGTGACCGCGGCGTACGCTTCCGGCGCCCCCGAAATGTCGGAGAAGGCGCAGGAGTCGATGCTCCTGGTTTCCGACATGGTGAAGGCGCGGCAGTATGCGGCGGCGCTGAAGGCGTACGACAAGGTGGTCAGCGCGATGCCCGAGAAGGAACGCGCGGCGTTCGCGGCGCGTCGAGAGGACATCGCTCGCGAAGCCGGGATTTTCGCGAAGTTGCTTGCGGCGATCAACGACGGCGGAATGAAGGACTACGCGATCGACCTGGGCGGCTCGGTGACGGGCCACCTGTCGCAGGCGTCGGAGCTGGGCGTGACGATCGACTTCAAGGATCAGACGGGGAAGGGCGGGACAACGGGGCGCAAGTGGGTGCAGGTGCCGGGCGCGGAAATGCTCGCGTATTTCCGGCAGCTTCCGCTCGACGCGATGGAACTGCTCGGGCTGGCGGCGTTCTGCTACGACAACCGGATGCCGCAGGACGGCGCCGACATCCTCCACGCGCTCATCAAGGACCAGGGCTCGATGCAGTCGCACTCCTGGCAGTTCATCGCGCGCGTCCGGTCGATGGGCGTCCCGAGCGACGGTTTCGTGTACTTCGAACGCGGGTGGTACACCCACACGGAATACCTGTACGCGAAGCTGGATTACAAGGCGAAGAAGGGTGCGACGCTGATCGGGAAGATCGATGCGAAGCTGGCCGAGCAGGGCTACGCGATCTTCAAGGACCTCAAGGGCGAGAATCTCGACGCCGAATTCATGGTGAAGGCGACCGGTTACTTCGTCGCGTCGCTTCAGGAAAAGCGCCAGGGGATCATGAACGGCCTCAAGAACTCGCAGAATATCGCGAATTTCAAGGCGCTTCAGGAACTCAAGAAGGAACTGAACAAGCGCCGGGCTGCGGCGATCGCAATTATCTACGACAAGACGATCTATCCCGACGAGAACCACGGGATTGAAGGTCAGCCGAAGGTGGACGACGCGGTGGCGCTGGTGAGGGAATTGTGGGACAAGCCGCTGGCGGTTGTGGCGCGGCTGGACGACGGCGTGCGGGTGCTGGTTGAAGCCGGCGAGAAGACGAACGCCTGGCTGAAGGAGATGGGGGAGCAGGGGCAGAAGCTGCGCGACTACAACAAGCGTGTGATGGCGTACAACAAGCCCGGCGGCGACACGCAGATGGTGGGCGTGGAGCTGGAATGCGCCAAGGTCACCAACGAGTACCGCGAGATGATGGGGCGCGCCTGCCTCGAAGTGGACGACATGCTCGGGAAGGCCGCGAAGAAGCACAGCCAGGAAATGGTGGATCTCGCGTACTTCGCGCACGAGTCGCCGACGGCGCGGCTCCGGACGCCCGGGGACCGTGTGAAGGCGGAAGGTTATTCGGGGCCGTGCGGCGAAAACATCGCGACGGGGTACGGCGACGCGCGGGCGGCGTTCACGGGCTGGTACAACTCGAGCGGTCACCACCGCAACATGCTCTCCGACGGCTGGAACCACATCGGTCTCGGTTGCGTCGGCGGCACCATGTGGACCGAGAACCTCGGTCGCGGAACCAGCCACCTCGGCGGCAAGGCGGACGATGGCAAGTCGGCGCCGGGCGGGCCGAAGGCGAAGAGCCCCGTGCGCGCGGGTGTCGACGGGTTGCCGAAGCGCGGCGAGGGCGAAAAGGGCGCGAGCAAGCAGCCGGCGGCCGGCGGCGACAAATCCGCCGGGAATGAAAAGCCGGAGAGCCCGTATAAACAGCCGGACGGCAAGTGCACCGGAACGACGCCGTACGACGAAAGCGCCGGGAAGAAAGATGGAGACGGGAAAGAGAAGGAAGCCGGTTCCGAGGAAAAGAAATAGAACGGGCCTGCAGGCCCGACAGACACCTTCGAGGAATAGATCATGAAGCTGGCAATCCGCGTGAACGGTCAGGTCCATAACTTTGAAACCGACCAGTCTGCCGTGACGTTCGGGCGCTCCCCGGACTGCGCGATCCAGGTCGGCGACCCGGCCGCGAGCCGGCTTCACTGCCGGCTGGAGTCGACGCCGGAAGGATGGAAGCTGATCGACCTCGAGTCCTCCAACGGCACCTCAGTCAACGGGCAGCCTACCAACAGCCGCCTCCTGAAGGACGGCGACGTGATCTCGATCGGCGCCTTCTCGGCGACCCTGAACCCGGCCGTCGTCATGCCTCTCGCCGAGCCCGTCCGGCCGCTCGCCGCCGGGCCCGTGGCGCAAGTCGCTCGCGTCGACCACGCCCAGCGGGTCGTCTCTTCCGGCGCCCGCCGCGGCAAGGACGGCGCGCGCGGACTCGTCGTCTCCGGAATCCTCGCCGCCTCACTCCTCGTAGGCGGCGTATGGGCCGTCAATCACTTCTACGGCGGCAACAACGGCGCCGAACAGCGAGCCGCTCTCGAAAAGGCAACTCAGCTCGCTTCAAAGGGCGACCTCGAGTCGGCCGAGAAGGCGATCATCGAGCTTCTCAGCCACCCCGTCGGGTCCGACGTTCACAAGGACGCCAAGAAGGCCCTCTCAGACATCCAGGGCAAAATCGCCACTCGCGACGCGAAGGCGAAACAGGCGGCCGACGCCGCCGCGCTCGCAGCATCCAGCACCAAGCGCGCTTCCGACCTCGCGGCCGAGTTCGAGAAGGCCACGGCCGACGCGGATGCCCTGGTCGTCCAGGAGGCGTACGGCCCGGCGTTGGACGTCTGGAAGCGGTTCAACGCAGACAACCCCGGCTCGGCGCTGGCCTCGAAGGCAACTGCCCGGATGGGCGAAGTCATGAAGTCGATCCAGGACGCGTGGGACATCCTTGAAAATCGTGCCAACAGCCTCGTCAAGATGGATGAGACTTCGGCAGCCGCGGCTCTCGTCGGATCGTCAATGGAGAAATTCCAGGGCACCCGCTTCCAGTTCTCGGCGCAGGAAAAGCTCGCGGCGCTGAATCGCCTCGCGGGGCTCGGGACCGACGTCGCGGGAGCCGGCACGAAGCTCTCCGCCAAAACACAGGATTCGCTTCTCACAGTTGTCGATCTCGTCAAGGCCCGCCGCTACGCGCAGGCGCTTCGCGAAATCGACGGCGTGCTGTCCGGCGCAGGCGCATCGGAAAAGGCCAGCCTCGAAGCCCAGCGCGCCGAGATCGCTTCGCAGGCCGCGCTCTTCGGCAAGCTGGTCGACGCCGTAAATGGCGGCTGGTTCAAGTCGCGGCCGGTCGAACTGGCCAACGACATGAGCGCCTATCTTGTGACGGCGACCGAGGAATCTCTCTCGATCGACTATCGCGATGAAGCCGGCAAGGGAGGAACGACCTCGAAGAGGTGGCACCAGGTCGAGGCAGATGCCATGGTCGGGTACTTCCGGGCGCTGGATCTCAGCGCCTCCGACCAGCTTTCGCTCGCGGCTTTCTGCTACAGCAATGCCCTGGGTTCAACGGCCGCCGAAGTTCTCATCGCCCTCATCCGCAAGGACGCTTCCCGCCAGGACGCGGCCTTCGAGCTCGTGGCTCGCCAGCGCGGGATTTCCGTCCCGGCGGGCGGGTTCCAGTGGTACGAGGGCGGGTTCTACACTCAGGAAGAGTTGAAGTTCGCGAAGCTGGAAGTGGACGCGAAGAAGGGCGCCCAGCTCGTGGCGCAGGCGGACCCGAAGAAAGCGGCGGAGGGATACGCGCTGTATCAGCGGGTGATGGCGGATCCGTCCGGCTCGGCGGATCAGAAGTCGCGCGTGAAGGCGCAGTACATGAGCGCGTTGAAGACCCGGCGGGCGACGCTTCTCAGGAAACTCCAGGACCCGGCCAGCGTCGCCAGCGCGATTGCGACCCGGGAAGTGAAGAAGGAGTTGAATGATCGGCGTGAAGAGGCGCTGCGGGTGATCTTCGACAAGGGGATTTACGCGGACAGCGACCAGGGCCGTTCCGGGCAGTCGCGGGTGAACATGGCGGTCGCTTCTGTCCGGGAGCTGTGGGACAACCCGATGCCCTGGGCCTCGAAGTCGGTGAAGTCGATTGCGGACCTGGTGAGCGGCGTCGAGCAGTCCAACGAGTGGCTGCGCAGCATGGGCGCGCCGGCCTCGGACACGGATCCGTCGGCGATCGCCTCGGCCCTTGCGGCCGCAGGCGCGGCGATGAACCTTCGCGAGTTCTGCATGACGGCGTCGGAACGGATGCTTCTCGACCGGCACAAGGCCGTGTCCACCTACAACGAAGCGCTCACGGGTTTTGACAGCTTCGAAAAGGAGTGCATTCGGTCGATCAACGACTACCGCTTCATGATGGGTCGTCCCGACCTCGAAGCGCAGTTGCAGCTCGGAGCGGCCGCGGAGCAGCACGCTTCCAATATGCACGACGCCAAGTATTTCTCGCACGAGGGGCCGCTCGCCAATCGCAAGTCGCCCGCGGACCGCGCGCGCTTCGCCGGGTACCCCGGCGGGGCGATCGGCGAGAACATTGCGAAGGATGTCGAGGCGGGGAGCGCGGCGTTCAACGCCTGGTACAACTGGAGCACCTATCACCGCAACATGCTGAGCGACCTTTATACGCAGGTCGGGGCGGGCAAGTCCTGG
>WSZJ01000014.1 GCA_009773755.1 Planctomycetota bacterium | reverse complement strand
CCCCGGCGTCGGGAGCCAAGCCTGCGGCGGGAGCCCCGGCGGCGAAGGCGGCGGCGCCGGCGAAGAAGTAACGCAAACGGAAACTCAACCAAACCCCGGGAAACCGGGGTTTTTATTTTGGCATTGAAGCGCCGGATCGCGCCGCCGCGCCGCGCAGTACACTCGCGCTACATGAAGCTCCTTCTCATTACCTTCCTCCTCCTCTCCCTCGCCTGCCGCGCGGAGGACGCCCCGCTTCCCGAGGGCGCCGTCGTGCGCCTCGGGCGGCCGTTCATGAAACGCGTCGGCACGCGCTCCGCCTTCGCGATGGCGCCGGAGGCATTTCGGGCGGTCGAGGCGAACGGAAGCGACGTTGCGGTGTGGGACGTGCGGACGGGGAAGGACGTGAAGCGCTTCCGCATGGACCGGGACGTCCTGGCGGTCGCGATTTCTGCCGACGGAACGAAGGCGGCGGCGGCGCGGGAAGACGGGGGGCTGGTGGTGTGGGTGCTGGGCGGCGACGAAAAAGGCCTGACGCTCGAGGCGAACACGAAGGAGTACTGGTGCCTGGCGTTTTCGCCCGCGGGCGATCGCCTGGCGGCCGGGTACGTGTGGGGCTCCGTCGTCGAGTGGGAGGTCGCTTCTGGAAAATTCGTGCGCGAATACAAGGGGATTCGCGACACCGTGACGTCGCTCGCGTGGTCGCCGGACGGGAAGCGGCTCTGCGCCGGAGGGTCGGACAAGCGGGCGCGGCTGTGGAACGCCGAAACCGGCGCGCGGATCGCGAGCCTGCGCGGGCACAAGGACGAGGTCCGGGCCGCCGCGTTTTCGCCGGACGGGCTGGATCTGGTGACCGGGAGCGACGACCGGTCGCTGCACATCTGGAACGGGGAAACGGGCGAGGCGCGCGAGATCGTCGTGACACAGAGCTGGGTGCGCTCGGTCGCGTGGGGGCCCGGCGGGAAGTCGATCGCCTGGACCAACTCTTCGGGGGAGATTCACCTGCGCGAACTGGCGACCGGCCAGGAGCGGCGCGTCGGGCGGGTGACGAGCGTCATGATGTCCATGGGCCAACGCCAGGTGGCGTTCGGCGCCGATGGCACGCTGTACGCCGCTGGACAGGACGGGAGACTCGACCGCTGGCGCCTCCACGAGGACGGATCGCTGACCGGCGACCTGGCCCATGCAGGGCCCGTCGTGCACGTGGCGATCGCCGCGGGCGGCGCCGTGGCGACGGCTTCCGAGGACGGAACTGTCAACCTCTGGCGACCTGAGGGAGGCGAACCGCGCGCCGTGGGGAACGCCGACAGAGGCGTCGAGAGGCTGCTGTTTTCGCCGAACGGCTCGACACTCGCCGCAGTCTCGAACGCACAGCGCGGGATGCCCGACCTGCAGAGCGTCACGCTGTGGAATTCCCGCGACGGAACGGCGGTCCCCTTCGACGCCGGGGGCGTGCAGGCTTTCGCATGGTCCCCTGACGGCAAATCTGTCGCGCTGACTTACGACGGAGGACGCCTCCTCGTCCGAGACCTCGAGTCCGGCTCCGAAACCATTCTCGACGACATCGCCGCCGACGCCGACCCATGGGGCGGCCGCTTCGAAACCGTCGCCCCAGGCGGCATCGCATTCAGCCCCGACGGCCGGCAGGTCTTTCGAGCGGACGGAAGCGGCGACATCGAAGAATTTGGAATCGAGCGTGGGAAACGCGCTTCGTGCGTCCGGTCCGGAAAGGCCCTCGGCGCGCTGGCGATCTCGCGCGACGGCCGCCTCCTGTCGGCCCGGTTGCCGGAGGGAGAACTGCTGATCGAAGTGGCCTCCGGAATAGAACTCGCTCGCCTCCCCGCCATCCTGTCCATGTGCCCCGACCGTCCGATCTTCGCCGAGATCTCCGGCCCGTACCTACGGATCCGACGAGTCGGGATGGAAAAGGAAGAGCTGGCCTCGGTCGAACTGCGCTCGCTGCCGCGAAGCGTCGCATGGTCCCCCGACGGCAAGCGCATCGCGACCGGCCTCGACGACGGCTCGACGCTCGTCTGGGACGCCGAAAAACTTCTTCGCGACCCGAAGCCTCCGGCCGCCGGCGGCGAACCGCTCGATGCGCTCCTCGACCGCGTCGGCGTTCCGAATCCCGAAAAGGCCTGGGATGCGGCATTCGGAGCTTCCACCCTCCCCGGCTGCGCTGCCGCCCTGACGGCGCGCCTCGATGCGCTCGCGCGCGCCGACGCCTCCACGGTTGCGCCGCTCGTGCGACAGCTGGGCGACGACGATCCGGAGAAGCGGGACAAGGCGGAGGCGGAGCTGCGCGAAATGGGTCCGAGGGCGCAGCGCGACCTGGAAGCGGCGCGCGGCGAGGCGACTGATGCGGAAGCGAAAGGGCGACTCGAGGCAATCCTTGTCGACTGGGAGCGCGGGCCGGCGCGAGGGCCTGCGCTGGGCTGGTTGCGCGGGGTGATGATCCTGGAGTGGCTTTCGCCCGGCGCGGACGGGCCGAAGGCGAGGGCGCTGCTCGCGCGCCTGCAGGCCGAGGCTCCCTGGGCGAGGGTCAGAAACGCCGCCGCGGAGGCGATGGAACGGCTGCGCACCAGATAGGCTATCCTGGACAGCTTCAGCGCACTATGGCCGGAATCAGGCTGGTGAGGGAGTGGTGCCAGTTCCTGAAATTACACGGAGAACACGGAGCGCACGGAGGTCACGGAGAAATACTCAAATTTCTTTCTTGTCTTGCTCCGTGATCTGCGTGGACTCCGTGCACTACGTGTCAGCAAGAAGACGGTTTCCAATCTATCTCGCGACCACCGCAAACTCCCGCGTCGCCAGCACCCTTCCCTTCTCGTCCTGGATTTCCAGCGTTGCCTCTCCTACGTTCGCCGCGTCGATTCGCTTCGTCGTCCAAGTCCGGTACGAATTCGATCCGATCGTCATCCAGGCGCCGGCGAAGCTCTTGCCGTTGAGCGTCCACATCGGCCGCACTTTTTTCCCTGACCCGCCCGTGACGCGCATCCAGCAGTACACGCGGTTCGCGTTTGCGGAAACCGATGTCGTTTCGCCGACCGGATTGCGGTCCTTCACGCCGAGACATACCGCGAGCTTCTCGATCACGGGCGCGCCCTTCGGCGGTTTCGGCGGCGCGGGTCTTGGCGGCGGTGCTTCGAAACGCACGATGGCGCCCGCGGGCAGAGCCACGGTGGCCTGCCGCACCGCAGTCGGCGCTTCCGGCTTCTTCGGCGTCGCCGACACCAGCGTCACCGGCGTCTCAGGCTCGCGCGCGCGGCGGCTCCGCGACCTTCACGCCCTGCCGCCCGGCGCAGCGCATGACGCGTTCGCCCGCCGCAAACAATCCGATCCCCAGGCCCCCGGCAATCAGGAGCCCCAAGACAACTCGCTGGTTCATGGCGCGCTCCGGAGAGGGGGGACGGCACGCGCACGCCCGCCGGCCCCGCCGCACGGCGGAACCGGGACATGAAGCGCCCGTCCGGGAGCAAAGGAGTACGTCGGCGCGGCGGGCGCGGAACTTGAGCGGGAACTACCGGGCGCCCGGCGCCTTCACGGTGAAATCCCCCTTCAGCCGGAACACATAGGGCCCGGTGATTCCGCTTCGAGGCGACTCGCCGCGACCCTGGAACGTCAGGTCGACCGAGCCTTCGAGTGAGTCGTCATCGCGCTCGTCGACGCGCGACGTCCCCGTCCCCGCGCTTCCCACAAACCACTTCGTTTCGGTCCCCCATTCGCGGACCCACATCCAGGCGGAGATGAGGTGGCCGTCGGCATCGACCTCGACCCAGGCGGCGAGCTGGACCATTTCGTCTTTGCGCCGGAAGCGAAGAATGTCGTGGCCACCGGCGATGATGTCGACGATGTGGCCGGACTCGAGGTCGTCGATGCGGCCGGTGGAGGATTCGGTGGGCTTGAGGGAGCCGTTTTTCAGCCAGTCGCCGGTCGAGAGTTCGAAGCGGCGTTCGGGCGAGTATTCGGCGACGAGGGGGGTGGAGCCGGAGCATCCGGGGAGCAACAGGGTCAGGAGAGCGAGGGGGAGGAGGCGCATGGGGGGAGTTTGAGGCGCAGACCGGGGTGAGTCAACCGGGCTGTTCCTTTCCCTTTCCCTTTCCCGCCCTCGGGAAGGTCTCGAAAGGACGCAGCCATCGCCCGCCGCCAGGCTGGCTTGCATGTGCGATCGATCGCGAAACTTGGGCCATGCGGGAAAGGGAACGGGAAAGGGAAAGGCGGCTGACCTCTAACTCTTGCAAGCGACTCTCCCGACGACTATCACTCCCCCTCAAGTTCCCCCCGTGTCCGCGCCGAAAACACCTTGGAGGAAGCTCTACCCCGCTCCCATGAAAAAACGGCCCGGCAAGGCCCTCAAGAAGGGGAAACGGATGCAGCAGGACAAGATCGAGCCCGCCTCGGCGGAAAGCGCGCCGGCGTCGAAGACCCTGAAGACGCGCGGTAAACCGGTCATTGCGAAAGGCCGCGTTGCCGAAGCGCCGGCCGCCGGCGACGGCGCCGTTGAAATCGCTGCTCCCAAACGCCGCGGATCTTCTCATGTCCCCCAGACCGCCGAATCCCTGGCAAAGAAGCAGCGAGAAATCTCGGTCAGCGAGTTTTTTGCGAAGAATCGCCATCTTCTCGGTTTTGACAACCCGAAGCGCGCCTTGATGACCGCCGTCAAAGAGGCCGTCGACAACTCGCTCGACGCGTGCGAAGAAGCCGGGACGCTGCCGGACCTCCTCATCGAACTCCGGATGATCCACGAAGAGCGCTTCCGCATGATCGTCGAGGACAACGGCCCGGGGATCGTGAAGGCGCAGGTGCCGAAGATCTTCGGGAAGCTGCTGTACGGGTCGAAGTTCCACACGATGAAGCAGTCGCGCGGGCAGCAGGGGATCGGGATTTCGGCGGCGGGGCTGTACGCGCAGATTACGACGGGGCAGCCGGTGAGAATCGAGACGCGGACGGGCGCGAAGAAGCAGGCGTACCAGTGCGAGTTGACGCTGGACACGGCGAAGAACCAGGCGGAGATCGTGGCGGAGAAGGATCTGCCCGAGTGGCACAAAGATCACGGCACGCGCGTTGAAATCGAGTTCGAGGGGAAATACGAGAAGGGCCGCCGGAGCGTCGACGAGTACCTGCGCGAGACGGCGATCGCGAACCCGCACGTGACGCTGACGTACCTGTCGCCGATGGGCGAAAAGACGGTGTACGAACGGCAGGTGCAGACCAACCCCGAGCCGCCGAAGGAAATCAAGCCGCACCCGTACGGCGTCGAGCTCGGGACGCTGATGAAAATGATGCGGTCGACCGGCGAGAAGAAGATGCAGGGATTCCTCTGCAACGACTTCTCGCGCGTTTCGACGGGCGTCGGACACGAGATCCTCACCGCCGCCGGCCTCACGCCGAACACCTGGGTCCAGTCGGTCGGCCCCAAAGAAGCCGAAGCGCTGTACAAGGCGATCAACGCCACGAAGATCATGGCGCCCCCCACGAACTGCATCTCGCCGATCGGCGAGGACCGGATCCTGGCGGGGCTGAAGGCGACCGTGAAGGCGAAATGCTACGTCGCCACAACGCGGCGGCCGAGCGTGTACCGCGGGAACCCGTTCCTGCTGGAAGCGGCGATCGCGTGGGATTGCGAAGGGATGGACTCGGACGACCCGGTGACTCTCTTCCGCTACGCCAACCGCGTGCCGCTTCTCTACCAGCAGTCGGCCTGCGCGATCACCCAGGCGGCGATCGACACTTCGTGGAAGAACTACGGCCTCTCGCAGCCGCGCGGCTCGCTGCCGATCGGCCCGGCGGTGGTGTTCATCCACTTCGCGTCGGTGTGGGTTCCGTTCACGAGCGAATCGAAGGACGCGATCGCGAACTACCCCGAGGTGGAAAAAGAGATCAAGCTCGCCCTCCAGGATGTCGGCCGCAAGATCGGGTCGTTCATCCGGCAGCAGGCGAATGCCGAGCGCGACGCTAAACGCCGGCAGATCTTCGAGAAATACGCCGCGATACTCGCGACGAGCCTGGCGCGGATCACGCATCGCGGGCAGATCCGGAAGACAAACGAGAAGGCGATCCAGGGAAAGGCTGCGAAGATCAATTACTGGCTGCAGAAGATCGCGAAGCGCGAGAGCGCCGCGGCGGACAGGCTGGTGAAGGGCGCGATCCAGGAGGTGCATGAAGCGGTGCACGTCGTCGAGGACGCGGTGCCGAAGGACAAGCCCGAAGGGCAGTAGCCGGGAGTTGTAACCGCCTTCATCCCAGGTTTCCTCAAGAGGATTCCATGATCGCGAGCATCAAGAAGAACGACCACGTCCTCAAGTCCATCGCCCGCCTCGGCGAGGACTCCATCGACGAGATCAAGCGCCAGAAGAACCCTTCCGTCGACATCCCGCTGCGCAACCTCTCGAACGTCAACTTCAATCCGAAGAAGGCGATCATCGAGATGGGCAAGGCGAAACAGGCGCGCGAATTCTTCAACATCGGGATGGCGAAGAAGTACATGCAGACCTTCCTGGTCGCGGAGAAGTGCAAGGATGTGCTCGACGAGGGAAAGACGGTCAGCATCCGCGACCTGTACTACATGTCCAAGTCCACGATCCCTGGAACTTCGGAAAACACGTTCGACGAGCAGGACGAGAGCGACCCGATCATCGAGGATCTCGAAGTCACCGCCGATGCGCTTCGCGAAGAGCTCGGCCTTTACGCTTCGAACAAAGGCGCGCTCGTCGGCGAGATCACGATTCGCGACTCGGGCGACACGATCGACGGCCGCAGGATGGGCTCGGGCGGATGGTCGATCCCGTCGATCTGCGAACCGAACTTCATTCAATTCAAACGGTGCGACGCCAAGTTCATCCTGCTGGTCGAAAAAGACGCCGTGTTCCGCAGGCTGAACGAGGACAAGTTCTGGAAGTCCCACAAGTGCATTCTCGTGACCGGCGGAGGCCAGCCGCCGCGGGGGCTCAGGCGCCTGCTGTACCGGATGGTGAACGAGCTGAAACTGCCGCTCTACACCTACGTCGACAACGACCCGTGGGGCTATTACATCTACAGCGTCGTCAAGCAGGGCTCCATCAATCTCGCGTACGAGTCGGTGCGCATGGCGGTCCCCCACGCGAAATTCATCGGGCTGTCGAGCTTCGACAAGGAACGCTTCAAGCTCCCCGACAATGTCACGATCAAGCTCCTCGACGAGGACATAAAGCGGGCCAAGCAGCTCCTCGAGTACCCGTGGTTCCAGAAAACGCCCTGGCAGAAGGAAATCCGCAACATGCTGAAGCTGGGCTACAAGCTGGAGCAGGAAGCGCTCTCGAAGCGCGGGATTTCGTTCGTCACCGAGGAGTACCTGCCGAAGAAGATCAAGGACAAGGACTTCCTGGATTAGTTGTCGATCCATCGGTCAAAGGAAAGGGCGCGGCCAAAAGCCGCGCCCTGTTCGTTTTCACTCCCGACTCCCGTCTCCCTACTTTCCGTTCCCGTCCTTCGGCGGCTCCGGCGCCTTCGGCCCCGCGGCCTTCTCCTTCTTGTACTTTTCCTCCAGCTTCGCAAGCACGTCGTCCGTGATGTCGAGCCCGATGTGGCAGAACAGCACGTTTCTCCGCGCAATCTTCTCCGCGGCGCGCGACTTGTCCTCGTCCGCCGAGAGCGGCCCCGTCTCCGTCTTCAGGACCAGCGTGTATCCGTTCTCCTTCGCGTAAACCTCCACTTCCGCCTGGATCTCGTCGAAGAACTTTGCGATCCCCTCGTCCAGCAGCCGCTTCACCTGCTCGTTCCACATCTTCATCATGAATTCGGCCTTCGCCTTCAGCTGCACGATCTCGAGCTGCGCCGCCTGCTTGATCTTGATGTTGATCCCGGGCGTGTCGTGGATCGTCAGCTTCTCCTTGATCTCCTTGTCCATCTTCTCCAGCTCTTTTTCCTGGTCCTTTTTCTGCACCTCCAGGTCGTCCGTGAAGTCCTTCACTTTCGCCCACTTGTCATAAATCCGGCTCAGGTCCACGACGCCGACCGACAGCGGCGGCGGCGGCACCTTCGGAGCTCCTCCCCCACCCGCGCCACCCGCGCCTCCGCCGCCGGGCTTGGGCGCCACGTCGGTCTGGGCGAACGCCTGAACACACATCAGCAGCGCCACCGCGGCGATGATTGCAATACGCTTCATGAGGATCTCCTTGCGTGGATGGAGCGGGTCGGAGAACCCGCGGATTTGGGGCGCAGGATATACAGCGGAGTGCCGGCGGTCCAGCAGGGAATGTAAGGCAAATGTGAGGGAGGGGCCTTCAGTCCCCGGCCCTGTCTTGCCGATACTCCCATACCCCATGGTGCTCAGCCTGCGCTCCATCCAGTCGTGGGCCTCCCCCGCTACCGTCGCTCTCGGCGCCCGCGACCTCAAAGATGGCCGCGTCAGTGGCGTCCGGCAGGCGGCCGATGCCCTCTGGAGCGGCCAGGTCCGCGGCGCGAAGGAACGGCCGATCTCCGTCGAGATCGACCTCGGTCCGCGCGGCGAACATTTCTGCGAAGGCGCCTGCGACGGCATCTGCCGCCATATCGTCGCCCTCGCCCTCGCCGTCGCGGAAAAATCGGGCGATGCGGGAAGCGCGACGACGCACTGGGAGGAACGGCTCGGTGCGCTCGCCGCGGCGTGCGACCTGCGGGAAGCGACGGGTGCGTCGCTGCGCGTGGCGCTGCGGGTCGAGGAAGGGCGGCTGGCCGTGACCGCGGCGCGCGGCTCGGAGCGATTCGACGCGCGAACCGCGGACGACGCCGGACTGAACGCGGACGAGCGGCGCTTCTCCGAAATGCTCGCTCTCGCCCTCGAGGACGCGACGCGCGTCAGGCCCGACGCCATTGATGCCGTGCTCCGCGCGGCTCGTGAGCTGGCCCTCGCGTGCCCGGCCGCGTTCGCAGACGGCGCCGTGATCCTGGAACGGCTCCTCGCGTGGAAATTCCGGCTGTCCCGGCGCGAAGGCGGCGGCCTCAGGCTCTCGGGGGCGCTGCATGACGGCGACACGCCCGTCGCCGGCTGGACCATCGTCGGCGAACGCCGCCCCTGGGCGACCGACGGAAAACAGTGGCGCCCCGTCCAGGGCCTCCGCGACGCCGGCGCCGCCGCTTCCCTCCTCAAAGCCCCCGTCGACATCCCGCTCGCCGACTCGGACCGCTTCGTCAAACAGCACTTCTCAAAGCTGGCCGATCCCGGCGCGCTCGTCGTGGAGGAGGGAGCGCTGTCGAAGCGGCTCGTGTGCGCGAAGCCGCGCGCCGTCATTTCGTTGTCGGAGGAAATCGGCGCGCTTGTCGCGCGGTTGTCGCTCGCATACGGGGAAGGGCCTTCGCAGGTGACGGAGGCCGAGAAAGCCGGCATGGTCGAGGGGATCGACCCCGAGGGAGCCTTCTGGTCCCGCCGAGCCCCCGCCGCCGAACGCGAACTCAGGGAGAGGCTCGCCGCAGCTTCCGGCTGCACGGGCGACCCGTGGTCCGTGCGCCTCTGGGGCGAGAGCGCGCTGAAATTTCTCTCCGACGGCCTCCCCGGTCTCGGCTGGCCCGTCGTCGGCCGCGACTCGCTTCGCGGCTACAAACTCCGCGGCGGCCGGCCGAAGACGACGGTGCGCGTGACCACGAACGGCTCATGGCTCGACATGGAAGCGGTGGCCGCGCTGGACGGGCTCGGCATCCCGCTCGACGAGTTGTTCGCGGCGCATGACAACGGTCTGCGTTTTCTCAAGCTGCCGGACGGCTCGTGGTCGCCGATGCCTGCAGGCGATCTCAGGAAACTGCGCGCGCTCTGGGAGGACGCGAGACGCGCCGGCACGGCCGGCGGAAAGGGTCGCATCCGCCTCCCAGCGAACCAGATCGGGCTCGCGGGAGATATCGCGGCAAGCGTGGAGGCGCCCGGGCGGATGCCGGAGCCTCCCGCCCCGAAGGCGTTCCGCTCACCTGCCGGACTTGTGGCGACGCTCCGCGCGTACCAGGAAGAAGGCGTCGCGTGGCTCGAGTCGATCCGCGACGGCGGATTTCACGCGATCCTGGCGGACGACATGGGGCTCGGCAAGACGCTCCAGACGCTCGCGCTCCTGCTGAGCGACCGCGAGCGCGGCGGGAAGGGGCCGATCCTGATCGTGGCGCCGACGTCGGTCGTGGGAAACTGGGCTGCCGAAGCGGCAAAGTTTGCGCCGGGGTTGAAAGTGCTGAGATTCGAAGCGGGAGCGCGCGAGAAGCTGCTCGCGAAGATTCCGGAGCACGACCTCGTGCTCACAACCTACGGGGTGCTGCGCCGCGACGCGGAGACGCTGTCAGGCTTCAATTTCCGATTCGCAGTCCTCGACGAAGCGCAGCAAATAAAAACATCGGACAGCCAGACGTCGCGCGCCGCAAGGCTCCTGCGCGCCGACTACCGCCTCTGCCTCTCCGGCACCCCGATCGAAAACAACCTGTACGAGCTCTGGAGCCAGTTCCGCTTCCTGATGCCGGAGCTGCTGGGGTCGGAGGAGGCATTTCGCGAGCGCTATGCCCTCCCGATCCACAAATCCGGCGACCGCGAGGCCATGACGTCCCTTCGCCGCCGGGTCCGGCCCTTCATCCTGCGGCGCCTCAAAGAGGACGTCGCGAAGGATCTGCCGCCCAAGACCGAGACCCTGCTGCACTGCGAGCTCTCTCCCGCCCACCGCGAGTTCTACGAGCGCCTCCTGCTGCTGACGCGCGAAAGAGTCATGAAGGCGATCGACCGCGACGGTCTCGACGGCGCGCGCTTCGCAGTGCTGGAAGCCCTCCTGCGCCTCCGCCAGGCCGCGCTTCACACCGCGATGGTGAAACTCCCCGGCCAGAAGCTCTCCCTCTCTGCCAAGCTCGACGAGATGGACGACCTCGCCCGCGACCTCGTCGCCAACGGCCACCGCGCCCTCGTTTTCAGCCAATTCACCGAGTTCCTTGCCCTCGTCCGCGAGCGCCTCGACGCGCAGGGCATCAAGTACTGCTACCTCGACGGCGCCACGCGCAAGCGCGACGAAGAGGTCGCGAAATTCCAGAGCGGCGACGCCCCGTTCTTCCTCATCTCCCTCAAGGCCGGCGGCTCGGGTCTCAACCTCACCGGCGCCGACTACGTCCTCCACCTCGACCCCTGGTGGAACCCCGCCGCCGAGGAACAGGCCACCGACCGCGCTCACCGCATCGGGCAGACGAAGCCGGTCATGGTTTACAAGCTCGTCGCGAAGGACACCATCGAGGAAAAGGTCATCGCCCTTCAGGACAAGAAGCGCGCGCTGGCCGAAGGAGTGCTCGGGAGCGACGAGGCGTTCGCGAAAAGCCTGACGGAGCGCGACATCCGGGAATTGTTCGCGGACTAGTGGTGAGTCAGCATTGATTCCGGGGGTTGCGACCGAAGGGAGCAACCCGCGGAATCAAGCGTGTCGAACCACTAGTGGTGAGTCAGCATTGATTCCGGGGGTTGCGACCGAAGGGAGCAACCCGCGGAATCAACGTGGAGCTGCTTAGTTGACAAGGCCGTGGCCACCCGTGGCCGCTGCAAGTGCGTCGACCTGACGGCGAAGTTCCGCGGAAGCGGCCGGTTCTCCGAGCGCCTGATGCGCGTCGGCCTGGGCGGACAGAATCCGCAGCCTCTCCACCGCCGCTTCGACCGGAGCGGCGGCCTCCTTCGACGCGGCCAGGCTTGCGATCGCCTGGTCAGGGCGACCGGCACGCGCGAAATGGCCCGCTACGACTGCGAGGACTCGGGCGAGAACGGCCGCGCTGCCGGAACTCCTCGCCTCCGCAATCGCAGCGGCGGCCTCTTCCAGCGCGCGCTCCGGCCGAAGCGTCGCAAGAGAGAGCCTCAGCTCGGCTGCATCCGCGGGAGAAACGCCCTGCTCGAATTCCGGCAGTACCTGGCCGATCAGCGCGAGCGCTTCCTCAGACCTTCCCTCCCGCATCGCATGGCGCACCCGGTGATGCAGGAGAGTGGCGCGAACGGCGCGCCCCGCCGGCTCGGCGGAAAATGCGGCGTCACCTGAAAACCGTCGGTCGACCTCATCGAGAAGCGCGCCGGCATCGGGCTCCGCCCGGTCGAGCTGAATTCCGGCGAGTTGCACCGTGAGGCGTACCCAGTAGAGCGGGTCTCGCATGCCGGCGGACTGTCGGCGGCCTTCCTCCAGCACCGCGGCGGACTCAGCGAGCCGCCCTTGACCCGCGAGCGATCTCGCCAGGTTCACCGCAATCGCACCCACGCCGACTAGGCCCCCCATCTCCGCGCGAATCGCCCGCGCCTCCTGGAGTTTCTCCTCGGCCTCCGTCCAGCGACCGAGTTGATTCAAAATGGCCCCCAGGTTTGACAGAACTGTCGCAATACCGTGCCGCGTCCCCATGCGGCGCGCCGAGACCAGCGATTCCTCAAATCCCATTCTCGCCTCCTCGAGCAGTCCCAGTCGCATGAGCGCGGCCGCGATGTTGTTCGCCGAAGTAGAGACGCCCAGAGGATTACCCAGCCGCAAATGGATCTCGCGCGTCCGCCGGTGCGCCGCAAGCGCTTCCTCGTACCGAAGAAGCCGCATCAGCGTCCCTCCTCGTTCGCCGAGCAGCAATGCCCTCGCAAGATCCGTTTCCCGGTTCGGCGGCGCGTCCTGGCGCTCGTCGTCGGTCTCCCGGAGTGCTTCCTCGGTCCGTCCGAGGCTGACGAGAGCGCGGCAGCGGAGTGCGCGCCTCTGCAGGTCCCATTCCGGGCCGATCTCGGGAGCAATCCCATCGCTGACGGCCTGAAGAGCCTCCTCGAAACGACCGGCCTGGAGGGCGACGTCGGCGCGAAGCCTGGAGGCACTGGCCCGCTGGGCGGGCGTGCCCCCGGTAAATGCCATCGCCGCTTCAGCCTCGCGCGCGGCGGGTTCAAGGTCGCCGAGGAGAAAATGCGCGAATCCCAGGTGGACACGCGCTGCAGGTCCGTCGTCGAGCCTCACAGCCTCGCGAGCCGCTGAGAGTGACTCTGCGGGATTTGACTGCGCCGCTTCCGCAGCGACGGCCCCGTACAGTCGCGCCGCCTCCAGGGGTTCGCCGGCCGCCTCGCGATGTCCGGCCGCCAGCGTCAGCGCTCCGCGACCGGCGTCCGCGGCACGCGGCTCCAGCGCCTCTGCCACCAGGCGGTGCAGCGCCGCACGGTCGCGCCTGGTCAGCAGGCCGTAGGCGGCGTCGCGAAGCAGGGCGTGCCTGAACTGGAGCACGGGCTCGCCGGGAAGTACGGAAGCCGGGGATGGGAAGACGAGCCCCGCGTCGCGCGCTTCCTCGAGCCCTGCGGCCGAATCGGGGGGCAGCAGTGAGGGCCAGAACACACGGCCGTGGACGGAAGCGGCCTTGAGGGCTTCGTGGCAGGCGGGAGACTGTGCGTCGATGCGGGAGACGAGAATGCCGAGGAGCGTTTCCGGGAGGCGGTCCGGCGAAGCGACCAGGTCGAGCGGCCGGCCCGTGAGAAGCCCCCGGCACCTGAGGTGGCGGGCGAGTTCCTCAGCGTAGTACGGGTTACCGCCGGACTGGCGTTGCATGAAATCAGCGAGAGAATCTGAGAGGGGCTCTCGCAGGACAGCCTCGGCCACCGAACGGACGGCGGCAGCGGTGAGCTCCCCGAGGCGCACGACGTCGCCGACATACGGACGGTCCCCTGGCCGGGTGGTGGCGACGATCAGCGCGCGCCCTCTCGGCGCCGCCGCGGCCAGCGCCTCAACGAGGCTGGAGGTCGCTGAGTCCGCCCAGTGCAGATCCTCGATACACAGCAGGACACGGCGCGAGGTCGCGAGCGCCCAAAACCATGCGCGCCACGCTGGAAGCGTCTCGTCGCGCGCAGCCGCGCCGTCGATGGCCGCCTTTCGGTCCTTCGAGATCGCAAATCCGAGCGAAAGAGCCATCAGGTCGGCGTGCCGGGCCGCTACGCCCCCTTCCCCCAGCACTCCCGCAAACCAGCCGGTTGCATTCTCCGGCGTCCCCGCGGCCTGCCGGGCGATCTCGGCGAATGGCGCGAGGGGAAGTCGCGACTCCTGAAGCGCACGACCGGCAAAGACCGCGACGCCGCCGCCGGCAGCCCGGACGCGCCTCCTGAACTCCGCGAGAAGACGGCTCTTCCCGATCCCGGCATCGCCTTCCAGCACCAGCACCCGGGAACTCCCCGACGCCCACGCCGCTTCCAGCCGCTCCAGCTCGTCTGTCCTTCCATACAGGGCCCCGCCGACGCCGTCGAGGATTGAGGACTCGGAGGAGCCGGCCTGCTCGCTCGTCGCTTCGTGCGCCCGCACGGGCTCCTTGCGGCCCTTGAGTGCGATTTCCCCGGCGTCCCGGAATTGCGCGAACCCCGACGCGGCAACACGGACGGTATCCGAAACGAGCACCGCGCCGGGCGGCGCGGCCGCTTCAAGCCTCTGCGCAACATTGACCGCGTCTCCCATCGCCGTCGCGCGGTCGCCGCCGACCCCGCCCCAGAGGACTTCGCCAAGATTGACGCCCACTCGCAGCCGGAGCGTGATCCCGCGCTCCCGGTTGAACGACTCGATCTCCCGCTGCATCGCCAGCGCCGCGCGCACCGCTCGAAGCGAGTCGTCCTCGTGCGCGACCGGAGCGCCGAACACAGCCATGACCGCGTCGCCAATGAACTTGTCGACGGTTCCACCCCGCACTTCAATTGCTTTCCTGAACCGCGCAAAGAGCGCGTCCATCAGGTCGCGCACGTCCTCGGGGTCCATTTCCTCAGAGAGCGCGGTGAAGCCTGAGAGGTCCGAGAACAGGACCGCGACCGTGCGACGCTCGGAAGAGGACATGGCCGCAATGATACCGGCGGCACGGATGTCATATCGACTTCCGCACGACCCGTGTCCCCTGCGCCTCCGTGAATCCGGCATCAAGAAACAGCTGAAGCGGCCCCATCCACACTTCACCGTCCGGATGCTCTCCCGTTTTCGGATACGCCTCCACTTCCTTTGCACCCATCCGCTTCAGGTGCTCAAGCGAGATTGCCAGAAGCACCCGCGCATGCCCCTGCCGACGCTTTTCGGGCGCCATCAGGAGGCAATTGATGCACCAGAGGTCATCGGGGCCGGCCGGAGGATTGATTTTCTCGAGGAGCTTGGGGAAGTGTTTGCGCAGGCCGAACTGGCACCAGCCCACGGGAGTCTGGTCCTCGTAGAGCAACATACCTGTGTCGCCCTGGTTTGCGACTCGGTCGCATTTCTGCTCGCGGAGCTTCGCCTTGTCGGCATTTCCCCATTCCTCGTTCGTCCCCTGGAAGTGCCAGTACATGCACCAGCACCCGCCACAGTCGGCGCGGTCGTGGAACTTGAAGAAGTCCTCGGCGAACTCCGGCTGGAGCGCGCGGGCCCAAAGGTGAGGTTCTGCCATGCCTGGCGAGTGTAGCTCACACTGAGTTTTGAGGACTGAGTGATGCGGGTTGAGTAGGACGAAGCGCGGAGCGGGGAGTCGGGCAGGAGATGGCAGAGAACCCACGAAAAGGGGCGCGGCTCTTCGCCGCGCCCCTGTGTGAATTCCAATCACGCCAACTCTGTTATCGGCTTACTGCAAACTGCTCACTACTCACTACTCAAAACTCAACACTCCCAACTCGCGTTTAGATCATTCTCGGCCGCTTCTCCGGCTTCTTCTCCCCGCCGCCCTGGTCTCCACGCGCTTTCTTCGCCATCGCTCTCAACTCCTCGAGCTCGGCGCGCAGCTTCTCCGAGACTTCTTTGCGGCCATTCCGCTTCGCTTCCTGCATCTGCTCCTCTACCTGGGCCATGCGCGCTTCGATCCTGGCCATCGCTTCGGCTCTCTTGCGCTCGACGTTCTCCTTTTCGCCGCCGGTGAGGTCGTGCATCAGCTTCTCGATCGCATTTCGAAGTTCCTTTGCGTTGCCTTCTTCGCCGTTGGCCTCGGCCTTCTCGAGCTTGCGGCGAAGGTCGTCCACGCGCGCCTTCAGAGTGGCGCGGCGCTCGTTCTGCTCGGCGTCGGCGCGCGGGCCGTCCTTGCGGTCCTTCGGGCGGTCTCCGCCTTCCTGGTTGCGATGCATCTCCTCGAAGGCGTTCTTCAGCCGCTCGAGGCCGTTGCGAAGCTCGTTGGCGCGTTCGCGGTCGCCGGATTCCTCGGCGCCCTGAAGCGCCTTCTTGAGTTCCGCGGCCTTGGCGTGCAGTTCGGCGGCGCGGCGTTCGAGGTTTTCGACGTTGGGCCGGTCGCGGCCGGGTTCCTGCACGCCTTCATGGCGGCGAGGTTCCTGGTCGGGCCCGCCCGCGCGCGGCCTGTCCTGCCCGCCACGCTGCTTCTGCCCGAGATGCTCCATCTGGAGGTGGACTGTTTCGAGTTCGAATTTCAGGTTCTGCATCTGGTGCTCAATTTCTCGCGCGCGCATCTTGAGCTGAAACATCTGATCCTCGGCCGAGTCCGGACCGCCGCCACCGGGCATGCGGGGCGCCTGCGGGGCGCCGTCACGTCCGGGGCCGCCAGGCCGCACGGGATCCGGGCCACGTCCGTCCCGCTTCATCCCTTCCCCTTCAAACCGCCCCCGGTCCGGCCCGGGACGCCCGGGCTCCTCCATCGCGTATGCGCCGCGTTCCCGGCCTTCAGGAACGGACATGGCGCGAAGAGCCTCGCGGCCTTTTTCGAGATGCCCGAGATCGCTCTGCAGCTCTCGCTCGAGCTGCTCGACGCGGCCGCGAAGCTCGTCGATGCCGGGCTCGTCGGCGAAGGTGGAAAGCGGGATCAGTGAAGCGGACGTCAGAACGGCGGAATGGAGCCAGCGCATGGGGATCTCCTGTGACGGGAATCTGTTGTTGAGAGGATAACGGGCTGAAGCGCTGAATATTGTGAAAACTTGGCCGGGCACGCGGGCGACCGTCAATGAACGGGCGCGACTTCCATGATGTACTTCTTTTCCGCCGCCACCGGGTCCTTCTTCGCGAGCTCCGCGTCCGGCACGATGACGAGGGTGATCTTGACGATCTTCGGAAGCGCCTTCTTCTGCGCTTCCTGGTCCCCCCAGGTATTCAGCCAGGCTTCTCCGTCCCAGTATTCGAGCTTGAACGTCTTGACGCGGTTGTACATCTCCTGGAGGGTCCCGCCGGTCGCGGGCTTGTCGTCAACGTACGGGTCTTCGCGCCGGACGAGCATCTGGACGCTGGAATCGTCCGGATTCGTGCGGAGGAAGTAGCCGACCTCGCTGAAATCCGCGACTCGCTGGTTCGCCGGGTCCCAGACGTCGCGCGAAGAGACGAAATCGAGCGTGTCGGCGTCGCCGGCGCCCTGGGAGTTGTCCTTCCCGGTGAAATACGACGGGTTTTCAGGCGCGACCTCCCCCTCCGCAGGCGGCGGCGCCTCCGGCACGGGCGGCACGAACGCGGCCGCAATGTCGTCGGAGATGAGCTTGAGAAGCACGGGCCCGGCTTCGTCGATCTCAGCCGTGTGCTCGAGCTTCGTGCGGGCCTGAAGCGTGGCGACGAGGACGCCGTAAATGATTCCGATCATGACGGCGGTGATCGTGATCGTGAGGAGGACTTCAAGAAGTGTGAATCCGGATTCGCGCTTCATTAGCCTCCCCCTCCACCGCCGCCACCTCCCCCGCCAGGCGCCTCCTGCGCGTCATCTTCCTTCAGCAGCCGGAACCACTGCGCCTGGGTCACGCGCGGAGTTCCGTCGGTCTGCTGCTGGGTCACCTTGACCGTGACTTTCCACATTTCGCGCGGGTGGTCCTCGTCCACCTTCTCGATGGCCTCCATCAGGAGCTTCTCCGTCACGCGTTCCCACGACGCCGACGGGTCGTCCTCGAAGGTCCCCGATTCGGTCCCTTCTTTCACGTCGTCGATCTTCACTTCCTCGTAGTCCCCCACCTTCTGCTGAAGCAGCCCCCAGGACGTGCGCATCTGCTTCGCGCTCGTCACGTGCTCAATCGCCCGCGTCCTCATGTACAGGAGCGCGAACACCGTCGTCGCCACGATGGCGAGGGCGAGCATCACCTCCAGCAGCGTGAAGCCAGCGTTCGCCCTGGAGCGGCTCATTCGGCCGCCTGTTCAAGCGAGACCGGGTCCACGTGCCCCTCCTTCAGCTCCACGAACCCCGTCACCGGGCTGGCCGTCACGGTGAACTTCGAATTGTCCTCTTCGCCCGTAATCCAGATCGTGTGCCGCCGGATCGACCCGTAGGGCGTGCACTCGACTGTCACGGGCATCTGGTCGGCGACCTGCTCTGCGCTCCACATCACTTTCTCGAACTTCACTCCGTCCGGCAGCTTCCGCTCCATCGCCTTCACCCACTTGTACTCCGCTTCCTTGAACGCGTTCTCCGCCGTGTCGGCCGGCTCTACTTCGTCCGTCGACTGCACCACTTTCTCCGGCGACAGGATCCAGTAGGTCCGGGTGGGCACGTCGTACTGGATGTAGTGCGGCATGCCTGTGGTCATGGCGGAAGCGCGCGCCAGTCGGATTTCGGAGGCGATTTCGCGGACGGAGGAGCGGACGCGGTAGCGCGGCAGGAGGTTATCGACGCGCCCGACCGTCACGAGCAGGAGGATCCCCATGATCACGAGGACCACGGACATTTCGATCAGCGTGTAGCCGCCGTCAAAACCGGCCGCTCTGCGGAAGGGGCGCATGGCTCAGCCCTCTACTTCTTCGACGCGTCCTCGTCGAGGGTCCAGTAGCTCAGGTCGGCGTCGAATTTCTCGCCGCCCTGCTGGTTGTCGGCGCCGTACGCGATGATGTCGAATTCTTTCCCGTTGTCGGCGGGCTTACGGAAGATGTAATCGCCGCCCCACGGGTCCTTCGGCGATTTCTCAAGATAGCCGCCCTCCGGCCAGTCCTTCGCATACGACGGCCGCGTGACGAGATCCTCCATCGCGTCCGGCCAGCGGTTCTGTTCCATCTTGAAGAGCTTGACCTGGTCGGCGATGTGCTTGATGTCGCCCTTGGCGCGCGTCACCTTGGCCTTGTCGGCGCGCGACACGAGTACGGGCGTCACGGCCGCGGCGAGCACGCCGATGATGACGAGCACGATCATCAGTTCCATCAGCGTGAAGCCGCTGTTGGCGCGGCGGACGTTTCGGCGGTCGCGGCGAAGCATGGATCCTCCTGGGAACGGCGGTTGGCCCGTCATTGTACGCCCGCTTCCGAAGGCGGGCCTCTGGAGATTCAACGAGCGGCGCGCTGGGACGTTGGGTCGGAAGCGGATTTCCGGGCGTCGTGATCGAAGAGGGAGATGACGTAGATGAGGGCGGAAAAGAGGAGGATGAACGCCAGCAGGCCTGCGACGCCTCCCATTGCCAGCCAGAAGGCACTCGTGAAAACGGCGCGGGTCATCGCAAATCCTCCTGCAAATGGAGGTCTGCGTCGAACTCGTCGCCACCCGGCACATTGTCCGCACCGAGTGAGATCACGTCGAAGTCCTGCGGTTTTTGTGCGGACACGACGAGCGCGTAGTCGCCGCCCCACGGGTCCTTGGGCAACTTCTCAAGGTATCCGCCCTCGGGCCAGTCCTTGACATCCGCAGGACGGTCGACCAATTCGGCCATGTTCCTGGGGAGGCGTTTCTGCTCCATGCCGAACAGGAGGACCTGGTCTGCGATGTGACGGAGATCCCCGTTCGCACGCGTCACTTTTGATTTGCTTGTCCGTTGCACGAGAACAGGGGTTGCGAAGCCGCGGTAGATCAGGCAGCCGATCACGGTAGCACCAAGCAAGATCAGGCACCGCGGCGAGAAGAAATCCGCGGCATTCTCAACCATGGCCGTCAGGAACGACGGGCGTGGCGGCCCTTTCCAGGCTTCTTCGTTCATTGACGAACCTCCTCAGGCTCCGGCAAGTTCAACGACACTCCCCGCATTCTGTTGGGTTCCTCGGGGTGAGCGTCTCGCGCCGAACAGAGGTCTTAACCACAGAGGTCACAGAGAAAAGCAACTTCGTCGACCGAATGTTCGCGCGAAGATCGCGGGACTCAGGAATCGGAGGGTTCAGAGAGTTTTTTCTCTGTGCGCTCTGTGGTTAAGACCACTTTTTGCCGCAGACCCTACATGTTGGATAGGTCCAGGATCGGCAGCAGCACGCTCATGACGATGAACCCGACCACGACCGCCATAACGACGATCATGATCGGCTCGATCAGACTCGTGACCTTCTGCGTCGTGAGCTCGATCTCCTCGTCATAGGACTGCGCGACCTTGCGCAGCATCTGGTCGAGCTGCCCCGACTCTTCGCCGATCGCGACCATGTAGCAGACGGTCGGCGGGAACAGCTTCGACTGTTTCAGCGGCGCGCTGATGTCGGAACCTTCCATGACTCTCGATCGCACCTTTGCGACGACTTCCGCGAGGACGACGTTTCCCATGATGCGCTCCGTGATCGAGAGCGCTTCCATGACGGGAAGGCCGGACTCGAGCAGGGTGGCGAGCGTCGAAGCGAACCGCGAGATCGCGGCCTTGCGGAAAAGTTCCCCGAGGGCGGGGACGCGGAGGATGAAGCCGTCCCAGGCGCGGCGGCCGTGGGGCGTGTTCGTGAACAGCTTGAATACGATCCAGGCGGCGATGACGCCGCCGAGGAGGAAGGGCCAGTACCCGCGGAGAATGTTGGTGATGGTGACGAGAATGACCGTCGGCAGCGGCATGGCGATCTTCTGCTTCTCGAGGACGTCGAGGATGCGCGGGACGACGAACCCGAGGAGGAAGGTGACGACGCCGAGGCCGACCACCAGCATGACCATGGGGTAGGTCATGGCGGCCATGACCTTGCCGGCGAGGCGGTTCTGCTGGTGCATGTAGTCGGCAAGGCGGAGGAGAATCTGGTCGAGCGAGCCGGAGGCCTCGCCCGAGCGGACCATGTTGACGTAGAGGTCGCCGAAGTAGGCGGGGTGGTTCGCGAGGGCGTCGCCGAACGTCGATCCCTGACCGATGCGCTCGCGGACGTCTCGCATGACGGCGTTGATCTTCGTGTTGCCGGTCTGCTCGATGATCGCCTTCATCGCCTCGTTGAGAGGCGTGCCGGCGCCGAGGAGGGTGGCGAGCTGGCGGGTGACGAGGGCGATCTCGATCGGACTCTTGCGCTGCGCGAACTTCGGCAGGAAAAGCCGGCGCTTCTTCTGCGCCTCCGCCTTCATCCCCTGCACGACCGCGTCGAGCTGCGTGACGTGCAGGTTCTGCATCCGCAACTTGGAGCGCGCCTCGCGCGGAGAATCGGCGTCGATGACGCCCGCGGCGGCGGCGCCGCTTTCTTTAAACGCTTTGTAGCTGAAGACGGGCATGTTTGCTGAGAACGGCCGCTCCCTCGGAGTGGAGTTGGCAGAGGGTAGTGAGTAGGGGGTAGGAACGGCCCCTTGAACGAGAGTCGTTCCTACCCCCTACCAACTACACACTACCCACTCAAATGACGTCCATCTGCGTCACGCGGATCACCTCTTCGATCGTCGTCCTCCCCTGCAGCACCTTCAGCGCGCCGTCCATGCGGAGGGTTCGGAGGCCAACCTTGACCGCTTCCTGCTTTATGACCGTCGAGCTGACCTTTGAAACGATCTGGTCGCGCAGGAGATCGCTCACGGGGAGAATTTCGTAGATGCCGGTGCGGTCGTGATAGCCGGTGCCCAGGCAGCGGTCGCAGCCGCGGCCTTTCCACAGGCTCATGGTCGGGCACTGGTCGGGCGTGAGGCCGATCGAGCGCAGGTCCTCGGCGGTTACCGCAAGCGGCTCGCGACAGCCCGGACAGATCAGGCGGACGAGACGCTGCGCGATGACGCCGATGAGCGAAGAGGCGACGAGGAAGGGTTCCACTCCGAGGTCGAGGAGACGGGTGATCGCGCCGGGGGCGTCGTTGGTGTGCAGGGTGGAGAACACAAGGTGGCCGGTGAGCGACGACTGGATCGCGATGTCCGCCGTTTCGCCGTCGCGGATTTCGCCGACCATGATGATGTTCGGATCCTGGCGGACGATCGACCGCAGCCCCGTCGCGAACGTCAGCCCCTTCTTCGTCGACACCTCGATCTGGCTGATTCCCTGGATGTGGTACTCGACCGGGTCCTCGATCGTGATCACGTTCTTCGCCGTCGAGTTGATCGTCTTCAGCGCCGAATAGAGCGTCGTCGATTTGCCCGACCCCGTCGGCCCCGTGACGAGCAGCACCCCGTGCGAACACTTCACCAGCTTCGACATCGTCCCGAACTGCATGTCGTCGAGCCCCAGGTCGTGCAGGTCGAGCAGCCGCGCGCTCTTGTCGAGCAACCGCATCACGATCCGCTCGCCGTTCGAAGTCGGAACGCTCGAAATACGCACGTCCACGTCGTTGTCGCCCACCTTGATCGTCGCGCGGCCATCCTGCGGCAACCGCCGCTCCGCGATGTCCATCTTCCCCATGATCTTGATGCGGCTGATGATCGCCTCCTGGATCTTCTTCGGAGGCGTCATCATGTCGTAAAGAATGCCGTCGATCCGGTACCGGACCTGGAGCTTTTCTTCGTAAGGCTGAATGTGAATGTCGCTCGCACGCATCTTCAGCGCCTGGAACATCACCATGTTCACCAGCTTGATGATCGGCGCCTTGTTCGCCATGTCGAGGAGGTCGTGCCCCTCCTCCAGCTCGCGCGCGATCCCCGCCATCTCCCCTTCTTCCAGGTCCTCCAGCATCTCGTCCACGACGTCCATCTTCTTCTGGTACGCCTTGTTGATCAGCGCCGTGATCTCGCTCTTCGGCGCCATCACGATCGTCACCGACTTCCCCGTCATGAGCGCCAGCTCGTCCAGCGGATGGAAATCGAACGGGTTGCACGTCGCCACCTGAACCGTCCCGTTCACCTCGCCGATCCCCACCAGGTTGTGGCTCCGCGCAAACTGCACCGGCACCGCTTCCACGAACGCCGGCGGCACTTCCGCATCCGTCAGCCGGTCCATCAGCGGCACCGCCAGCGCCTTCGAGAACGCCCGCAGCATCTGCTTCTCGTTCATGAAGCCGCGCGTCAGGAGCACCCGGTCGATCGGCTCCCGCGACTCCGCGGAGACGGCGAAAGCCTCGTCGACTTTGTTGTCGGCGAGGCCGCCGTCCTCGGAGAGGGCCTTCCGGAAGCGTTCGAGCAGCAGCATTACCTGGTCTTCTCCCCCGCGCCCTTCTTGAAGGGGCTGTGGAATTCGAAGAGGTCCGCGGCGTTCGGTTCGTGCTCGCCGAGCTGGTGCTCGCCGACCCAGCGCTTGGAGAGGCGGAAGATCGCTTCCTGTTTGCGCAGCGTCAGGCGCTTGAAGTCGGTGAAGTCGGGGTCGCTGAGGATGATGGGTGTGATGAAAAGGTAGAGGGTGACTTTGGTGCCGTCCTTGACGGTGCGCTGGAAGAGGTTACCGAGGATCGGGATTTCCTGGAGGATCGGGATGCCGGTGACGGTTTCGCGGAGCTGGTCGCTCACGAGGCCGCCGATGACGACGGTGTAGGTGTTGGGGAGGGTGACCTTGGTGACGACCGAGCGGTTCGTGACGGGCGGAGGAACGGTCGCATTGGCCGTCGGGCGCGCCTGGAATTGCGACACGGTGAGATCGACTTCGAGCTGCAGGTAGTTGTCGGCGGAGATGTGCGGCGTGATCTTGAGCGTGATGCCGGCGGAGGTTGTCGGGCCTGCCGAAGTGTTGGTCGTCGCAGTTCCCTGGGAGGTCGTCGCCGTCGTCACGATTTCGGTCAGCGTCAGCGTCGCGGCCTCGTTGTCATTCGTCGTCACCTGCGGGAGCGAGAGCACGTTGATCTTGCGCTTCTCGCTCATCGCGTGGAGCAGGATCGGAAGTTTGCCGGCGGCGCCGCGGAACAGACCTCCGGTGAAGCCGGTGAGACTGGTGTCGGGGATCTTGATGTCGGGGATGAGGTCGCCGTCGGTGTCGGAGAGCGTGCCGAGCCCGAAGTTCGCGCCGCCGAAGCCTCGCGTCCTGCCATCCGCGGGATTCGCGGCCGCGGCCAGTTCGACGCCGAGATCGAACGAGTCGTTGTCGTTGATTTCGAAAATGGCGGCCTCGATGACGACCTGCGGCCGGCGCTTGTCGAGCTCCGCGATGAACGCTTCCATCGCGTCCCAGACCTCCGGCGTCGCGACCACGAGAAGCGCGTTGTTCTGGAGATCGGCCGTGATCGACACCTGCACCTGCTGGTTCGGAGGCGCCTGCGCTCCGCCCGTCACGGCGTCGCCGCCGCGCAGAGGCTGCCCCGCGCCCGGCCTCGGCGCCGCTGCGCTCGTGGTTCCGCCTCCGAAGATCGACTGCAGCACCGTAGCGAGTTGCTCGGCCCGCGCGTGCTTCAGCCGGTAGACGTGCAGATTCGTCGGCGAACGCTCGGGCCGGATGTCCAGCTTCGCGATCATGTCCTTGATCTGCGTCATGCGGTCGGGAAGCGCCAGCACGATCAGCGAGTTCGTCCGGAAGTCCGACCCGATCGACACCTGCTCCTGCTGCGGCACCGGCACGCCGGGACGCGGTGGCTGCGCGCGCTGGAGCGTCTGCACGAGCTGGTTCAGCTTCGGCTCCAGCTCAGTCGCGCTGGCATTTCGCAGCGCGATCACCTCGAGCAGCACGTCGGGCTGCTTCCGGTCGATCATCGCGATGATCCCCTGGATGCGCTTCACGTTCAGCGCATAGTCCGTGATGATGATCGCGTTCAGCGTTTCGCTCGCCAGAACGTTGCGCGGGTCCGACAGCAGCGCCTGCGCCGGCGCGAGGATGTCGCGCGCGCTGGCGTACCGGAGCGCGATCACCGCCGTCACCATCTGGTCGCGCGCCAGGAGCTTGTCCGCCGCTTCGTTCAGCACGACCGCCAGGGGCTGCTTCGAGCTTTCTTCGCGCTTCACGATCGTAATCACCTCGATCGTCGGCATTCCGCGCTCAACTTCCAGATTCTTCGGCACCAGCGCCAGCTGCATCCCCGCCATCACCGACTCGAACAGCGCGTACACGCCGCTCTCCGTGACCTGCATCGGCCGCGACAGGTTCACCGGCGGCTTCGCCTTCAGCGCTTCCTTGTCGTAAATGAACGCCTTCCCCGTGAGGTTCGACACCATCACGATCAGGTTTTCGACCGTCACGCCGTTCCAGTCGACGTCGATCTGCGGCTCCGGCTTGGGCGGCTCCGGCGCCTGCGCGAACGAGGCGGAAGCGGCGGCGACAAGAACAAGAAAAGCGGTCAGGGCACGGCGCATGTTCGGCTCCGTCGGGTTGTGCGGCTTGGGTTGGTGTTACTTGCCGGCCTTCGGGATCTGCACGCGGACGTTGATCGGCACCACCAGCTCGCCGTTTTCGATCACGATCTTGCGCCGCTCCTCCTCCGGGATGTCGAGAGTCCCGAAATCGAGGACACAGCGAGCGCCGTTGACCTCGTACTCGACGATCGGCTGGCCGGACTCGGTGTAACCGAGGAGCTGGAAGCGGATTTCCGGCAGCGGAACGCGCGCCTGGAGCCCGGAGGACGCGGACAGCGCCTCGGGCATGCGCCACAGCGCCACGGTTGCGGGGTCGCACGGGACAGGCGCGGCCGGAAGCGAGCCCGAGTAGACCCAGGAACGCTCGCCCGCGCGGACCGCGACGCTTCCCTGCCCGCCGAAGAGCATCACCGTGCCCTCGACGACGTCGACGGCCAGGCGACGGCTGCGCGCGACGGGCCGCGGGTTGGTCGAGGGCTTCCTGGTGAAGGGAAGGAGTTTGTGGGCTCCGTCCTTGCCGGGAACGAGCGTGATCGATTCGGTCACTTCCAGTGTCGTCGCGAAAGCAGCGAGGACCTCTGCGACCGTGCCGCTCTTTACGAAATCCACTCTCCGGCTCTCGACCGTGCCGGGGGTGTATTCAAACTTGCGACCGGTCTCCTTCTCGAGCCGCCCGAGCGCTTCGGCCAGCGGCACGTCGCGCAGGTCGACCCTCACGATCCCGCCGGGCTCGCCGGCAACCATAAGGCCACCGGTCAACGCAACAGCGGCCACGAACCTCAGCATGTTTTTCATCAGCGGTACTCCAGGTGGAACTTCGTCCCGATGACCTCGACCGATCCTTCGCTCTCGGCCGATTCGAAGCGCAGGCGCCCCTTGTCGCGCGGGGTCACCTCGGCCCAGAGCTCGCCGTAGACCAGCATGACGCTGGGCGCCGCGAGATCCGACCGGTTGATCATGATCTGCGACCCGTCCGCAAGCACGATCACGTCCTTCGCGCTCGAACGGAACCAGACGCGGCCGCCGTTCGTCAGCACGCGGTCACCCATCAGGATCGTCGTTCCGGGCAGAAGCGCCTCCCACGTCGGGCTGTCGGCCCGCTTGACCAGCGCCTCGCCGCGGACGTCCTCGACCTTGAGCTGGTACGTCGGCGCCGCAAACCCGATCCGCCCCGTCGCGACGCCGGTGCCGAGCACGGCAATCAACACCGCCGCCGCCAGCCCCCAGCGCTTCCAGCCGCTCCGCCGCGGCTTCTCGACACGCGACTCGTCGGCCGAAGCGGCCGCCATCGCCGCGACGACGCGCATCCGCCGCGTCCCGCTCGGCTCCGCGGCCACCGGCAGCTTCTCCGCGATACGAAGCGTCTTCTCGAGATGCGCCCGCTCCACGCGGCACGCCTCGCAATTCTTCAGATGCTCCACCGCCGCGTCCCGCTCGGCTCCCTCAAGGTCGCCGAGGACCATCGCCGGCAGCAGCTTTTTCGTTTCAGCGCAGCTCACAGCACCGCCTCCGCTTCTCCTCCCGAACCCGCTCTCACAAGCTCTCCCAGAGCCTGCATCGCTTCGTGCACCCGGAACTTCGCCGTCCCAACCGGGCAGTCGGTGATCTCCGCAATCTCCTTGTAGGAAAGGCTGTGGTAGACGCGCAGGATCAGCGCTTCCTTCTTCACTGGCGGCAACTGCGACACGCACTCGCGCACGCGCTGTTCCTCTTCGGTCAACTCCGCGCGGTCATCCGGCGCCATCCCGCCGTCCCGCAGCACGTCCTGCAGGTACAGCACCTTGCCGCCCTCTTCACCGACCGGCGACTCCATCGACGTCATCTTCACCTTGCGCACGTGCTTGATGTGGTCGAGGCACAGGTTGCGCGCGATCGTGTACAGCCACGTCGAGAACGCGCCCTCCGGCCGGTACGTGCGCAGGTTCTTGATCACCCGCAGAAACGTCTCCTGGAACAGGTCCTCCGCCAGCGCCCTGTCGTCCACGTACCGCACGATGAACTGGATCAGCGGCCGCTCGAAGCGCTCCACCAGCTCGCGGTAAGCGCCGTCTTCTCCGCGTTCGCAGCGCTTGAGAAGGTCGCGTTCTTCAGGGGACATGTTTGGTCTCTGGAAGGGGGCAGAGGTTTAACGAGCGGGGGCGGGGCGAGTTGGAGATTTCGGGGAATGCCGGACCCGTTGAAGGCTATCTCAGGCACTGGGGATAGGGGCTCCGGAAGCGGAAAAGGTCGCAGAGAGGGTTGTCTACGGACCCGGAGTCGGTAGCTTGTTCCGAAGGGTCTAAGGATGAGCCGTGTGTTCCTGGCATTCCTGACCTTCGGTGGATCCGAACGAGGGCGCGCCTCACCGCGCTCGCCGGCATGTCAGGTCCAGCGACGACCAGAAACGGAATATCCGACGCGGAAATGGAATTCGATTCTTCAAGGTAGGGATTCGCTCCTTTGCGGGAATACATTCGGGGTACTACGCGGAGGACCTCCCAACTCGACACTGCGGAAAGCGGCACCGTCTGCGGCAAACATGCAAGTTGGTTTCCTGCTAAAACCGTTTCCAGCAGCAGGTACAGCTGTTGAAGCTGGATTTCGCAACTGCGACTGAGGTTGGCCGGAGGCTTCCCTTCCACTCTGCGCCGATCGAAGACAAAGACGCGACCTGTCGCGAGAGCGACCCCATGGATGAGCTGTTCCAACCTGAGGCCGTTCCAGTCGATTCTCACGGACCCGTTCTGGATCTCGCGCGCAATCTTCGGATGAACGGGATTGATCTCGGCGTGAATGCCATCGACCGCGGTCGCCGCAGAGGACTTTTCGTGCCGTGCATCAGTGCCGTTGCCCGCACAACCCGCGGCCAGGGCGCACATGGGAAAAACAAGGACAAATCCTCGCATGGCGATCTCCTGCAGGTGGATATGGCATCGATACCTGCTCATACAACGACACCGTGCGGGGCGGGTTGGGCGCGAAGGCGACGACGCGGCGGTTGAGAACCCGCGCCCGGACGCGACTCGCAGGAGATAGAATCCGAGTTCGCATTTTTCCTGAAGGAGGAACCGCTGCCCTACTCTCGCCTCGTGTTCCGGCTTCACGCACTCCAACGGATGTTCGAGCGCGGCATTTCAGTTGCGGACGCGGCCGGAGTCGTGGCGGGCGGAGAAGTTCTCCAGGAGTACCCCGACTTCAGGAGCAAACGAACATGATTTGCGTGATCTGCAGGAATGGCGCCACGGCTGCGGGTAAGACGACCGTGACATTGGAGCGGGGCGCCCTGACTCTGGTCGTTCGAGGAGTGCCGGCACAGGTCTGCCCGGTCTGCGGCGAGGCGTACATCGACGAGGCCGCCTCCGCAGAGTTGCTCCAGACGGCCGAGCAAGCCGCGAAAGAAGGCGTTCGAGTCGAGATCCGAGAGTATTCCGTCGCTTGACGTCAGGATTCTCTCAAGCGCGGATCGCAGGCAATCGCGCGAGGCGCCTCGAACGAGCTTACGAACTCCTCGGCCGCACAACGACGCGCAACCCGTGGAGCGAGGTCACGTTGGTGGGCAGATCGCCGCGCCGTTCGCCTGTGCGCGCGTAGGGGAAGGGATAGTTCCACGTCCCGCCTCTGAGGCTGCGCCAGGCGTGCAAGGGAACCGGCGGCGCGCTGAAGCCCCACGTCATGATCCCTCCCGAGAGGCCGCGAAGACCGTAGGGCGATTCATCGATCGGGAACGAATCCACCGGCATCGGGGTGACTTTCCCGGGAATCGAAGCATTCGTGTGCGAGTAGCTCCCGTCGTACTCGTTTCCGTAGGAGAAGACACGGCCGTCCACGCCTCTCACGGCCTTCTCGTATTCCTCCTCGTGCAGCAGCGCATGGACCCGGCCGTCACGCTTCGACTTCCACGCGCAGTACGCCACGGCGTCGAACCAGTTCACGGAGAGCACAGGCCAGCGAAGGTCCCACTCCATCCTCGAGTCTTCCGCGGGCGTCGGCAGGCGGAACCGCCCGCCCTCCTCGATCCACCACTTCCGGTCTCCTTCGCGCGGCTGGCGTTTGCGGGCTTCCGGCGTCTGCCCTTGCGCGCAGAGGTCGTTCAGGAACTCCAGGTACCCGGCGCAGGTCGTCGCGAAGCGCGCGACGAAGAGGTCCTCCGTCACCTTCGTCTCCGCTTCGTGGCCGCCCGCCCAGGTGCCGCTGAAGATGAACGGTCCGCCGGGGACGAAACAGAACCCCTCCGGGATTTCGTCGGCCCGGTAAAGGTTGACCTCCTGAGTCCACGCGCCGCCGCGGTCCATCCGGACCGGCAGGCGCACAGGGGCGAAGTCCGGGTGCCGGAGGACGCACAGCCACGAACCGCGCGGCACGACGACGTCCGGAAGCGGCGTCCGGCCGAGAACGCGCTCTGGCCCCAGCACGAGGCGCTTGTCGCGCTCTTCGTAATTCGCGATGGAAACCTCGACTCCCGTGACTTCGCGCCGGACGCACGTCCCGGTGTGGCCCCACCGTACGCCTTCAGGGAACGTCGAAACGGCGGGGACGGGGCAGTCCGTGTCCGTCAGGGGCAGGTCCGGGCGCGGCCGGCCGTCGCGCCACGGGACCGAGACCGCCTCCGCGATTTCCACGCGCCATTCCGGATGCTTCACGGGCCGCAGGCAGTCGCAGCCGTACGCAAACGTCCGAAGCGTCAGCTTCCCCGGCGCGTCCAGACGCGCGGCGTGCTTCCCTTCCCGGTCGTACGTCGCGAGCACCTTGCGATTCAGCAGCATCTCTTCCCGATCCCGCTTCCCCTCCGCTTCCAGAAACCGGTCGAGATACAACTCGCACTTTCCGTCCGAGGCCTCTGCCGACGCCGCGTCCACCGTCAGCGCCTGGCCGAATTCCGCCGACGCCTGCGCGAACGCCTCGATGCGATCCTCGCGAAGCGCCCTCAGCCGCGCCTCGGCGTCCCACAGCGGCCGTTTCTCCTCCGGCGGCTGGTGCGGCTTGATCTTGCCGGCCCACTCCTTGACGACCTTGTCCTGGGCCTCGATCTCGCCCCGCAGCTCCCGGTACCGCGCGAACCACCGCCGCCCCGCCTCGAAACGCTCGCGCGCCTCCTGCTTCCTGCGCTCGCGCTCCTTCACTCCTTCGAGAAAGAGCTGGATTTCGTCGTGAAGCGCCTTCGCCGTCTGGTATCGGTCTTCGCGCCTCAACGCGAGCGCCTTCAGGCAGATCGCATCCAGCTCCTGCGGAATCGCGGCAACGACGCTCGAGGGCTTCCGCACCACGCCGGAGCGCACCTTGCCGAGCAGCTCCTTCAGCGACTTCGCCGCGATAGGCGGCTGGAACGTCAGGATCTCGAAAAGAATCGCGCCCAGCGAGTAGATGTCACTGCGCTCGTCCACGTCCGCAAGGCGCCCCGCGGCCTGCTCGGGCGGCATGTAGTCCGGCGTGCCGACGATCTCGCCCTCCATTGTCCGAGACGACGAACCCGTCTCTCGCGCATAGACGATCGTCGCGTCGGTCGTGTTCGCCTCAGTCAGCGTCGTTTCTCCCGACTCCCGGCTCCCGACTACCGACTTTTCCTTGGCGAGCCCCCAGTCCACGATCAGCGTTTCGCCGTAATCGCCGATCATCACGTTCGACGGCTTGAGGTCGCGATGGATGATCCCCTTCGAGTGCGCGAACGCAACGCCGAGACAGATGTCCTGGAACAGCGCGAGCAGCCGCGCCCGCGAGTACATTTCGCACGTGGCCGCGTCTCCCTTCACCAGGTCCTTCAGCAGCTTCGCCATGTCGCGTCCGTGGACGCGCTTCATGCAGAGGAATAGTTTCTTTCCCTCCAGCTCCCCGAAATCATAGACCGGCACGATGTTCGGATGCTCGAGCCGGCCGGAAAGCTCGGCTTCGCGGACGAAGCGTTCGCGAAGTTCCGCCGGAAGGTTTTCGAGCACCAGTTTCACCGCAACGTCGCGCTTGAGGGACGAGTCGAACGCCTGCACGACCCGCCCCAGCGCGCCGTGGCCGAGTTCGGGCCCGAGGCGGTACCGGCCGGAGCCGCGCGCCGCTTCGTCGGCGGCGTGAGCCTGGTCCTCGGTCAGCGCCCCCGACGCCAGCAACTGGTCACGAAGCGCCGGGCCCAGCCGCGCCGCCATCACGCGTTCGAGCTGCTCCGGCGTGACGAACTTCAGGCGCAGGACGGCAAGCCCGAATTCCAGATCGGCTTCGCGAGTCACTCGACAGCTCCCGGTGGTGAGGGACGGCGGGACAGACAAGAGCGGGTTAAGGTGTCCTTGAGAGTCGGATGACGGATGCCGTACGGAACCCGAGACTATCGTTGACGATTCGCGTTGTGTAGCCCGTGCGATTCGTCGCGCGCGCGTTGATGCCCGAATCCGCCCATCGGCCGCCGCGCGAAATCCGCCAGCCGAAATAGTCCGGTCCGGGGTCGTTGAGGCAAAAGTCGCGACTGTTCCCGGCCAGCCCGCGAACGCCGTACGGCGATTCGTCCGGTGAGAACTCGTCGACGCGGGACGGGCGCAGCCCGCCGGGCGCCGAGCGGTTCGCGTTCGCCCAACGATCGTCCCAGTGGCGTCCCCAGACGAAATATCTCCAATCAGTGCCGCGCGCCGACTTCTCCCATTCCAGCTCATGCGGAAGCGTCGTCAGCCGTGCTTCGCGTCCGCGCTTCCAGGCGCAGTACGCCATCCCGTCCTCCCACGAGACGCCGAAGACAGGCCAGTCTTCCTCCCAATCCACGGGACAGCCCGTGAGCCGTCGCGCCTTCGACTTGACCATGGCAGGCGCCCACGCGAACCAGGCCTCCGTTGGAACCGCGTACGGTCCTTCCGCTCGCTCAGGGCCAGGCGGACCAGTCCAGTAGAAATCGCTCTCCGGCGACCCGCGGGGGACCCGGCGCGCCGCTTCCTCGGGCCGCGTCTTCGCGAGATCATTCAGGAATTCCGCATACTCGCGGCAGGTCACGGGGTAACGGGCGAAGAAGATGTCGTCCACGGTTATCGTCTCGGCGGGAAAGGCGTACGGATTCAGTGGGTCGCCCTGGTACCCGAACGCTCCCGCGGGAATCGGGATGAACCCCGGCGGGATTTCCTCGGGCCGAAAAAGCGTCACCTCCTGCTCGCATGCGCCGCAACGGGGAATCGACACCGGCACGCGCTGCGGCGCGCGCCCCTCGTGGGAAACCAACAGGAGATACGAGCCCATCGGAAGAGCTTGCCGGTCGATCGGCGTGCGGCCGAGGTAGAGTCCGGGTCCCTGCGGACGATACGGGGATGACGGCTCGAAGAGCGCATCGACGACGGCTGGCGGCACGGCGATGCACCTCACGGCGACATTCGTCGCGCGAAAGTCGGGCGTTCCTGGCATCAGCCGCCGGCCGGCCTCCTGATATCGAAACAACCACACCTCCGCGCCGTCGAGCGCGACCGCCCCGCAGGTCGCCGCATGCACTTTGAGTCTGACTGGTTCCCCTGGCTCCAGCGCAGGCAGCCCTTCAGCCCGGGTGTGACCGTCCAGCGCCCTTCCCGAAAACGGGTGATACCCCTGCCACGCCAGTTCCTCCGGTTTCACCGTCCGTCCATCGGCCAGACACAGGCACGGATATGCCCGCGTCCGCACCGTCAGCGTTCCGTCGCCGTTCAACAACGCGTCGAAAGGCCCGTCGTTGTACCTCTCCACAATGGCGCGATCGACCCGCATCTCCTTCTCGTCGTCGCGCGCCTCCGCCTCGAGATACCGTTTCCAGTGCAGCTCAGCCCGCAGCCGCCTCGCATCCAGGTGCTCCTTCTCGTGCCCCAGCGCGACCGTCAACTCCGCATTCGCCTCGCCGAACGCGTCGATCGCCCCGAATTCCAGCTCCTTCGCCCTGTCTTGCGCCGCCCAGAGCGCCGCCTTGTCGTCCGTCGGCTTCAACTCCTTCAGCACCTTCTTCGCCTCCTCGGCCGCAAGCTTCGCATCGTCCACGAGCCGCTTCTGCCGCTCCATCGCCGCCTTCGCCTTCGCCACCGCCCCCTCCGCCAGGCCATGGTTCCGTTCTCGATCTTTCACGCCTTCCAGGAAGAGCTGGATTTCGTGGTGCAACTCCATAGCGGACTGGAAGCGGTCTTCCCTGCGGACCGCCATCGCGCGGAGGCAGATCGCGTCGAGGTCGGGGGACACTGGCGGGTTGCCTTCCGGGCCCTCCGCGGCGACACGTTCGGAGGGCAGCATGGGAAGCCCGCGTCGCGTGGAAGGATTCGGGCCCGCCGGCCATGGAAGCTGCCACGTAAGGAGGACGTACAGGATCGCGCCGAGGGCGTAGATGTCGCTGCGCGCGTCGACGTCTTCCAGCCTCCCCTCAGCCTGCTCCGGAGCCATGTAGGCCGGTGTGCCCAGGACGCTTCCCGCGAGAGTCAACTGCGTTGCATCCTGGTCCGGCACCTGCCTCACCGGATGTTCCGCGGTGACTTCCTCCGGCGCGCCGGCGATTTTCGCGAGCCCCCAGTCGACCACGAGAGTCTCGCCGAATTCGCCGACCATCACGTTGGCCGGTTTCAGGTCGCGGTGGATGATCCCGCGGGAGTGCGCGTAGGCGACTCCGAGGCAGACGTCCTGGAAGATCGCCAGCAGCCGCGCTCGCGACAACGTGCGCCTCGCCTCCGCGGCGCCGGCGCAAAGGCCGTCCACCAGGTCTCTCAGCGTCCGGCCCCGGATGCGCTTCATGCAGAGGAAAAGCTTCGGGTTTCCGCCCGAGGCGGACAGCAGGCCGAAATCATGGACAGGTACGACGTTCGGGTGGTCTAGCCGGGCTGTCAGCTTCGCCTCTCGGACGAAGCGCTCCGCATCGGCCTGTCCCCCGTCGCGGAGGACCTTGATCGCCACTTCGCGCCCCAGGTCCCGGTCCTCCGCGTCGAACACGCTTCCGAGCCCTCCCCTCCCGATTTCCGCGCTCAGAACATAGCGGTCCTCGCGCGGAACAGGACTCCAGGGCGTCTGGGAAGCGCGCGCGCCGAGAGACAGCAGCCAGGCGCGCAAGGCTTGGGGCGGTTCGAGGTCGAGCAGGCATCGGCGCAGGTCGTCCTCGATCGCCGGACCCCTCTCCGGCCCCGCTTCGGGCATGCACTGGACCGCGGCCTCGACGTCTTCTTCCGCTGCTGAAGCCACCAGTTTCTGTTCCCTCAGGACCGACCTGAGGTCTCGATGGGCGGCGGACGACCCCAGGCGCTCCAGGTCCAGATCGTTCAGCCAGATCTCGACCGCCCCGACCAGATCCTGCTTCCGGAGCTTCCCCATCTGAAGCGCGAGCAGCCCGTACAGGAGTTCCTGAGGCTCGTTCCGCCCGGTCATGGATCCTCCCCGGAGTGCGGGCAGATCTTACTCTACGGCAGCGGAGCCCTTATTTCGGCGCTGGATCCTGCTTCGGCTCCTCGACCTTGACGCCGAAAAATTTCAGCTTCCCGCGCGCCGTCTTCGCTTCTTCCGAGTCCGGCCAGCGGTCATTGACCTTCTGCCAGCACTCGATCGCTTCCTTGCGCCGGCTTTTCTTCGAATGCTCGGCGGCCGTCGCCATGAGGTCCTTGCGCTCCTTCTCCTCGGCGACGATGCGCGCCTTCTCGAGCGCCTCACGCTGGCCGACCGCTTCTTCCTTCGCCTTCGCCAGCCCGTCTTCCAGCTTCTTCTGCGCCTCGTCGTACGCCGCCTTGAAGTCGGCGTTCGCCTCGAGCTGCTTGTACCAGTCCTCGGCGGCCTTGCGCGCTTCGGTGCCTTCGAACCACCGTCTCAGATACACCATGCTCGCCGCGGAGACCTTGAAATCCCCGGCCTTCGCCGCCACCGCCATCGCGTTATGAATGTCGTAAGGCAGCCGCTCGCCGAACCCCTCGTCCTGCGGCTTCCCCTTGATCTCCATCAGCTTGTTCCCCATCGGGTCCAGGATCATCAGCCGCGGGAAACTGTTCACGCCGTACTTGCTGGCGACGTCCTTCCCTTCCTTCTCCGCATTGATGTGCACGCAGAGGTACGGCTTCAGCGCTTCAACGACGTCCGCCCGTGGATACGTATCCGCATCCATTTTCTTGCAATAGCCTCACCAGTCGGTGAAGAAGTCGAGGTACATCAGCCGGCCTTCGAGCCCGGCCTTGACTTTGGCTTCCTCGAACGACTTCTCCCAGGTGACGCCGCCGGCGTGGGCCTGCAGGGCGGCCAGAAGGGCGATTACGGGAAGAGCGCACAATTTCATGAGAGGTCTCCTCGCTGTTGAAATCGAATCCTGATGATAGCCCATGGGAGGGGATCGAACAACGGGAGGACTTCGGCTGCTCGGAGACGATTTTTCCTAAGATACGTGGAGCGCGCCCGTTGGCATGCTGATTCCCGAGGAGGATGTCCATGCCGCGACGCCCGCTCTGCTCCCTGATCCTGGCGCTCGCGGCCCTTCCCTGTCCTGCCGGGGAGCCCCAGGAATTCCCGCTTCCCGACTTCGACGTCGAGAAGGCGAAAGCGACGTACGCGATCGCGGTGCCGCCGGGGTACGACGCGAAGACGGCGTGGCCGCTGATCGTCGACCTGCACGGGGCGATCGCGCCGTCGGCGAAGGGCGGGTCGCTGACGGTGCGCGAAGTGTGGTCGCGATTCTCGCTGCAGGTGCCGTGTCTCGTCGCCGCGCCGAATTCGCGCACGCGGGCGTGGGGAATGATCGAAGGCGAGCGGGACGACGTGGCGTACGTCGCGGCGGTGCTGGCGGACGTGAAGAAGCGGTACACGATCGACCTGAAGCGGGTGTACCTGGCGGGGTTTTCGTCGGGATCGGACTTCCTCTGCAGCGGGGGGCTGCAGCTCGGCGGCGAATTCGCGGGGAGCCTGGTCGTGTGCCCGGGGCCGAGCAATGTCGTGGGTCTCTCGGACGGGTCGCTCCTGAAGGCGAAGGCGTTTCCGTTCCTCTTCGTGACCGGCGAGGAGGACGTCGTCCGAAAGGACGGCTCGTGGGAGGCGTTCCTCGCGATCGACAGGGCCGGCGGGCGGGCGATGTACCGGGAGGTGCCTGAGACCGACCACCGGTTCGCCTCGGTCGAGGAGTATGCGCGGCTGTTCCGGTACCTGGAGTTTCTTGCGGGAAATCGCACGGAAGACGATCTGGCCGTCGCGAAGGAAGCGGCGGCGTCCGGTGACTGGCTGCGGGCGTCGACCCACGCGGCGCGCGAGGAGTCCGCGGAGGCGAAGGCGATTTTCGCCGATCTAGAAATAAAAACATCGGTACTCGCGGATGAAGCGGCGAAGGTCGAAGCGACGAAAGAGCCCGGCCGCGCGTTCGAATCGTGGTGGCGCGTCCGGACGCAGGGAGCGCGCTTCCCCGATCTCGCCGCCCGCGCGCAGAAGCAGCTCGACGCCCTCGAGAATGCGCCCGGTTCCCTGTACAGGGCGCGGACGGAGTGGCTGGTCGCGAAGCGGCTCTGGACCTGGGACCGGTATCTCGGCAACCGGCAGGTCACGGAGCACCTGAAGGATCTGGCGAAGCGATTCCCGGGGCGCGCGCGGCTGGCGAGCCTGGGGAAGTCGGTCCAGGGGCGCGACATCCTCGTGCTCGAGATCACGGACCGCTCGGCCGGCGCGCCGGAGGAGAAACCCGCGGTCTGGGTGCAGGGCGCGCTTCACGGGAACGAAGCGAGCGCGGCGATGACGGCGCTCTACGTCGCCTGGCAGCTCGCCGCGAATCCTGCGCGCAGCCGCGGGACCGACAAGGTCGTCGCGCGGACCACCTTCTACGTCGTCCCCGCCGCGAGCCCCGACGCGTTCGCGCACTTCATGGGCGGTCCCTGCACCAGGTGGCGCCCCCGCTACAACTACCGCCCCTTCGACGCCGACGGCGACGGGAAGACCGACGAGGACGGATACGAGGACCTCGACGGCGACGGCGAGATCGGCCTCATGTGGAAACCGGACGACAAGGGGGACTTTGTGCTGAAAGGCGGGCGGGTCGTGCGCGGCGACGGGGCGAAGCGGTTTTCGTTCGCGGGCCGCGAGGGAGTCGACGACGACGGCGACGGAAAGTATTCGGAAGATCCGGCCGGCGGCGTCGACCTCAACCGGAACTTCCCGGTCGGGTTCAAGGTGCGGAAGGAATTCGAGGGGTCACACGGCCCGGAGGCCGCTTCCGAGCCCGAAACGCAGGCGATCATGAAAGCCGTCGCCGCCCGCCCGAACATCGCGCTCTTCCTCGATGTCCACAACGACGGCAAGTGCCTCTTCTTCTGGCGCCCCGGCGAAGACAAGGCGCTTTTCGAAGCGATCGCCGCGCGCGGCGAAAAAACGCTGGGTTATCCGCCCGCGCCGCTCGATCACGAAGGCGCCGGCCTCGCGATCGCGTGGGCGTTCGGCGCGCGCGGAATTCCGTCGCTCATCCTGGAGCTCGAGCCGCGCGAGTGGAGCGAAGACCGCTTCGTCCCCGCAAAGCCGTTCAAACACCCGCAGCTCGGGGAAATTCTCCTGGGCGGCGACGACCGCAAGCTGAGCGCGCGCAATCCGGAACCCGCGGCGCTTCGCGAGATCGCCAGGAAAAGCTGGGAGTGGATCAAGGACGAAGCGGAGCGGCTGCCGCGACTGGAGCTGGTGGACCCGGTGATCGAAGCGACCGAGGGCGGATTCGAAGTGCGCGCGACGCTGCAAAACGCGGGCGAGATGCCGACGGACACTTGGAAGGCGGTCGCGTTGAAGCTGTCGGCGCCGGTGGCGTTCGAAGCGGAAGGACTGGCGGAGGCGACGGCGGTTGAGAGGCTGGCGGGCGGCGCCTCGGCGGAGGTGCGCGTGAAAATCGCTTCTGCAACAGGGCCGGTGACCTTGATCGTGCGCCACCCGAGGGCCGGCGTCGTGCGCCTCCCGGTCCGCCCGCCGACGAGCGAGACACGGCCGATCCGGAAGGACTACACGATCGAGGACGGCTTCGCGACGCCCGACAAGGCCGTCCCGGCGGAAAACGAGTTCTTCAGGAAAGGCGTTCCCGTGCGCGAGCTCGGCCCGGGGTTCGAATGCAGTCTGAAGAGGCCGCGGATGAAAGTCGCCGTGGTTCTCGGCGAATGGAAGGACCGCCGTCACTCTTTCGGACGCGAGGAGATCGAGCGCTCGTTTTTCTCGAAGGGGGCCGGGCCGGGGACGTCGCCGACCGGCCAGCCGACGTACGGCAGTCTGCGCGATTTCTACGCCGAAATGTCCGGAAGCACTTTCGACGCGACCGGAACCGTGTTCGACTGGGTCCTCCTTCCGGGCTCATGGACCGGGATGCGCGACGCCAGCTTCGGCTCCGACGTCGTCGAGCGCGAGCTGGCCAGGGCCGTTCTCGCCCGCGACGGCAAGGCCGCGCTCGACGGCTTCGACGCGATCGTCTTCCTCTGGGCCGGCAATCCCGTCGCGCGCACCAGCGCCCTCTGGCCGATGCGCCTCTCCCTCAAGGACCGCCCGGGCGTCGTCGCGTTCAAGGCCGGCGAACGCTACCGCGGCCACTTCGCCCCGATCGGCGTCGCCTGTCACGAGCTCGCCCACACCTTCGGCGTCGACGACAAGTACGGCCTCGGCGCCACGAAGAACCCGCTCGGTCCATTCTGCCTCATCGCCTACGGCACGCACGGCGCCGCTCCCTCCGCCGAGGCCCGCCCGTTCCACCTCTGCGCCTGGTGCAAACAGTGCATCGGCTGGCTCCGCCCCGTCACGGTCGACCCCGCAAGACCGCAGAAGCTCGCGCTTCGCCCCGTCAACTTCGACCCCGGCGAGTCGTTCCGAGTCCTGCTCAAGCCCGACGGAAGCGAATACCTCCTGCTCGAAAACCGCCGCCGCGAGGGATTCATGAGCGACCTTCCGTGCGAAGGGCTATTCGTCCTGCGCGTCGGCCCCAACGACCGCCCCGCTTCGCCTCAAACGCGCGTCCAGCTGATCCCCGCGCACGGCCTCGACCCGGCGCGTCGCGGGATTCCGGCGGACGAGGGCCATGTCGCGTGGCCGCAGGAGGGTCGGACGGAGCTCTCGGAAGGGAGCGCCGCGCTGCGCGCTATCCGGCGGGTCGACGACGTCATTTACTTCGAAATTTCATCGGGAAAGTGATTTCGGGACCGCGCGCGACGATCGGCTATCCGCACTCTGGCGACGAGGGCAGCGTGGATCAACCCGGCCCCGCCAGCCGAGCGGGTTGTGCCAGGCGAAAGCCGTAAATGAAAAGCACGCTGCGGGTCGTGAGCCCTCCGCGGTGCGAGGCGCGGGAAACGATCCCGGTCATGGGCCAGTACCCGCCGCGGAAGATCCTCCAGCCGGGATGATCGGGGGCGGCGGAATTCAGGCAGGCGTCGCGGCTGTTCCCCGCGAAGCCGCGAACGCCGTAGGGCGATTCGTCGAAGGGAAACCCGGTCACGACCGACGGCCGGCTTTCTCCCGGATGCGAGCGGATGTTGTTGCACCAGCGCTCGTCGAGGTGCCGGCCAAACGGGTAGGGCCTGCGATCCGTCCCGCGCGCCGCCTTTTCCCACTCCATTTCATGCGGCAGCGTCGCCGGGCTTCCGTCGCCCGCTCGCTTCCACGCCGCGTACGCCATGCCGTCCTCCCACGAAACGCTGAACACGGGCCAGTCCTCTTCCCAATCCACGGGACTGGACGAGAGCCGCTTCGCCTTCGCCTTGAGCTCGGCGGGCGCGCCGGCGAGCCAGGCCGCGGTCGGCACGGCCCAGGGAGGTCCCGGCCAGTAGAACCCGCTCGAATCCGCTTCACGCGGCGCCCGTCTCGCGGCCTCATCGGGGCGTGTTTTCGCCAGATCGTTCAGGAACTCGCAGTATTCGCGGCAGGTCACTGGATGGCGCGCCATGAAATAGTCGTCGAGGTCGACTGTTTTGCCGGGTTCGGAATGCGGATTACCTGAGTCGCCCTGGTAGCAGACAGATGAGGAGGGAATCGGGAGAAAGCCCGCCGGGATTTCGCCCGGGCGGAAGAGAGTCACGTCCTGTTCCCAGGTCCCGCAGCGCGGGATCGTGACGGGACAACGGATCGGTTCGAAGCCGTCCCGGTGCAGCACGAGAAGGTAGGAGCCCATGGGGAGGGCCCGTGCCCGGAGAGGCGTCAGCCCGAGGTATTCTCCCGGGCCCTGTGGCCGAAAAGGCGAGTCCGCCGGAAACAGCGTATCCAGGGGCGGCGCGACCGGTCCCCGCGTCGCTCCTTCCGGCGTCGCAGGCATGAGCAACCGGCCGATCTCCTCGTAGCGCCAGAGCCACACGTGAGCGCCGAGCACAGGCGCGGCCGCGCACCCCGACCCGTGCGCCTTGAGACGGACCGGCGTCGCAGGCTCCAAATCCGGCACTCCCTCCGCGCCCGGGTGACCTTCCAGGGATCGTCCTGAAAACAGGTGGTAGCCCAGGCGCCCCAGCTCCTCGGGCCGGGCGTCGCGCCCTGCGAGCAGACACCGGCACTCATACGCCCGCGTTCGCACCGTCAGCGCGCCCTCGCCGGCGAGCAGGGCATCGAAGGGGCCGTCGTTGTACCGCTCCACCAGGCGGCGGTTGAGGAGCATTTCCTCTTCCTTTCCGTCCTCCTCCGCTTTCAGAAATTTCGCCCACGCCAGCTCCGCCCAGAGCTGCCGCGCCTCCACATTCCCCCTTTCAAATCCAAGCGCCAACCCGATCGCCGCGTTCGCTTCCGAAAACGCCTCGACAGCCGCCCGCCTCAGCGCATCGACCCGGTCCTGCGCCGCCCAGAGCGACGGTTTCGCTTCCAGCGGCTCCGCTTCCTTCTCCTGCCGCTTCGCCTCCGCCTCCGCCTGCGACGCCGCCTGCTGAAGCTGCTTCTGCCGCGCCGCGGCGCTCCTGGCCTTGGCGACTGCCTCTTCCGCCTGGTGGTGGTTTCGCTCCCGCTCCTTCACGCCTTCAAGGAACAACTGAATTTCGTCGTGCAGCTCCATCGCCCGCGCGTAGCGTTCCTCGCGTTTCGGCGCGAGCGCCTTCATGCAGATCGAGTCGAGCTCCGGTGAAATGCCCTGCGCCATCGCGACAGGAGGCCAGGCCTCCATCGCGAGCAGGTGCGACGGAATCAGAATGCGCCCTGCCTGGGCGCGGCGAAGAGCTTCTTCGGCGGATGCTCCAGGAAACGGCGGCTGAAACGTGAGGATCTCGTAGAGGATCGCACCGAGGCTGAAGATGTCGCTGCGCTCGTCGATCTCATCGTAGTGACCGAGCGCCTGTTCAGGGGGCATGTACCAGGGCGTGCCCATCACGTCGCCGACCGGCGTGTGGACCGTCGTGCTTTCCGGAAGCGGCGCCCGGGCGGGCGGAGCGTCCTGCCCTCGCTCCTTCGCGAGGCCCCAGTCAACGACCAGCACCTCCCCGTATTCGCCGAGCATGACGTTGGAGGGCTTCAAGTCCCGGTGGATGACGCCTTTCGAGTGGGCATAAGCCACCGCCAGGCAGACGTCCTGGAATATGCGCAGCAGCCGCGCCCGCGTAAACACGGCGGCAAGCGACCCGTCTCCCTCGACAATCTCCCTGAGAAGCGACATCAGGTCGCGTCCTTCGATTCGCTTCATGCAGATGAACAGCTGCTGCTCTCCGCCCGGTCCGGTGAGGGAGCCGAAGTCGTGGACGGGGACGATATTCGGGTGCTGGAGCCGCGCGGAGAGCCGGGCTTCGCGCACGAAGCGGGCGGCGGTGTCGGGAGCATCATCGACGGGGACGATTTTCAGCGCGACGTCGCGCGCGAGGTCCCGGTCCTGGGCGCTCACGACGCGGCCGATGCCTCCGTGGCCCAGTTCACGGCCGAGTTCGTAGCGTGCGCCGCTGGGCCGGGCGACGATGACCGCGGGATCCGGGACCAACGGAAGCGCGGTGACGCGATGCTCGCTCAGGAATCCTGCTTCCAGCACCCGCCGCAACTCGGGGTCCTGCGAAGCGCTCGTTACGGCTTTCGCGGCGTCGCCGCCGTGCCGCCCGATCTCCGCGCGCACTTCGGCTTGCAACGCCCCGAGCCGTTCTTCGGAGAGCAATCCCTGTTCAGCGAGCAGCTGTTCCAACCTGGCGTCAGGAGTCTCGGCCAGGACCATCGCGCACTCCAGAATCCTGTCGCGCGGCGCAACCCCGGCGCGGAGCGCAAGGAGGGCGAAGAGGATGTCGGATTCCCGGGCCATGCGGCGGTTCCTGATGAGACGGAGTTGATTCAAGCGTAGCACGCTGTGGGCCGCCTCGATCTCTCCCCGCAGGCGGATCGCCTCAAAGGTCAGTGCGGGAAAGGATGCCACACCGGCCGCGCGACGAGCCGCAGTCCGATGTGCGACAGCACGGTCTCCGGCTCGCTTCCACGCCGCTGCGTCAGCCTCGAACTCCAGCCGCTGTCGGACCATGCGCCGCCGCGGATGATGACGAGGGAGCGTGAAGCGCCGGCGGCGCCGTTGAGGGTCCAGGTGGAGGCGCCGCCGGAGAGGTCGCGGACGCCGTAGGGGGATTCGTCCTCGGGGGAGGAACCCACGGGGAGTGGCGCGGCGCCGCTGGAACGGGAGCCGCTGGTGTGGCTGTACGCGGCGTCGAACTCGGGACCGTAAGGGAAGTCGCGGCGGTCGAGGCCGCGGCCGGCTTTTTCGAACTCCTCGTCGTGGGGCAGCGTGAAGACGATGCCGTCGCGCGTCGAGCGCCAGCCGCAGTAGGCGAGGCCGTCGTGCCAGTCCACCGACATGACCGGCCACTCCGCTTCCCACGCCTGCGCGGGGCGCTCGTCGGGACGCGGGAGGCGGAAGCGCGCGGCTCGCCCTGCGGAGGCCTCTTCGATCCAGAGCGTGTGTCCGCTGTCCCGTGGAGCCCGGCGGCGCGCCTCGTCGATGCGGCCCTGCGCGCACAGGTCGTTGAGGAACTCGAGGTACTCTCGGCAGGTGACCGGGAAGCGCGCGAAGAAGCAGTCCTCGGTGACGCGCGTCATTCCCTGACGGCGGCCGGGTTCGATTCCGCCGTAGGGAAATTCGCCCCCGGGAACGACTGCGAATCCTGCAGGCACTTCGCCTTCCCGATAGAGCGTGATGTCGTGCGACGCCCGGCCGGCCCGGTCGATCCGGACCGGGAAGCGGGCGGGAATGAAGGGCGCGGGCGGCTTGAGCGTGCAGAGCCAGGAGCCCTGGGGCAGCTCGACGTCCGCGAGCGGCGTCGTGCCGAGCACCCGCGCGGCGCCCGGGACAAGCCGACGGTCTTTCGTCTCGTACTTTGCGATCGACACCTCGACGCCCGGAATTTCGCGCCGTGCCCCCAGTAGGTTCCGCGAGGGCTCACCAGAACCTTGGGCACAGGCAGGTCTTCGTCGCGAAGCGCTTCCCCTGGACGTGCACGCCCATCCCGCCATGGCACGGTCCACGCCTCGCCAAATTCCACCCGCCATCCCGGCTCTTTTACCGGCCGCAGGCAATCGCACGGGCGGGTCCAGGTGCGAAGCAACAGACGGCCCGGCGCGTCGAGCCGGGCCGCAAACGTCCCCTGCCGGTCGTGGTGCGCCAGGATGTTCCAGCGGAGCTGCATCTCGTCGTCGTCGCGAACCGCCTCCGCTTCCAGGTATTTCTCCAATTGCAGCTCGCACATCCCCGCCAGCGCCTCCGCGCACGCCGGATCCGCGACCAGCGCCTGCCCGAACTCGGCCCCCGCTTTCGTGTACGCGTCGATCCGGTCTTCGCGCAGGACCTTCACGCTCTCCTGCGCGTCCCAGATGGGCCGCTTCCTGTCCGCAGGCCCGTAATTTCCGAGCGCCTTCTGCAGCCGCTCGACATCGTTCTGGCGCGCCTGGATTTCGCCGTCGAGCTCGCGATAGCGCGCCAGCTGGCGGAGCCCCTCGGCGGATCGCTCGCGGGCGGCTCGACGGCGCCGTTCGAGCTCGCGGGATCCTTCGAGAAAGCGCTGGATTTCGTCGTGGAGCTCGAGGGCGGACTGGAAGCGGTCTTCGCGGCGGTACGCCATGGCGCGCAGGCAGACGGCATCGAGTTCCGGCGGGACCGGCTCCGCGGCTCTCGACACGGCCGACGGAGGTCGGAGGCGGCCGGAGCGGAGAACGTCGCCGATGGCGCCCACCTCGTCGGCGAGGAAGGCAGGGCGGAGCGCGACAATGGAGTAGAGGATGGAACCGAGCGCGTAGACGTCGCTGCGCGCGTCGATGTCCTCGAGCCGCCCCTCGAACTGTTCGGGCGCCATGAAGGTCGGCGTCCCCAGCACGTCTCCGGCCAGGGTGAGCTGAGTGGCGTCGGGGGCGGGCGCCGTCGTGCGCTCCACCCGGGGACCCGCCGCGCCGAAGTGCGGCTCCGGCTTCCCCATCTCCTTCGCCAGCCCCCAGTCCACGATCAGAGTTTCGCCGAATTCCCCGACCATCACGTTCGGCGGCTTGAGGTCCCGGTGAATCACTCCTTTCGAATGCGCATACGCAATTCCCAGGCACACGTCCTGGAAGACCGCCAGCAGCCTTCCCCGTGTGAACTTTTCCGCGAGCGCCGCGTCCCCCAGCCTCAAACCCGTGATCAGCAATTCCAGATCCATCCCCCGTATGCGCTTCATGCACAAGTAGTACTCTTCCCCGCCGCCGGCTCGCGGCCTCACGCCGAAATCGTAGACGGGCACGATGTTCGGATGGTCGAGCTGCGCCGTCAGCCGCGCTTCCCGCACGAATCGCTCCACGTCGTCCGCGCGCAGCCCGTCGAGCGTCAGCTTGACCGCCACGTCCCGCCCGAGGTCCCGGTCCAGCGCATCCAGAACCCGCCCCAGCCCGCCCCGCGCAATCTCCTCCCGGAACTCGTATCGCTCGTCGCGCGGCCGCGGCTTGAACGAGGGCGCCGGCGCAGGCCGCGACATTCCCCGAAGCCACACGCGCACCTCGGCGGGAGGAGAGAGCTGGAAGAGCGCTTCCCGCGTCGCCGGATCAAGCACAGGCTCCTGCCCGGAAGCGCGCGAGCGGAGCGACTCGTGAACCGAGTTCGCTTCCGACGGTTTGAGAAGCCGCAGGTCGAGCAGGACGCGCTCGAGGTCCCGCGCGGCGTGACCTGGAACGAGCCCCGCGATGTTCATCTCGTTGAACCACTCGGACACGGCGACCAGAAGCTGCTCGCGGGAGAGGAGTTTGAGCTGAAGCGCGGTGAGCCCGAATTCGAGGTCCTTTCGATCGCTCACGGGCGGCTCCTGAGTCGATACCGGCGCGTCGATATCCCGCACCCTGGCGCAGATGGTAGCAAGGCGGGATCAGGCATCAGCAGGGCCGGAAGAAGCGAGCGCGCGTTTGAGGTGCTTCAGATCCGCCACGATCATGCTGACCGTAATCTCGGCTTCTCCGCTTCCGCGAGCTTATCATTCCCCCATGCTGCGAGGACTGAAGGTTCTCGACCTGACCCGCGTTCTGGCCGGCCCGTACGGCACGATGCTTCTCGCGGATCTCGGTGCGGATGTGGTGAAGGTCGAGGACCCCGACGGCGGCGACCCGACGCGAACGATCGGCGGCGGTCCCGAGTCGCCGTACTACGTTTCAGTGAACCGGAACAAACGGTCGATCGCGATCGATCTGAAGTCGGGCGAAGGGCGCACACTGCTGGCGAAGCTCGCAGGGAAGGCCGACGTCCTCTGGCACAATTTCAGGCCCGACGCCGCGACGCGGCTTGGGTGCGATCTGCCCATGTTCCGCGTTGCCAACCCGCGCCTCATCACCGTCGCGATTACTTCTTTCGGCGCGACCGGACCGTACCGCGACCTCCCCGCCTTCGACCTCGTCATTCAGGCGATGTCCGGCTCCATGTCCGCCACCGGCGAGCCCGGCCGCGCCCCGTGCAAGAACGGCGTCCCCACGGGCGACCTCGCGGGCGGGCTTTACGGCGCGATCGCGACGCTCGCGGCTCTTCATGAAATAAAAACATCGGGAACGGGCCGCGACATCGACCTCTCGCTCCTCGACTGCTCGCTTTCCATGCTCACCTACATGGCTCAATTCACGCTCGCCGGGAATCCGCCGCCGGGCCCGATCGGCTCCTCGCACGCTTACAACGTGCCGTACGGCGCCTGGAAGTGCTCCGACGGAAAGTTCGTCGCCGTCGCGATCTTCACGGAGAAATTCTGGAAGCCTCTCTGCGACGCGCTCTCGCTGAAGACCGCCTCTGATCACCGCTTCATCGACATGCCCTCCCGCCGCCTCAACCGCGCCGCGCTCGACGCGATCCTCGCGAAGGAATTTGCCAAGCACCCGCGCGACTGGTGGGTGAACCACCTCTGGGAAAAGGGGCTCCCGGCCGGGCCCGTCTACGACGTCGCCGAGGCGCTCCACGACGAGCAGGTCCGCGCCCGCCACATGGTCGTCCCGCTCGGCGACGGCCGCGAGACGCTCGGGTCGCCGTTCGGGGAGATGAAGGTGAAGCCGCCGCCGGCGCTCGATGGGGACCGCGAGGCGATCCTGCGTGACTGGCTGAACTGATCTGCCGCCACCACGGGCGCCGCCGCATCAGCCTCCCTTTCGTTACGGGTGCGTGCCCGACTGTCGGCAATCCCAGGGCGGATTCTTTCCGGTTCAGCTCGGAAACTGCCTGCATCCTCGAATCCGCGATGGAGGATTACCCTTCGAAGATCTCGCGCACTTCGGCCAATAGTTGTTCTTCTGTGCTCGGGCCGTCGCGCAGATGCGAGAGGATCAACTCCCTGAGGCGCTTCCGCATCGCGTTCAGCCGGTGCTTGACGTCGTTCGGCCCGAGTCCGAACCGGGCCTGGAGCGCGCCGTAATCCGATTCTTCTGCACCGCCATCGACGTAGAACGCTTTGAACAGCTCGAAATGTTGCTTCTTCCCTTTGCGTGCGCTCTCGGCGCCAAGTTTTTTCAGCGCCTCCTGGAAAATCGATCGCATGAGCTCCTGGTCGAATCGCCTCTCTGGAGTCCGCTTGTCGAGCGCCGCCTCGGACTCGACGCGATCGAGATCGTCGAGTGGCCGGATTCGGAGGTGGCCGCCTCGCTTCTGCGCCTTTCGCGCTCGCTTGCGCATGAGCATGAAGTTGCGAAGCGTGGCTTTGACCCACGCGCGGAAACGGCCCTTCTCGTGCGCGACGCCTGCGAGCAGGCGCTTCTCGAGGAACATCGCAAAATATTCCTGCGTGAGATCCCGGGCGTCCTCGGGGGAGGCGTTCCATTCGGTCCGGAGAGTCCAGTAGACGGGACGCCAGTAGAGGGCCAGGAGCTGGCCGAGGGAGCGCGCGCGCTGGGTGGGGCGAAGGGTCTGGGCGTGGCGGATGAGGCTCCAGGCGGTGGAGCCGAACCTCCGGGGGCCAGGCACGGGGAAAGAATCTTGATGTCTCATGTCTCGGTGGGCGCGAGGATAACACGCGGGTGAGACGGTCGTGCGCTTAAGCCGGGCCGGGTAAGTCTGTTCTCATGCCTTCACTTCGTTCGGCCTGGCTTACCGTGAGCGAGCCCGAAGGGCGAGTCGAACGGTTCCGAAGATGCGGGAGGGCGCAGGTGGGAAAACACCTACCCTTGTTCGCTCAGGTTGCCCGGCCTGCCTCTCGCAGGTACGATTCCGCCATCACGCGGTCGGGAGATCCCAGGGGGGCCAGTTCCAGCACCTTCCTGTGATCCTCGATCGCTCCCGCCTGGTCCCCGAGCGCCGCGCGGACCGTGCCCCGGAGCCGCCAGGACGAGGCTTCCAGCGGCAGCATCTCGACTGCGCGATCGAGATCGGACCGCGACTCGGCCAATCGCCCCAGCAGAAGCTTCGCCTCGCCACTCGTGCGCCAGGCCCTTCCATCGTCGACCGTGAGGCGGAGCGCCTCCTCCACGTCTGCCAGAGCTTCCTCAAACCGTCCCTGGCGAACGCGCGCCTCCGCCCTTCGCCTCCAGGGCTTACCGTACTTCGGGCTGAGCCGGATCGCCTCGGAGGCATCCCTTTCGGCGCCCGTCGCGTCGCCGAGCTCGAGGCGCGCGTACGACAGGTTGCTCAGCGCGTTCACATAGCGGGGATCGATCCGGAGGGCGGCCTCGAAGTCGTCCCTGGCACCGGATGCGTCCCCCATGAAGTCCATTCGCACGGAGCCGCGATTGTTCCAGCTGATCGAATGCTGCGGATTCAGTCGAATGCACTCCGTCAGCACCGAAATCGCTCCTTCGGAATCCCCCGCCGCGGACATGGCGCGGCCGATTTCGTTGCAGAATTCCGCGTCGCCCGGCCCAAGCTTCCATGCTTCCCTGAGGTCAGGACGCGCCTCCGCAGGCCGGCCCAGTCGAATGAGAGCTTTAGCACGGCTGATCCACGCATACGGATCGGCCGGATTGCACTCAAGCGCTCGAGCGGCATCCGCGAGGGCGGCCGGGACGTCTCCCATGTCCAGCCTGGCCAGGCTCAGGTTTGCCCAGATCTGAGGGTGACTCGAACCGATTGCCAGCCCTTTCTGGAAACAGGACACCGCCTCGGAGGCCAGCCCCGACAACAGGCAGCGCGTTCCCAGGCAGAACCAGCCAGTCGCGAAACGGGGTAGAAAGCGCACGACACCGCGCATGTCCTCGAGCGCGCCTGGATCGTCGCCGAGGTCGCGTCGGCGGAGGCCCCGGGCGAACAGGGCGCGCCCGAATCGAGGCCGGATTTCGAGCGCCTGGTCGAGATGACGCAACGCCTCCTCGCCCTTGGACGTCAATCCCAGCAGCCAGTGGAACTCTTCCCGGCCCTCGGAGCGGGCAAATTCCCGCAGGCCTTCCTCACACGCCGCGCGCGCGCCGCTGACGTCTTCTTTGATCATTGCAGTCAGCGCGAGAGCGACTTTCTGATGAAGCGCGTCGTCGAATCCGCTTCCCTTCGCCAAGGCCGCGTCGAAGCTCCGCGTGGCCTCTCCCGCCACCGCCTGGGCTTCACGCAGCCTGTCTTGTCTCAGGTTGGGCGGTTCATAGCGGAAGCGGACGGAGACCGCGAACGCGCGCGCGAAGAGCAGCCTGCCAAGCTGGAAATGTGCGGGGCCGAAGGCCGGGTCGAGCTTGAGAGTTTCGCGCCAGCAGAGTTCGGCGGCGGCATCGTCTCCGGACAGATCGTGGGTCTGTCCGAGGAGGTAGTGCGCCAGGGGGAGGCGCGGGGCCTTGTCAAGAGCGAGCCGAAAGCAGTTGCGGGCGGATTCGAGGCGACGGGCGATCTCGGCGTCGTCGGCGTCATTGTCGTAAACCGCCTTGCAGGCGCGGTCGAGGGCGGGTCGGCCGAGTTCCAGGAGGCGCAGGGCACCGGATTCGGACGCCCGCGCGGGAACACGCTGCGGCGCACGCCGCCCGAATCGCGCCGGAAGGACCCTTCGTTTGGGAAGCCGGGCCTCTACTTTGACTCCCGCGATCACACGTCGCAGCTCAGACGCAAGCGCGCACCCGTCGGAGTAGCGGTCCGCAGGATCCTTCTCGAGGCATTTGAGGCACACTGCCTGGAGCGCGACGGGCGTCCTCGCGCCACGCCGCGTCGGTCGGGATGGATGGCTGTACATCGCCGCGTGGAGCGCCTCCAGGCCCTCGCCCCCGAAAGGCAGCCGCCCGCTGATGGCGCGGTAGAGGACGACGCCAAGGCTGAAGACGTCCGAGGCCGGCGTGATGTCCCTCGACTCCCCTGAGGCCTGCTCCGGCGACATGTAATGTGGTGTTCCCATCACGACACCGGTCATCGTCAGCGACCCTGCGCCGAGCGGCGACAATTCCTTGGCAAGGCCGAAATCCGTCAGTTTCGGGCGGCCATCAGGATCGAACAGAATGTTCGAAGGCTTGATGTCGCGGTGCACGATCCCCTGCGAGTGCGCATACCCAAGAGCTTCGGCGACCGCCAGCACCACTTCTAACCTGCGCCTCTGAGGAAAGCCGGCCCAGGACTTCTCGCCGGAGAAGCGCTGCTCGAGCGAGCCGCCGGAGATGAGCTCCATGGTGAAATAGTGCCGCCCCTCGGCGCGTCCGATGTCGTGAACGGCCACGATTCCTGGATGGTGCAACTTGGCGGCAGCGCGCGCCTCGCGCATAAGGCGCTCCACCGCCTCCTCGTCGAGCTCCTTCCCGGGAGCGGAGAGCATCTTCAGCGCGACAGGCCGCCCGAGCTTCGAATCCCAGGCCTCGTGGACGACCCCCATTCCGCCGCGTCCCAGCTCGCGTCGAAGCGCGTACCGGCCGAATCTCCGTTCTTCCGGGGCCGGAGTCTGCGGCGACGACGGCAGGAGGCGACCGCCCAGTTCCACCAGCCGGGTGCTTCCGCCGCAGGCGGGGCACGCGGGCGGACGCGACGCGTCCAGGCCGGGAGCCGGGAACACCTTTCCGCATGGCGCGCACGCCACGAGCTGTGGCGAATCCGAGCCCGGTTCCCCCCTGGTCGGCGTGCTGCCGAATGTCTCCTCCACCCTCGTGACCTCGGAAGGCGCCCGCTCCATGCCCGCTACCTGATCGGCCTGTTCGGGGGTGAGGAGGCCCTTCCTGATGAAGCGCTGGATCCAGTCGTCCTTATCGGGCATGGCGCGGCTTCCGGAGGAGTAAGGAAAAAGGATAGCACACGGCCGGGGGCGTCGGTCGGCCGCATCGGGGGACAGACCGCGATGTACAGGTCAATCAGGGAGATTGCGGGATTTTCCTGGAAGTGGCCGCGATTCATGCACTTCAGGAGTTGGAAACGGGGCACTGAGAAAGGCCATGAGCATGTGGATCTACGCGCGCAAGCGCGTTCACCTCGTGAAGGAAGGAGACAAATGATGCGACTGTTCATTCTCGCGGTGGGCCCGCTGTTCGGTGCATTGCTGCTGGCCGCCGCCTTGCTTTCTCGCGCGTGGCCTGATCCGTACCGGGGTTCGTCGCCGTCCCGGTGCTCGACTCGTGACGCGGGGTCCCAGGCCGGGTCACGAACCTCACCGGACGTGGCCAGACCCATCCCCGACGCATTCGAACCGCTCGAGGCCGCGCCCGAAACGGAGGAGCACGCGGCCCTGCGGGAGGCCCTTCGGCATCTTGAAACTGTCCTCGAACGCCCCGATCTTTCGGCAGAAGACCGTGAGTCCTGCCTTCGACTGATCCCTGTCATTCGCGCGAAAACCAACGGGAGGCCGCAATGAGAATCATGACCCTGGTCGTCGTAACGACGCTGATTTCATGCCTGTGTGGCCGCACTCGGGCCGAGACTCAATTCACGTCGCAGGAGCTGGCCGTCATCAGGTCCGGGGCCACGGGTCCCCAGAAGACTCTCGTCATCCTCCTTCAGACATACGAGCCGCGCCCCGCGACGGCCCCCACTTTCGAGGACGTCGAAGCGGTCACCTTCGGCACGGCCTATTCCCTCAATGATTGGTTCCTCAAGGTCTCCTACGGGAAGGCCTGGGTGGAGGGGAGAGTCGTGGGCTGGTATCTGATGCCGGAACTTCTTGGTTCCCTCAGAGAGGGCCGCCTTGCTGCATCGGAAACGACCGTAACGCCGAGCGACGTCTGGCGCAGAATCCTGGAGCGTGCCGCGCAGGACAACGTGGATCTGGCCGCCTACGACCATGTCATCTTCTGCGATCCCGGCAATTCGATGGGCAATTCCAATCCCCGCGGCCTGTCGATGTCGAAACGGGTCTCCGGATTTCCGTTCGACTTCCGGGGCCGTCAGCTCTCGTTGGCGCTGAGCCTTGTAAATGAATACGTCGAACCGGTTCGCCTTGAGGGTGAACCCGTTCCTTCGGGGGTTCTGATGCACGAGTTTCTGCACGGCGTCGGACTGACTCATTCCTGCTCTGCCATGTCGAACGCAGGGCCGCTCGGGCCGGACTTTCGTTTGCTGGATTACGGCGATAACTACGATGTCATGGGCGGGTACGCACAGAGCATTCAACCGCGGCATCACCTCAACGCGATGCAGAAGGTGCGCCTGGGATGGCTGACGGGGACGAACGAGTCGTCGGCCGGTTTTCCGGGCGGCGTTCGAGTCGCCGGGACGGGTGAGTTCCTGGTCGCGCCCCTTGAGGCCAACGCCTCCTCGCTGAATCCGGTCCGCTACCTGGAGATTCCGCTGGAAGGGACACGCGTGCTCACGATCGAGGCCTCTGAATTACGACAGACCGGAGCACGGTCCCCTCAGGCGTGCCGGCGCGTACGATGAGATCTTCCTGAGGTACAGTCCTTACGGCCATACCCAGCTCCTGCTTGACAACGGGCCCTCAGGAGGCGTTCCGGAAGGTTTGGCGGTCGGGCCTCCCTTCGTCGATCCCGTCCGCGGGCTCAGAGTCTTCAATCTCGGCGTGGACGACAATGGCGCCAGGGTTCGCGTGGAACGGTTTGAGGCCGAGGCCGACCCGGCGCCCCGGCTGGAATTATTCAACGTCCATGAGGGGCAGGTTTTCCAGGTCGGCAATGACACCGTCTCCTTCAGGGCGACCGACGAGCGCGGGGTTTTCGACCCGATTCTCTCTGTGGTCGACTCGTTCGGCTCCCGTCACTTGCCTGCCAGTTCCTATACGGATCGACTCGGCGTTCGCACTTGCCGGTTCAACACCACCCTGATGCGGGAAGGAGCGGCACGGCTGCAACTTACGGCCACGGACACGACGGGTCAAACCTCGGAGGTTGGTGTTTCGATCACCGTAAACAATCTCGCCCTCGACACCGAGCCTCCGGTCGTGAGGATCACCTACCCGACCGTCGACGCGATATTTCCTGCGGGTGCGTTCAGATCCGGTGAATTTGGCGATTTCGCCCAGGTTCGCATGGAGGTCGCTGTAACGGATGATTCCGACGTGCGCTCTCTCAGCGGCGAATTCGACGGCCAGACCGGCTTCCTGATCCGGAATCCCCGCGATGGTCAGATCTTCCTCCCGACCCCGGACACCGAACATGAAGGTGCGATGGCCACCTATTCATTCACCATCCTCAAGGGAATCGGGTCCATCATGGCTGGCCTGCTCCCGGAAAATGGCGCGGACGATCCCCGGATCGTTCAGGCCATAAGACGGGGCGAAATCACCACCGGAACGTTTCCGCTGGGAGACGGCGACTACGAACTCCTGGCGTACGCCCGGGACCGCGCAGGACATCTCAGCTGGGCGAGTCCTGTCCGGATCGGGCTCCGCAGCATGCCCGACGCCCCTCGGCTGCCGGGGCAGATCCTGCGAGGCGACGTCAATTCCGACGAAGTCGTTAACGTATCCGACGGAATCGCGCTGCTGAACCGGCTGTATCTGGGAACCGGGACGATCAGTCGTGACGCCGCCGACTTCAATGACGACGGACGCCTGGATAGCACAGACGCGATCAGAATTTTCAACTTCCTTTACCTGAACCCGAATCTCAGGCCTGCCTATCCTTACCCGCTTCCCGGGTGGGACCTCACCCCGGATGGGCTGGATCCGGCGACTCTTCCCCCCGACCCTCCTTTCATCATCACCGAGTCGCTGCCGCGGGTGTTCGCCGGCCAGCAGATGAGACTCCCTGACATCGAAGTCGCAGGTGGGGTCGGTCCCTTCAGAACGCTGGTTATCAGTTGGGACGGTCCCAACGGAAGTCTCACGCCCATCCGCCTCGACGGAGGTTACCTCTTGGAATTCCAGCAGGGTCAGGAGGGACTCTACACGTTGAGGATCGCGATCGTCGATGCGACCGGCTACTGGACCGCGAAATCGTTCTTCATCGCAGCTGAACCTCCTGCAGCTCTGGAGATCCCACCGCAGACGCTTCCGGCTGCAACGACCGGCTCATTCTACGCGACCCAGTTGAGGGCGACCGGCGGCGTCGGGACGTATTACTGGCACGCCCAGCCGCCCGGCCTGCCGGCCGGGATGTTCCTGTCACCTTCAGGCTTGCTCTATGGCACCCCTGGCACCAAGTCCGCCGGGAAGTACGCGCTTGAGTTGATGGTCGTAGACGACGCCAGATCCACGGCAACCGTCCGGCTCGCATTGGAAGTCCGGCAGACAAAATAGCCCTGTCCCTCACCGCCGCCTCGCGCGGCGGTGAGGAATCCACCGGAGGAATTGCGCGGCTGGCGGTCGTCAGCCGCCGCCGGAACCTCTACTCCGTCGCCAGAAGCACGTGGATCGCCTTCACGATCACGCGCGCCTTGTCGCCCTTCTTCAGCTTCAGCTCGTCGATCGAATCAACCGTCATCACCGAACTCATCTCGATGGGCCCCTTCACTTCAAGCGTCACCTGCCCCATCACGTTGCCCCTCTTGATCGCCGTCACCGTCCCCACAATCTGGTTGCGCGCGCCGAATTTCATGTGTCGCTCTCCTGCAAAGGGGTTCGGTGGATCGGCTCTCTACGCTTTCGAGAATCCGGACGACGTAGGTCACTCGAGCGTCGCAAGGATCGGCCGCAGTCCCAGCAGCAACAGGGCGTTCGCTTGATTCATCGCCCGCCATGTTACTCGTGCCGCCTTCCCCCCGGCATTCCTTCGGTTTCGAAGCGGGCACACTCGCTCATTGCGATATCGCATCCAAAGCGGCCAGCGAAAATTCCTTTCCGACCTGCTTGAGTTAAGACGCCGGACCCTTCGACTCGCTTCGCTCGCTCAGGGTAAGCCGGGCCCTCCAGGGTGAAGGTATCTGAATGGTCTTTCTCGGCCCGGCTTAGAAGTGCAATATCATCTCGCGTAGCCCCATCCAGGGAGGACAGAAGTGCCGACAGGCGCTGAATTCATCGAGATCGTGAAATCGGGGGACCTCGAACGCGTCCAGGCTGCGCTGGCGGCCGAGCCGGCGCTTGCGAACACGCGGAGCGAGTCCGGAAAAGCGGTCGCGCTGCTGGCGGCCTTCCGCGGGTTGTCGGACATCGTGCAGGCGCTTATCGCTTCGGGAGCGACGCTCGATCTCTTCGAGGCCAGCGCCGCCGGGGCGCTCGACCGGGTGAAAGACCTCGCCTCGCAGAATCCGGCGGCGGTGAAATCCTTCGCGCCCGACGGCTTCACGCCTCTTCAGCTCGCCTGCTATTTCGGCCACACGAAAGTCGCCCGCTCTCTCATCCTCGCCGGCTCGGAAATCGAGGCTGTCACGAAGAACCAGCTCTCCTACACGCCGCTGCAGGCCGCCGCCGCCAAGGCCCGCGGCGAAGTCGTGAACCTCCTCCTCGCCAGCGGCGCCGACGTTCACTCCCGCAATTCGCCCTGCAAGCTCTCGCCGCTTCACCTCGCCGCGCAGTGCGGAAGCGTCGCGATCATCGAGGCGCTTCTCGACTCCGGCGCCGACCCGCGCGCCGCCGTCGACGGGAAAACGCCGCTCGCGCTTGCCGAAGCGGCGGGACAGGCGCAGGCCGCCGCGCGGCTCAAAGAACGCAGCGGATGACGTGCGCGTCTCGCGCCTTACGAGCCCCGACGACAAGGCAGCGACAGCCTCTGGTCGTTCGTCTGGGTGGACGGGAAGGTCCGCTGGGTCTCTTCCGTGCGGGAGCTGAAGTAGCGGTCACTCGGGCTGAAGGGCAAATCCCCGGATTCTCGCCTTGACCTCCGCGCGCCCCGACCACCCGAGGGCGAACTCCTGGCCTTCGCGCCAGACGGTCAGGATGACGGATTCGCCGACTCTCACGCGCGACAGGATCTCCAGCAGGTGATCGGAACTCCCGGGCACCTCGCCCTCCACGGAGCGAACCACATCGCCCGGCCGGAGGTCGCCGAGCGTGGCTGCCGCGCTCGGCGCGACCCACTCCAGCGCGAAGCCGGTCCCGGATGCGGACAGAAGCGCCTGCGCCGCCGCGGCCGCTTCGCGAATGACGGGGGAAGAGTGTCCGGCGAGGCTCGCGAGGACATGCGACTTTTCGGCGGCGGTCCAGTCTGACAGGCGCAAGCCCCGGAACCAGGCAAGGAGTGCGCCGGGCGCATCGCGTGGATCCACGGGGAGGGCGGGGGCGAGGTCCGGGATCACTGCGTCCTGGAACATGCGGGGGATCGCGCCGGCGAGGAGCTCGGCAATGTCGGCAGAGCCTTCGGTCGAGAGTGCCCGGAGAAGAAGCCCCGGAATGCGTTCGTCCTGGTCGAAATGCCGCGTCAAGGCGAGGGCAGCGAGCAATCGCGCGTCCTCCGAGTCCTTGAGCGTCGGCTCCGTCAACGCCCATCGCATCACGTCGAGGACGGCGCCGTCGCAGGCGTCGATGAAGACATCGAAGCGGTCCGCGCCCATGTTCCTGAGCAAGTCCATCTCGCCGGTCAGCGCTTTGAGAGCTTCCGGCCAGGCCACCGGCCCGAGCCGCGCAAGCTGCTGGGCGATGTCGAGGACGGCCATGGGGTCGTTGCGGCGGCGAAGTTTCTCGAGCTGCTTCAGCAGTTCATCTTTGCGGAGCTGCAGCTGTTCCGCATTCCAGGTGCGAGGGTCCTCAGAAAGCGCCGCAATCTCCGCTTCCAACGCTTTCTTTTCTGCCGCGGTGTTCGCCGCTCCGGCGGTTTCCGGCGCCGACTCATCCACCGGCTCCGGCAGCGCCGTCTCGGCCGGAATCGGCGCGCTCGCCTCCTCTCTCGGCGCTGGCTCCGGCTCGCGCGCCGGGATCAGTCGGCCGGCCGCCGCGCCAAGCGCCGCTGAGAGCGCCACGATGAGAAGCGTCGCCTTCATTTCGGGGCCTCGTCGAAGAAGGGTCTCCCCGAGATGCCCCACGGGGTTTCATCGCGCCAGAGTTCGACCGGAATCCGGATTTTGAGGCGCGCACTGCCGCGAATCACTTCCACTTCGTCGGGGTGTTTCCTCGAATCGAATTTGGTGAAATCCGACGACCACTTTCCCCGCGAGGACTCTTCCTGGATCTTCAGGACGATGTCCCCCGCCCGCAGCCCGAGCTTCTCCGCGCGCGAATTCATCGCCACGTCGACGATTCGCGTAGCCGTCGGCCCGCTTGTTCCTGCGCTCAGCCAGCGCTTCGCCTCGACGCTCACCTCGAGATCCGCGCCCGCGGCCAGCGATTCAAGCTCCCCCCGGCTCCACATCGGGTCCGCGCGGGCGAGCGCTTCCGTCGCCCCCACGCGTCCGCCGGGGCCGTCGGCGCGCCTCGCGATCTCGCCGAGCGTCTCGATGTCCTTGATCGCCGCGAAGTCCCCCACGCGCTCGCCGAACATCCGCGCCAGGCCGTCGTCGTCCTCGACGCGCATCCGGCCCAGCATCCAGGATTTCCGCTGCGGCCACCATCCGCGATTTCGCACAAGCCGGTCGGCGGCAAAGTGGCGAAACCACGGCGGCGCGAGGTCGGGCATCTCGATCGCCCAGGCCGCCATCGGCCCCGCGAGTCCGGAAAACGCGTGTTCGCGGAACCATTTCACGCTCACGCCGAAGACGTGCGTCACACCGTCGGCGGGCTCGAGGAACAGGTGGGCGACCTGAAGCGCCGCTGCGTACGCCTCGGGCCCGAGGGCCGCGAGATCCCGCATCAGGTGGACCAGCCCGAGCCCGTCCCCGGCCTCGATCAGTTTCGGCATCCGCAGGCGCAGCTCCTCAATCCGCGCGCGGCGCTCCTCCGCCGTCAGCGTTCCGGTGAGCTTGCGCAGCGCTTTCGCCTGTCGGCGAAGCGGCTCGAGGGAGTCGCCGGCGGCAGGATCGGACGAAGCGTCGCGGCGGGCCGGCGGGCCGGGCGCCAGTGCATTCGCAGGGAGTGACCCGGAGGAAGACGCGGCGCCACTACCCGGCGACGTCGCGCGCGTGGCGAAACTCGCGCAGAACGCTCCGGCAAACGCGACGATCGCGGCAGCCAATCGAAGAGCCATCATGAACCGCTTCCTCCGTCTGCAGCGACCCTGACATTTAACGATGCGGCGAACCGAAGGGACACCTCAAACAGCGGCCTGCACCTTCCGCGTAGCAGGCCCCGGCGGAGAATTTCCGGCGCGCGATTCGGCGGGTAGTGCTACACAGCGAGCTAGGTTCGTCCTTGATTCCGAACGGACGCCAGGGCTACGATCACACGCGACAGCAAGCCTGTAGGGAGTTCCTGTGAACACCGAATTGCGAGAAAAGGCATGAAACTGCGCTTCACGCAGGTGACGTGGCTCGTCGCGACAGTTCTGGCATCGCAACCTCTGAACGCGCAGACGATCACCATCGGGAACAAATACGGGCTCACGGGCCTGGAAGTTGACGTGGAAGACCCCAGGCCGGGGGGGATGAATTCCAACCGGTCGAACTCGTGGACCTGCCTGCGTCGAACACGGCGGAGGTGAACCCGCGAAAGGTGACGTTCAAGGTGAAGCAAGCTCTCTTTCCGGTGCAGCCCCTACCGCCCCCTCTCACCTACAAGTTCCTATGCACGGAAAAAGCGACCAGCGCGAAATTCACGGTGAAGTACAACAAGTCGAACGACCGTCTCTCCACGTACTACTCCCGTGCTGAGAACAAGCTGGCGAACGACCCGATCGTCTTCGAGGGCGAGGCCGACTTCGCGGAAGACGTGGCCGAGCTTAAGTGGGACGGCCGGGACACAAGCGACGCGAAGAGATTCATCGTGCGCGGCGACGCCGCGAATTACTTCGTTGAGGTCAGCGCATCCGCATGCCCTGACGTCCCAATGACCGGACCGACCGGAGGGCTGATCGTCGCCAGACCGCGCGCAAACCTCATGGGCCATCAGTACCCGGCTCCTTTCGTCGCGATCCTCAACGGCTCATTCTCTCCGAAACCCGGCGACATCCTTGCCAGTGAGGGCTTCTTCAGTAACCTGCCCGCAATCGGCGGCGTTCTGGAAACGATCGTGCCTGGTGACGAGTTCAAATTGAACGGGTACGAGCCGATTCCCGTTGCTCCCAACGATGCACCCCTGCTGAAAATCCAGGCGAGATGGGAAGGTAGCGCGGTCTTCGTCTTCCAGGGGCACTCGGACGGAGCAAGGCTCATTACGTACGACGGCGTCGAGCTTCCCGGAGCGGGGCAGGGCCCGGACATCGTCGAGTACATCTACGAACGCTCAGGAGCGATCGGCCCCGTACCAGGCAAACTGCCGCCGTACCTGGAGAAGGCTCTCGGAGATCGGTCCATCGATTTCCCAAAACACATGAAGAATACAGAGCTGGTGATCCTCAACTCGTGCTGCACGGCATCGCCCATCACGGGTGCCGAAGGGAATCTGAAAGGCAAGTCGCTCATCGACGTGTGCAGGGACCGCGGAGCGGATGTCGCCATCGGCTGGGTGCGCGTCGAGCTTGCGTCCACGTTCACGGACTTCGCGACGGCACTTTTTCAGGACCAGGAGAAGAAAAACGGGACGTTCCATACCCTCCGGGAGAGCATCAAGGCGGGGCGCGACAAAGTCGAAGCCCCCGACGATGATTCGATCGTCCGGGTCGTTACAGCGCCAGGAGTCGATACGACGAATGTCCGCATGGCCGATCTCCCGCGGTACGGCAAATCCAAGAAGAAGTGATGGAGCGTTTGAGAATGCACCGAAACGTCCGCGCTCGCAACATCCTCGCCGGAGGCGTCGCGATCTTCGTTCTCGCGACAGCGGCTTGGCTCTGGTGGCGGCGCCAATCCTTGGAGTCGTCAGACGTCGCCCGACGCTTCGGACGGCTATCTTCCCGGTCGAGTGCAGGCCAGCCTGGTCCGGACGCAGGCGATGGGGCGCAGCCACTTGAAGGTCTTGATCACAGTCCAGTCCCGCAGGATGATTCTCACGTCGATCCATCATCCGACCCCAAAGGCCCTGCACGGCCCGGATCGAAGACTTCAGCATCCACCGTCCCGGCGCAAGTCATTACCCTCTGCGACCAGGCCGAAAGCGCAGCTCGTCAGGGCAAGCCGGCGACGCCGTGGACTGTTGATCCGGCGAAGATTTTCAGGTGGGATCCGAAGTACAGCACCTGGAGTTGCGGGAGCTTCGCCGTCGAATGGCCGACGCTATTGCTTCGGAGTCTTGGACCTGACTATTCCACCCGCAATCCGAAAGCTGTCCGGCCGGCCGACATGCAGACCTGGATGGAACAGCAGATCGCAGCGGGGGCTGCCATCTCCGCGGAAAGGGCCGCCGAAGTTGCCGAGTCATTTGCGATGCAGGTCGTCCCCGACTGGGCGCAGCGCAATTACCGGCTGGACAGGTGCCGCTTGCACTCTGGAAGGGCTTATGAAGTTCACGAGGACGAGACGATCGACGACATCGATTACGAGGTGCATTTCGTGCAGGCGCCACGCGAGGACTTGGGAGAAGCCGTGGTGACGAAAGGCAGCCTCCACATCCAACTGGACGCCTGGACCTCGGAAATCCGTTCCTTTTATCGCGATTCGGGCCGGAAGCGAATCGAACCTCGCATCGCCTTCGGTGGCCCTCTCCTGAAGGAGGAAACCGCCCGCGGGATATTCGAAGAACGCTTCCGACAGGAAGTGTCAAAACGTACTGGGAAGCACAAAATTGTCGATGGTCCAACCTGCACGCTGAAAGTAGACGTCGCCTGGAGTGACGCCGGCGTTGCCACAGGGACGCCGATCTGGCTGATCGACTTCAGCCTCCGGTATTTCTGCGACCCGACCGACGAGAACGACCCGGGGTGGCCCACCCGTGGGGAAATGAAAATCCATGCGCACACAGGACAGACTCTCGAGTTCCGCACCGAGTAGGCCGGGCTATGAGCCCAGCACACCTGCATCAATCCCGGCAATGAAGTCGGTCTCCCAGAGGGATGGAGCTACTTGGATTCGGATGCGGCCTTTTCGAGGACGGCGGCCGCCCGAGCGCGAATTGACCGGGATTGCGAGGGGACGCGCCGCGGGCTAGGATTGTCGTTCCTGATGCGCCTTCACACATCCGGGTTTCCGATTCTCAAGAGCCTCGCGCTGGCCGCGGCGCTTTTCGCCGCGGGGTGTTCCTCGCCACCCGCGAGTCCGGCGCCGACGCCGATCGACGAGCTTCCCGTCCGCGAGCGGAACCTCGAAGACGCGATCCGCGACGGAGTTGCGTTTCTCCTGAAGAACCAGCGCCCGACCGGCGCGTTCGCGACAGGGCTCGGCGCGAAGGGCTGGGAAAGTTACGAGGCGTTCCCCGGATCACCGGAGGCGTTCAAGGTCGGCGCGAGCGCGCTGTGCTGTCTCGCGCTCCGCGAAGTCGGCACTCCCGAGGCGCTGGAAGCCGCGCGGCGCGGAGAAGTCTGGCTCGCGACGAAGGCGATCACCCTTCGCCGCGCTTCGACGGGCGAGATCTACAACTGCTGGGGGTACGTGTACGCGCTTCAGGCCCTCGCCTTCGCCGTGCAGAAGGAGACCGACCCCGCGCACCTCGCGACGGTGACGAAAGGCGCGCAGGAGCACCTTGATCTTCTTGGCCGTTACCAGACCGCGTACGGCGGCTGGAATTATTACGACTTCATCGTCGGCGCACAGGTCCCGTCGATGGCGCCGACCAGCTTCACGACCGCCGCGGGGCTCGTTGCGTTTGCTGAGGCGAAAAAAGCCGGCCTCGCCGTCCCCGAACTCATGGTGAAGCGGTGCCTGCGCGTCGTCGAGCGCTGCCGGACGCCGTTCGGCGTTTTCACCTACAACTTCGACGACTGGTTCGCCCCGACCGCGGGCTACAACCTGCCGAAAGGAGCGATGGGTCGCTCGCAGTCCTGCTACGACGCACTCCTGTCGTGGAATTCTCCCTCCGTGACGCTCGAGAAGGCGACGGCGAACTTCGACTTTCTCGTCAAGGAGCACCGCTTCATCGAGTGCGGCCGCAAACGCCAGTTCCCGCACGAAGCGTGGTACGCGACCGCGCCGTACTACTACTACTTCGGCCACTACTACGCCTCGCGCGTCATGGAGCGCTTCCCCGCCGAAAAGCGCCGCGCGGATGCGGCGACGATGCTCACGTTCGTCCTTCCGCACCAGGAGGAGGACGGCTCGTGGTGGGACTACCCGATGCTCGACGTGCACAAGCCCTACGGGACGGCGTTCGCGCTGATGATCCTGCTGCGGTGCCGGGATTCGATGAAGTAGACCGGGCACAAGCCTGGACGGATTCCCAGGTCTCCTCGGGCACGCGCCGTCACCTGCCCGTGTTTTTGATCGTCACCTTCGTTTCGGGCGGCTGCCGTTCCACCGGCGCAGCCGCGTCCAGCGCCGCAAATGCCTTCTTCAATTGCGGCCACTTCCAGACCAGTCGCTCCCGGCACCCGGCGCCGTTGCCGTTGCCGTTGTGATTTTTCGCGTGGCAGAAGCCCTTGTCCCGGAGGGCCATGATGCAATCGGGTCAGGACTCGCCGGTATTGGCGCCGTACCCGGCGCCCTTGTATTCGTCGTCGAGGTCGAGAAGGGCGTGGCCGAGCTCGTGGAAGATGACGCGCGCGAACCAATTCCTCGTTCCCATCGGGATGCACCAACGGCCGTTCGGCGTCCCTGTGAAATCGGAATCGTAGACGAGGTGACCCTCTGCCTTCTGATCCGAAAGCACGATTTCCGCAAAGTACATCGCTCCGTGCGTCGCGGCGGCGCACTTCTCGCCTGCCGCTTTCACTTCTTCCGAGAGCTTCTCGATCTCGTCCTTCGTCAGGTCCTGCTTGATGCCGATGAGCACCGTCAGCGGGACGAGCGACGCTTTCCACGCCTCGTCGAGACCCTTCTTCACGAGTTCCAGGTCCTTCGTCGCCGCCTTCTGCCCCGGTTTCAGCTCCAGCGTTTTCTCGAGCAACGGCTTTGCCTGCGCCCAGAGCCGCCGGTCGCGGCACCATTTTGAGAGCGCGTAGGTCGCGTCCGCGTCGCTCCCTTTCAGCTTCGCCAGCTTCTCGCCGTACACCTCGAACGCACCCTTCTCCTTCGTCCACTTCTGAATGTCCGCGAATTTCACCGTGACGTTTCCGTCGAAGTTCTCAAGTGTCACGGAGTCGGCGGACTTCTCGACGAAGCGCCCTTCGACGACGCTCCTGTTCTTGAGAAGGAGCATGTCGGCGCTCGCCAGGGAGGCAAGGAATGTCAGGAAGGCGAGGGTGGGAGGGAATCGCTTCATGGGAGGCTCCGGGGACCGGGGTAACGGACGCGCGTGTACTTGGGGGGGTCTCCTCGAAAGCTGTCGCCGAGGGTGGCTCCTCCGAAGATCCCATAGACCGTCCGCCGACGATCATGTAGAGAAATATTTCGGATTTCGAAGTCCTGCGCGGTCGAAATCTGGTGCGAAGGCCTGGCACACGATTATTCACCTTCCATTCCGCGCCTGCTCAGGGTGTCGGGGACAAGCGACACGGCCGGGCCAACCGGAATCCGCAGCTGTTGATGACGGTGCGAGAGGGGTTGGCGGACCGGCGAGTTGCGCGTGCATTGAATCCGGTGCCGGTCCAGATGCCGCCGCGCCCCAGGCGCCAGCCGGAAAACCCCGGAATCTCATTCAGACAGTGGTCCCGGCTGTTTCCCGCCAGGCCGCGGACGCCGTAGGGCGATTCATCGTGCGGGAATTCCTGCACGGTCGACGGGCGCGCGGCGCCGAGGCGGGCTCGACGGGCGTTGCACCAGTCCTCGTCGAAGTGCTTCCCGAAGGGGAACCAGCGGCGGTCCGTGCCACGCGCGGCCTTTTCCCACTCGACCTCGTGCGGAAGAGTGACCAGTCCGCCTCCCGTGTCCCGTCTCCAGGCGCAATAGGCCATTGCGTCTTCCCAGGACACGCCGAAGACCGGCCAGGAGTCATCCCAGTCGACAGTGGAGTCCTGCAGCTGGCGCGCCTTCTCTTTCAGTTCCGGCGCAGCCAGCGCGAGCCAGTTCTTGGTGGGAACTGCGTACGGCGGCCCGGGCCAGTAATAGCCGCTCGTCTGGGATTCGCGCGGCACGCGCTGCGCCGCTTCATAAGGCCTGGTCTTCGAGAGGTCGTTGAGGAAGGCGGCGTATTCGCGGCAAGTCACGGGATGGCGGGAGATGAAGAAGTCGTCCAGTTCCTCCGACTTCGCGGCATCGACCATGGGAGCGCCGGGTTCGCCCTGATAGCCGTACCTGCCCGCGGGGACCGGAATGAGGTCGGCGGACGTCTCGCCCGGCTGGAACAGGGTCACACTCTGGACCCAGTGACCGCAGCGGGAGATGGTCACCGGACAGCGGATTACGTCGAATCCGGCGCGCGAGAGGATGATCAGGTAGGAGCCCATCGGCAATGCGCGGTTCTCGATCGGCGTCCTGCCGAGATACGTTCCAGGACCGTGCGGGTAGAAGGGCGAGTCGGCGGAGAAAACGGCACGGATGGGCGGCTCGCCGGCACGCGCAGGCGACTCCGGTCCGGATTGAGTGACGGGTACGAGAAGCCGGCCGATCTCCGCATAGCGCCAGAGCCAGACGTCCGCCCCGACGACAGGCTCGGCACTGCACGACGCTGAGTGCACTTTGACCTGCACAGGCTCCCTGGGCTCCACACCGGGCAGGCCATCGGCGCGTTCGTCCTTTCCGAGCGCGCGTCCGGAGAACGGATGGCAGCCAAAGTGACGCAGCTCGTGGGGAAGGACCGTGCGACCGTCGAGAAGACAGCGGCAGGCGTACGACCGCGTCCGCACCGTCAGGGTCCCGTCTCCCTTGAGGAGCGCGTCGAACGGCCCGTCGTTGTACGACTCGACAATCCGCCGGGAGAGGAGCATTTCCTTTTCGTCGCCGGACTTGTCGGCTTCGAGAAACTTGTCCCAGAAAAGCTCCGCCTTAAGGAACCGCGCCTTCGCGTGCCGCTTCTCGTGCCCCAACGCAATTGTCAAGGCCGCGTTCGCATCCGCAAAGGCGTCCACCGCCTCGAGTTCCAGGCCACGAGCCCGGTCCTCTTCCATCCACAATACCGCCTTCTCCTCTTTAGTCCGGACGCCCTCCTCCTGCTGCTTGACGTTCTCGCCCGCCGCCACCGCCTCCCCCCTCAGCCTCTTCCATCGCGCGATGGCGTCACTGGCCATGACAACAGCATCATCGGCCAGCCTGTGCTCCCGCTCCCGCTCCTTCACGCCTTCGAGGAACAACTGGACGTCGTCGTGGAGATCGGTCGCTGACTGGTAGCGGTCCTCCCGGCGGAACGCCAGCGCCTTCATGCAGATCGCATCCAACTCGGGCGGGACCGGATCGGGCGGCACCGGGCGGAGGCCCGCGCCAGCGATGTAGAAGGAGCGAATCCTGGCCGACGGAGCGTCGGGCACCCCTGATTTCACGCGCTCCAGCACTTCCTCGCGACTCTCTCCCTCGAATGGAGGACGATAGGTCAGGATCGCGAAGAGAATCCCTCCCAGCGCGAAGATGTCGCTCCTGCGGTCCACGTCATCGCGGTGGCCGGTAGCCTGTTCGGGCGGCATGTACGCTGGCGTGCCCATGACTACGCCTTCGAGCGTCAGCGCCGTCTCGTCGGGCGGCGCTTCAGCGACGGGGCCCGGGGGCGACAGCGGCGGCTGCATCTCCGGCGAAGCCGATTCCGGGATCGTTCCGTCGCCTCCGGCCTCGCCGATCGGCCTCGCCAGCCCCCAGTCGACGATCAGCGTCTCGCCGTAGTCCCCGATCATCACATTCGACGGTTTCAGGTCGCGGTGGATCACGCCCTTTGAATGCGCGTACGCAATCCCGAGGCAGATGTCCTGGAAAATACTCAGCAGGCGCCCTCGGGAAAATCGTCCGCCCTGGGAAGTGTCCCCCTCGGAGACCCTGCGGATCACTTCGGCCAGATTCTGGCCTCTGACGCGTTTCATGCAGAGAAAGAGCCTCTTCGCGCCCGAGGGGCCGGGCATGACGTCGAAATCGTAGATCGGGATGATGTGGGGGTGGTCGAGCCTGGCGGCGAGCCCGGCCTCCCGCACGAATCGTTCCGCGACGTCCGGATGGGTGTCCTCCCGCACGAGCTTGATCGCGACCTCGCGCCTGAGGTGCCGGTCGAGAGCCTCCACGACGCGGCCGAGCCCGCCCCGAGCGATCTCATTTCCCAGCTCGTATCTCTCTTCCCGTGGACGCGGCTCGAACGCTGGCCTCGCATGTTTCCTCACGGGCAGGCGGATCAGCCATTCGCGCAGCTCAGCCGGTGGCCGCAGGTCCAGGAGCCGCCGCCTCACTTCCGAATCGACCACGGGATCGGCCGACCCCTGCGCTTCAGCAGCCGCTATCAGCGTCGCCATGGCATCCTCAGCAAGCCGTCCGATGTCCTTCAGGAGGCCGCCGAAGTCCCGCACGGGATGATCCGGAACGAGGTGGACCGCGTCGAAATCGTTCAGCCACAGCGCTGCGCACTCGAAAAACTGCTCTGGCGTGACGAGATTCATCTGGAGAGCCAGAAATCCGAGGGTCCATTCCGTCACGCGCGGCCCTTGATCGGACCGGAGGCGCGCCACCTCCTCCGCTGTCAGCCACCCATGCTGAATGAGCCAGGCGAGAAGCCCCTGTCCGTCGGCCTGGTGGCGCTCGAGTCCCTCCTCGAACCGGACTCGCGCCAGATACCCCCTCGTCACGGCGAGCTCCGCCAGTCCCTCGTCCCGCGCTTCGCGAAGCTGGTCTCGCAGCGCATCGAGATGTCCTGAAGCCGGTTCGTTCATGGATCCGGGCCGAGAATCGCGTCAAGCTCGGGACCCGCATCCGGGTCCACTACATACTCGCGAATTGCTTCCAGGACGCACTCCCGAAGCGCCTGCCGGGCGACACGCAGGTAGTTTCCCACGTCGGATTCGCGAATTCCCAGCCGTTCGGCAATGGTGCGGTAGGTCGGTCGGGCCCCGCTTTCGCTCGTCGTGTAGAGCCGGAGCACCTCCACATGCACCGCCTTCCCCTCGCGCCGGAGGCGCTCCTCCACGTCCCTCTCGCTTCGCGCAAGCACCTCGGCAGCCCACTCGCGGTCGAAGTTGCGTTCCGGCCCCTCGTCCGCAGCCGCGACGTCCTCCACCAGACCGGCGTCGAGAGAAACCGGCTCTCGGTCGCCCCCCCGCTTGAGCCTCGCCGCATCCCGCGCCGCGGTCCCCAGGAAGCTCTTCAGACAGCGCTTCAGATAGGTCCGGAAGTTCCCGCGGTTCCTGTCGAAGCGACGCAGCAGCTCGTGTTCCTGGAGGTGGATCCAGAAGGACTGCGTGAGGTCCTTTGCGTCTGCGTCCGAACGGGCCGAGCCGCGGCGAATCGTGATGTAGATCGGCTTCCAATACGCCCGCGCTAGCCGCTCGAGGTGCTGCTGATAACGCGCTTCCCAGCCTTCCCCGGATTTGAGGACAGCCCACACCGAGGTCTGCGGGAAGCTGGACTGACTGCCGCCCATGGAAGTGTTGGAGCGCATGGTCTCTGGCGGGGAGAGTACCACGGGCCTGGGGAAGAAACCGGCGGCGATTGGCGTTCGAAGCACTGGCGGGTCTCTCCCGCCCGCGGCGATTCTCTCAGCGGCCCGCCTTCGCCAGGCGGCGGACTTGAATTCCGGGGCGAAGGCGGGCCAGTCGTCAGGAGTGTGCGGAGATTGCCGACCGGGTTACGGACTCACACCGATCCGGCAGACTCTCCGGTAAGGAAGCGGCGCCGTCCGGGTGGACTGCACGAGCCTTCCTGCCGTGGTCCTGATCTCGAACTGGACCGAGGAGGGCGTCTTCACGGTTTGCCCGGGCCTGACCAGGTAACCCCCGGACCACTTCCCGACGATCGCGCCGTCGGTGCCGAAGCCAGGATCGACCGGAAGCGAGGTGGAATCGTCGGTGAAGACGACGCCGAGGCCGTATTCGATGTCGTGCGAGCGGGCGAACTGCCAGGGAGAACTGGACACGACCTGCACGGCCACGGTGGTTCGGCCCTTGCCGTAGCCGGCGACCGCCGCTTCGATCTGAACCGAGTAGGCGCCGGGACGAAGGCGAATCTGCTCGGGCAGTTCAATGGCCCGGAGAGGGAAGTTGAACGCGTCGCGAACGAATTTCACGGAGGTGTTCCAGACTTCGAGACCGGAAGAGTCCCAGGCCCGGATATCGATCGGGACGTCGTACGTCATGTTGTTGGCGCCGTAGCCGGGGTAGCTTCTTTGGAACACGCCGATCCGCAGGGGAACGCTGTTTCCGAAGGGAGGGTCGCCGATTCCGAAGGGGCCGTTGGAAATGGCCGCCCAAATATGGACGCCGGCGTCTCCTCGCACGTTGGTGATCGGCTGCGACGCCACCCACGCATCGGCGGGATTCCCATCCACGGGTAGCGCGGCCGTCTCGCGGATAGTGGCGAGCACTTCGGCCTGCGAATACTGCCGTCGAGCTTCGTGAAGCCTCGCGCAGAACCGGGACAGGTATCCGTAGGAGGCGAAGTCACCCGAGGCCGCCTCGGACTGGGCGGCGGTGAGGATGAACCACAGACCGCCGCTGGCGGTGTAGCAATCGAAGTAGCTCGGGGCGTAAGGGAAGTACGTCACGCCGGAGAGTGCGTGTCCGCTCATCTGCGACAACGCGTCGTAATTGGCCGTGATGTAGGCGAGATTCCACCAGTCCGCGAACGCCCGTCCCGGGCGGACCCGCTCGGCGACCAGGGCGCTGGCGCACACGGCCACGCCTTCGGCCGCCCAGCTGACGTGGGGTGCATTGAGCGCTGCGTCCTGGTAGGCGTGAACGGTCTCGTGCGTGAACACCTGGTTGAAACCGCCGTCGTCGGCGCCGACGGGCAGCCGCTTCACGCTCAAAGTATTCGTCGAAGCGTTGTAAGTCCCGCCCGCGCCCATGTACGGGTTGTGGTGAACCGTCACGGCGATGGCCGCCGAAGGCGGCCCGAGCGTCTGGAGAAGCATGGGCTCCAGGACCGCCCAGAAATCGAGGATGTAGGCCCGGACGGCCTCGGGAATAGTCGCGTCAAAGCGCCAGCTCAACCCGCCGGACATGAATCCGGAGCCGGAGCCGGAGCCGGAACCGGACCCCGAACCGAAAGCCAGCGCTTCGGAGCCGGAGTCGCCGGACATGGTTTCGTCGCCGGGAATGCCCGACTCCCCTTCCTCGTGGAACCCGAGATCGCAGGGAGACTCGGCGGGGATCTCGGGAAAAAATGCCTCCGGGCCGGAGGGCGCGGAGGCGCTGAGCGCTGTCACTCGTGACGGGCACCGCTCCGGCGTGGATGCCGTCGAGACGGCGCGTCCCGAGCGGGACGGCAGCGACAATGCAACGGCAAGAACAGCCAGCGCGGCGAAAACGCCCGGAAGACCGGGCGAACGGAGGCGCTGAATGCCTGAAACCTGGGTGCTCATGATGATCCTCGCTGGAATTCGCCCCCCCACAGGGTTCCATAGACCGGCCTCCCGTTTTCCTGTAGGAGAATCGGCCGGAAGCGCGATGCTTGGTTTCAGTCAACCAGCACGCGGCGAGGTCCGCGAGCCGCCGCCTGCGACCGTTGCCGTGAACCTGCGGCGCCCGGCTGCACCCGCATGGGGCGGTCGGAATCGTGGTGAAGGCGCCTGCGGACGCCACGCATTCGTACCGCGTGCGGTTTCCGCAGGAATGCTACTGGGAGCTGCAGAAGTTTCTGACGATGGCGCTCAAGGCTAACCCGAACGTGCTGGAGTGCCTGTGGTCGCCGATCGTGGAGACGGCTACGCCGCTCGCGCAGGAGATGCTCGCAATGCGCGGGGCGTTTCTGTCGAAGATGATCTACCAGACCTACAACGGGTACGTGATGTCGCAGTTCCGGAAGCTGGAGCAGGACCTGCGCAACCAGGGGGCGTTCCGCTGGAAGCACGCGATGCACCTGGTGCGGCTGCTTCTTTCCGGCGTGACGGCGCTGCGCGAAGGGCGCGTCCCCGTGCGCGTCGAGGAGCACCGCGAGAGGCTGCTCGCGATCCGGCGCGGCGAGACGCCGTGGATCGAGGTCGACGCGTGGCGCGTGCAACTGCACAAGGAGTTCGACGCGGCGCTCGCGGAGTCGCCGCTTCCCGAGCGCCCCGACCATGAAACGGTCAACGCGTTCCTGGTGAGGGCGCGTGGAAGCGCCGCGGGCGAGTCGCGCCCGGTTCGCGTCTCCGTCGCGCCGCCCGCGCCGCACGGCCTCGTCATCGACCCGCGCGCCGCGGTCGCGGTCCGCGAGCACCCCAACCGACTGATTCTCGCCACCGTCAGCGGCGCGCACCTCTACGGCTTCCCTTCCCCCGACTCCGACTGGGACCTCCGCGGCGCGCTGCATCACGAAACACCACGCCTATCACTATCTTGGCTTCGCGGTCACCGAGCGCGGGCTCTTCCGCAAGGAGGACCCGCCGCGCGTGAAGCCGCTGCTCTACATCTACCGCGTCCTCCTCACCGGCATCCACCTCATGAAGACCGGCGAAATCCTCGCCCATCTTCCGACCCTCGCCTCCGAGGCGAAGCTCGGCTACCTCGACGAGCTCATGCGCTTCAAGATCGAAGCCAAAGAGCGCGCCGTCCTCGCAAAGGCAGACCTCACGTTCCACGAGCGCGAGCACGACCGGCTGGTCAAGGCGCTCGAGGAAGCGTCGGCCGCGAGCTCGCTCCCCGATGGGCCGCAAGGTCGCGTGGCGCTGGACGATCTGCTCGTCAGGATCCGTCTCGGCCGAACATAGGTCGATCAGCGATGCCCGGAGCCGGGCGACCGGGAGAGCTCTCAGTCCTTCGAGTTCGAAGAATCCGGGCCTCCCGGAGCGACGGGAGTGATGGTCTTCGCCCCCTGAATTGGATCGAACAGAAGAACCGTGTCGTCCTCCAGTCCCGCGGCGATGCAATGGCCCTTCGGAAAAAACGCGAAGGTGACGCAGGAAAACAATCGCGCCGGAAGGTGGCTCAGCGTGTCTGCTGAAATGAACTGAAGAGCACGCCGACCGATTCAATTTCCTCCTCTGAAGGGAATCGACCACGGGGCCGAACAAGTCTGACGCCGGCGTCAGACCGCTTCAGAGCAAGAATTCCGCGAGAGGACCAGGCGACGGAAGAGACTCTAGTCCGCTCCGAGTGTCTGGCCAGAAGTGCGCGGGAGTCGGCGTCGAAGAACCCAAGCCCCCAGTGTGCAGCCGAAACGATCGTGCGGCCGTCCGGCGACCACGCGGCGCCTGTAATGGAGAAGCTCATGTCGGAATAATAGGTGTCCAGCTTCCGAGGTTCCTCGCCCTCGAACGGCGACCAGACCCATAGGAAATCGCTTCCTTTCCAGACGCCTTTCGTCATGAGCAGCAGGCGCCGTCCGTCGGGGGACCAGGACCAGACCTGGAAAGGCCAGTCCAGACTGGTTCGCGTCGCGATCTTTCCCGTCCGCGTATCGTGAACGGCAACGCACCGCGGCCAGTTCACGGCTTCCCATCGGCCGTCCGGGCTCGCGACGCCGAGCGAGTCGCAGTCCTCGCCGCCCGGCTCGAGTTCTTCAATCAGGCGGCCGGACCGGGCGTCCCAGATTCGGGTGCGCTGCCGGGAGTCCCGGACTGCGACTTTCAGATCCGTCGTCACCGCGACGGAAGTGATCCGCAGTCAGCGTTCCCGGTGGGGAGTGCCCAGGATGCGCGGAAGTCGAAGCGGCGTGAGGGGCTCGATGATTGCGCCGCAAAGGGCGGAAACACCGGCGGCGAATGCGAGCAGCAGCATGCGCGCGGTGGACGTCAATGGGACGACCGATTCGAAGAGCCCGAAGGATTCAGTCATGGCCACACCTCCGCCTTTCGGCAGATGCAATTCCCGTGCACGCCGGAATCGGCATCAGCAGGGGTTTTGATGTTCGCACGCGACGAGTATGGGGCGATTCGCCCCAGGTGATGCCCGCAGATGCGAATCGCACAAGGCCAGCGGTCGGATCTCCTGACCGCCCGCCGCGGACCGGCACAATCTCGCGAACCTTTTCAAGCGATCGCTCATCGAAACTGCAACACCGGGGTGATTCGCGCTCTGGGCCCAAGAAGCGGCCTACGGCTGGTTATGGCGGTTCGACTCCGCCACCCGAACCATTATCGGACACCCGTCCTTCACCTCGGACGCCCATCGGGCGCCACCCCGACCTGAAACGAAGTGCCTTCAAGGAAGTCGAAGGCCTGAGTGATACGGAGGCACGTGTGAGGTCCTCCATTTCCCGTTCCCGAACGGCCTGATTGCAGGCCTATCGGGAAAGGGAACGGGAAAGGGAAAGGGCAACAGCAACGAAACCCCATTCAAGGAGTCGACATTCAGCATGATCCGCCAGGTCTACTACATCCGTGAAGGCCACGCCGGGATCCTCTACGAAGACGGCGCGCTCGTCCGCGCTCTCGCGGCGGGGCGCCACGTCTTCTGGAACTGGCTGCGCTCGATCCGCCGCGACGTTTCGATCGTCGACCTGCGCGAGCGCTCGGCCACGATCAAGAACCAGGAGATCCTCACGGCCGACAAGGTCGCACTCCGGCTCTCGCTCCTCGTGTACTTCAAGGTCACGGACGCAACGGCCGCGCTCCAGAACGTCGAATCGTACGAAGTCCGGCTCTACGAGGACGTCCAGCTCGCCGCGCGGCGCTTCCTCGCCACGCGGACGCTCGACCAGATCCTCCGCGACCGCAACGACATCTCGGACGCCGTCCGCGAGGACGTCGGCCGGAGCGGCGCGGGGTACGGGGTCGAGGTCAAGCGGGCGGACGTCAAGGACCTCGTCTTCCCGGGCAACCTCAGGGAGATCATGAACAAGGCGATCGAGGCCGAGCGCGAGGGTGAAGCCCTCCTCATCGCGGCCGGCAAGCACGCCGAAGTCGTGAAGCTCGACGCAGCCACGCGGTCGGAGACGGCGCGGGTGGAAGCTGAGACGGCGGCGCGGGTGGCGGAAACGCGGCTTGCGGCGTCGGAAAAGGAGGCCGCGCTTCTGGCGGCAAACCCGCAGCTGGTGCGTCTGCGGGAGCTGGAGGTTCTGCGTGAAATCGGCGCCCGCGGCGGGAACCATTTCTACGTCGGCGTCGACAAGCTGGTGGGCAAGCTGGAATGACAGGCGGCGGGGTCGCGGCAGTCGCGGCTCCGCCGGCCTATGTTCCCTCGACCCGGAGAATCCCCCGTTCGATCAAGGCACAACCGTGACCCCCGCCCGTCGAAACGCGCCATCGAATGTGAAGATCCGCTTCATGCCGTACCTGCGCATCAGGGCGAGACTGGTGCAGTCCGTCACGCTGAAGTTCAGGTGTTCATGCCTGAGAAAAACAGCCCATGCATCGGCCCGGACGGAGTCGGAAACGCTCCGGACAATCGCAAGCCCTCCCGAGGAGAGATCCTCCCACAGGCGTCGGCCTGCCCGGAATCCTGCTCCTTTCCGGACCAGCGTGACGGCCTCGTCAAGGATGTCCGTGCTCGTGATGTACGCGGTGCCGTGAAATGCAAGGCTCTCGAACGTCTCCCGCGCGCGACAATGATGCCGGTCCCGTTTGACCCGCCAGGCCACGATCGGCCCGGAATCCAGGAAGACCTCGTCGCTCATCGGGCGGGACCGTACAGAAAGTCGTCCTGGCTCCCCTTCCGAGGCGCCCGCCACTTCCGAACCGACCCCGCGTGCCGCCTCAGCGGCGAGTCTTTCCAGCAACGCGCCCGCCACTCTTCGTCGTCCAGTCCATACCACGTCTTCGCGCCGTCGCTCACGGTCAGGAGCTGGATGCCAAGGCAAGCCAGGTATTTTCTGAGTTCCGCGAGAACTCGGCCGAGCGTCGCGCTGGACACGCCCAGGGCCCTCGCCAGCGAAGCGGGCGAATGCCGGCGACAGCGGACGTGAAGCCACGCCTCCTGGACGACTGCGGAGGGAGCTTTGTCTTGCTTTCGAAGTGCACGCATGGGGATTCCTTATCAGGATTGAGCGAACAGTATCAAAGATGATATCACAGACTCCTGGAGCGCGGTTCCGCGATTTCATTCTCCGGATCAGCGCCGTCCTGAGCCGCTCGGGCGGCGGATCGATCCTTCGGGCGGCGTGTTAGCATGCGTTCGTGAGCGACGAACGTCTTTCCTCGGGCCCGCCGCCGGATCCATCCGGCAAAACGCCCCCCGTCCCCTCAGCGTTCGACGCGACCGTCGTCGCGGGGAAGCCGCCCTCAGCAATCTTGCCTTCAGGCGCCGCGGCCGAGCCTGCGCCGCAGCGCCTCGGCGGATACCGGTTGCTGAAAAAACTGGGAAGCGGCGGCATGGGCGCGATTTATCTCGCGCTCCAGGAGTCGGTCGGGCGACAGGTCGCGATCAAGGTGCTGCCGGACAGCGCGTTCCACGATCCGGACGCGGTGGCGCGCTTCCAGAGGGAAATCCAGGTGCTCGGGCAGCTGAAACATCCGGGGATCTGCCCTGTGATGGACTCCGGGCTCGACGGGAAAACGCACTACTACGTCATGGAGCACATCCGCGGCCTCGACCTGGCGCGCGTGCTCGGGACCCAGCGCGTGGACCCGCGGCGGGCGGCAACGGTCGCTGCCCAGGTCGCGCAGGCGCTTCACTCGGCCCACCGCGCCGGCGTCGTGCATCGCGACATCAAGCCACTCAACATCATGCTGACGCGCGGCGAGAAACCGCGCGACGCGCGCTACGACAAGCCGGATTCGACGTCGCTGGGCGGGGCGCTGAAGCGCTTCTTCTCGTGGGCAACGGTATCGGGCGGCAAGGGGGCGGCGGCGGCGCCGACGGTGACGCCGTCCTCGCCGGAAGGCGCGCTTGAGCCCGGGATGCCTTCGCCCGAGTGGCGCGACCGCGCGGTGCTGATCGACTTCGGGCTGGCGCGGGACGGGTCGGCGTCGACGCAGTTGACGGTCAGCGGGGCGCTGATGGGGACGCCGTCGTACATGGCGCCGGAGCAGGCGCGCGGCGACAGGAAGGCGATCGGGCCGGCGACGGACGTCTACGGGCTCGGCGCGACGCTTTACGAGATGCTGACGCTGCGGCCGCCTTTTCTCGGCGAGACGATGGGCGAAGTCATCGACAAGGTGCAGCACCAGGAGCCGGTGCCGGTGCGCCGCCTGAACCCGCAGGTCGACCGCGACCTGGAAACGATCGTCCAGAAGGCGATGGAGAAGGAGCCCGCGCGCCGCTATGCCGACGCCGCCGCGATGGCGCAGGACCTCGATCATTGGCTGGCCGGCGAAGCGATCCAGGCGCGGCGGGCGAGCCTGGCGTACCGGATCCGGAAGCGAGTCGAACGAAATCGACTGGCCTCCGCGGCGATCGCCGCGGCCGTGCTCCTTGGCGCCGCGGGGGCCTGGGCAACTCTTTCCCCGGGAGAGATCCATTTCCGGGGAAGGTACCTGGAGGGCGCGACCATTCTTATCGATGACGTATCCGTCCAGGGCACGGTTGTCCGGGCCTGGCCGGGCCAGCACAAGGTGAGAATCACACGTGCGGAATTCGTGGATTTCCCCGCTGACGTAGAGGTGTCTTCGCGAAAACGGACGACACTCGACGTACAGCTCATCTCGAGGTATGGGAAGATTTCGGTGACGTCCGATCCGTCCGGCGCCGAAGTCCGGGATCAGGACGGATTGCTGGGCATCACGCCCCTGTGGAACCGCCGGGTGCCGACCGGCGACCGCTTCATTGAGTTGCGGCTTGCGAACTACGAATCGGTCTCCTTCCTCGTGCCGGTCAGGGCGGATGCCCCGACGCAGGAGAACTTCCGCCAGCTCAGGCACGAAACGGGAACGTTGACGCTGACCGCCGACCCGCCGGAGCTCGGGATCGACCTCTTCCCCGAAGGGACCGACCGGAAAATCATTGCGGCCGCGCCCGCCGTGAAGTTCCCGCTTCCCACCGGTCATTACCGCGTCGTCGCGCACGCGAGAAATCACTTCCCGCGCGAATTCCCCCTCGAGATCCGTGCGGGGGGAGAAGTGAAGAAGAACATCACGCTGACGGGGCTGATGAGGTGGCGGACGACGGCGGACCTGATTTCGGAGGGGATTGCGGCGGGGGATCTGAACGGGGACGGGCGGCCGGACGTGGTGGTGGCGAGCAAGACGCCGGCGCGGATCCGTGCGCTGGACGGGAGGAACGGGGAGCTGATGTGGATCGTGCGGAAGCCGCCGCTGACGGCGAGTTTCGGGCTCCCGATGAGCCTGAGCGACCTGGACGGCGACCTGGAGCCGGAAGTGGTTTACGCCGCGGGGGACCGGCTGGTGGCGCTCGACGGGCGGTCGGGCGTCGAAAAATTCGCGTGGGATTTCCCGGGGCTGCGCGACGCGGTGGACTGGGGCGATCTCGACGACGACGGTGTGCCGGATTTCGTGGCGCACACGCGAAGTGCGGTTCTTGCGGTGCGCGGCGCCGACGCGCGCACGATCTGGTCGGTGCCGGTCGCGGGGTCACCGACCTATGCGCGGGGCGACGTTGACGGCGACGGAAGACCGGAGGTCGTGATCGGCAACACGGGGCGCGGGCTGGAAGCGATTTCGGGCGCGAACGGGAACCTTGTCTGGCGGCGTGGGAACTGGAACACAGGCGGCCCGATTTCCTGCGTCGACGCGAACGGAGACGGAGCGGATGACATCCTGATGACGGGCCCCGGCAACGAACCCTGCGCCCTGAATGGAAGAAACGGAGAGATCCTGTGGACAGCCGCCCCCGACGACTGGGGAATGTTCATGCCGCCGGTGGCGGGAGATCTGGACGGAGACGGGAAGCTTGAAGCGATCTTCTGCCGGGCGTCGCTTCTCGAAATGTTCGACGCCGCGACCGGCGCGCTTCTGTTCAAGAAGGAACTCAATCCCGGGTGCCCGCCGGCGATCTACGACATGGACGGGGACGGGCGGAAGGAGCTGATCCTGATCGCCGACGGTAATCTTATGGCGCTGAATCCGCTCACCAACGAGCGTCCCTGGCAGTTCGACAGCGACACGAGCTCGTACGCCGGGACGCCGATCCTCGACGACTTCGACGGCGATGGCCTGCAGGATTTCGTTCTGAGCTCCCACGGCGGCACGGTCGCTGCCGTGACGGCGGTCGAGCCGCCCGTGCTCTGGCGCCAGGGAAACACCCACATGCACAGCACGGAACCCGAAGTCCTCGGCAACCCGGCGCGCTTCGTGTTCATCCCCGGCCTGCCGCACCGGCTCGTCGACCCGGCCGACGGGCGCGTCCTCGCCGAGCAGTCCTTCGCACTTTGCAAAATGTCGGCCGTCTACTCCGGCACCCCGCCCTTTCAAATCGCCATGGCAGGGCAGGAACGCGCGCTCCTGGAGGTGGCGGAAGACCCTCCGGCGCTCCGGATCGTCTGGAACCGGAAAGATCATCCCGTGCTTTCCACGCCGGAGCTCAGCGATCTCAACGGCGACGGTGTCCTCGATTTCATCACCGGCGACGGAGAAGGCGGGCCCGGTGTTCGCGCCGCGGACGGCCGCAACGGAGACCTCCTCTGGAACGCGCCGCTCGGCCGGCCCTGGCGCGGCGATATCGCGGTCTGGGAAGGACTCGTCTGGGTGCCTGCCGGCAACGAGATGCATGGCCTCGACCCGGTCACAGGCAAGGAAGTCCGGAAGCTCGATCTGGGCGGTCCCGCCCACGGCGCGATCGCCTTCGAACGCGACCTCATCGCCTGGAGCCAGGGCGGCCGCGTCGTTCGCTTCAGCGCAGCCAGAGGCCAACCCGCCGAATCCTGGCGTCGTGACCTCCGGATCGGCCTCGGCAGCCGCTCCGTCGCCGCCCTCGGCCCCTGCGTCGTCGCTTCGGGCGGTCGCGGAACCAACGTCGCCATCGACGCCCTCACAGGAAAAGAGCTCTGGCGGAGAGTCCTGGAACAGAGCAACGGCGGCGGTCCCGGACTCTGGGACATCGACGGCGACGGGTTTCCCGAAGTTGCGGTCTCCAGCTTCGACGTCGGTTGGATCTGGGTCCTCGAAGGGACCACCGGCAACATTCGATGGGCCTGGCGCACCGGCGCCGTAAACGGCTGGTCACGCCCCCGCTGGGCCGACCTCGATGGCGACGGCGTCCGGGAACTCCTCGCCACCTTCCGCGACGGTCGCGCTTACGCCTACAAGGTCAGCGCGCGCCGAAGCGCCGCCGTCTCCGTTCTGCGCCCCGACGGCAACCCGAAAAGCGCGGCCGCCCAGTCCGCGACCGAATTGCGCCGCCGCGCCGCGATTGAAGCCCGGCGAAGCGGCCGCTGGCGCGACATCATCGATCTCGCCTCCGGCACGCGGGACCCGTTCCTCGCCGCCGAAGCCGCCAAGGCCGCCTCCCGCCTCGGTGACGCGACCGCCACGCGACTGTTCGCCGACCTCGCCCGCACCCTTCACGTCCGCCGCCTCGACGTTGATCTCGCCGGGTGCCTCGCCGAGAAGGAGGGAGAGCGCCTCGCCTCCCTGAAGCGCGCCCTGCTGGCGGCGCAGGTTTCGCAGATCTCCGCGGCGACATGCCCGCCTGGCGCCGAATCGTCCTGGGGAAACGCGCTTGCCGAAGCGGCCGTGGAAGCGGAGTCTCGCGACGACTGGGAACGCGCCGTCGCGCTTCACGGCCTGCGCCTCGATTACCCCGCCGCATTCGCCGCCTTCGAGCGCGCTTCCCGCACCCGCGCGCCCGGCTCGCGACTCCGGCTGTCCCTTGCGCGCGCCGCGGTCGCCGCGGACGAATTCTCCATCGCGCGCGAGCAATTCCGCGCCGTGATGGCCGACCCCGTACTCGCCGCGACGGCTCAAGCCGAGCTCGACGGGCTCCAGCGCCTCTCGGACCAGCTCCGCTCCGAGCTGAGGACGTCGCTGGCCAACAGCGATTTTTCGGCGGCTTCGGCCGCCGGCGAGCGCCTCGTCAGGCTGCGCGCAAACGACGCCGAAGCCTGGAACGAGTTCGCCTGGATCGTCGCGACGTCCGCTTCTCCTCCGCCCGACCTCGCACGCCGCGCCGTGGAAGCGGCCCGCCGGGCGATCCAGCTGCTCGACCTGCAAGGAGCAGGCCGAGGCGACCATCGCGGCGGCATTCTCGATACGTTAGCGGCGGCGCTGTTTGCGGCAGGGCAGGTCGAGGAGGCGATCCGCGTTCAGAAGGAAGCCATCGGGATGATGTCCGAAGGCGCGGGGCGAACCGACCTGGAGCAGCGGCTACTGCTGTATGAACGAGCGCTCCGGGGCCAGTAATCCGCGAGCCGCCCCGCCGTTCCTCGCAACTCGCAACCCGTAACTCGCAACTCACTTCCCCGCGTCTACCACCCTCAGCGCAAACGGCATCGCCGCCGTCCGGTACCCGTCGACAACCTTGCGCTCCTTCTCGCTGAACGCGTGGCGCCACCAGACGCGGCCGTCTTTCGCATGCTCCTTGGGCTGCGGCGTGATGTCGGTGACGAGCACGACGTCGTCGACGACCACCTCGCACTGGAATTTCCCGCCGCCCTTGAGCGCCGACTTCAGCCGCGCCTCCGCCCCTTCGCTGATCACGTAGAAATCGGCCGTCGATTCGGGCCTGTCCTTGTAGGGCGGCAGAACTTCCGTCCGCGCGATGACCGGCGCCGTTCTCATCAGCGTCGCGTCGCGCGCCGCGTCCGGGCCGTCCACATTGAAGCGGACGCGGCGGTGCCACTTTGCGCCGGCCGGCGCCTTGGCGGCGGCGATCTGGGCGTCGGGGGGAACGATGAACTGTTCCTTCTCGCCGGCCGAAACGAAATAGTAGAGGCGCATCTCGAACGACTTGCCGGCAAACTTCGCCATGGCGCCGACGGTCTGCACCATCGTCGCCGTGAAGCCGCCTTCCACATCGAGCCGGATTCGCATGACGCCGTCGGCGCCCCGCCTCGGCCTTCCCTTTCACTCCGTCATATCCGTACGTCCCGCAGCGCGAGGCCATCTGCTTCGCGCACTTGTCCAGGTCCGCCTGCGAAGATCCCTCGGGCGCCGCGAGCCAGATCGTCGCGCGGTCCGAGAAATTCTGCGGCCCAGGATCGGGCACCGGATCCGGCTTCGGCAGCGGCTTGGGGTCAGGTTTCGGATCGGGTCCGGGATCCGGCTTCGGGTCAGGCTTCGGATCCGGCTTCGGATCCACCGGCGGCCCCTTCAGCGCCTGCCCTTCCCGCGCCAGCTTCCGCAGCTCGTGAATCCGCTTCGTCACCCCGTCGAAATCTTTCCTCCGGTCCGGGTAAACCTCCGCCCCGTCCGCCGCTTCCAGCTCAGGGTCGAACAGCATGTCCACGACCGCCTTCATGTCCGGATTCGGGTCCGCCGCTCTCTTCCCTGCGTCGTACCGCTCCTTCGCTTTCGCCACTTCCCCCTCCAGCTTCGCCAGCATCGCTTCCGCCTTCGGGTACACCGCCTTCACGTCCGATTTCTTCACGACGACGCCGTCGGGGAAGCGGTCGCTCTTGATGCGATACGAATCGCCTTCCTCGGTCACGTCGCCGACAAACCGTTCGCCGGTCTTGAGGACGACGGCGTCGGCCGTGGCGAAGAGGGCGATGGTGAGGAGAATCGCGGCCGAAAGGAGGGGTTTCATGGAGGAGGGGAAGTGTATCACCGCGGGCGCGGGGGCAAGATCTGCGAGTTGGACTTCACTTGTACTGAAAACCTGAAAACTTTATGCAGTTGACCGCTTTTTCGTTTTTGAATTCCGCGCCTCCTCCTATACTTTGTCAGGGGGGAAGGGGTTCCCGGCCGGACGCCGAACCCGAGGGGCGCCGGCATCCAGCGGCCGGCGCGACCATTGTCACTGTCAGGGACCGCAGCCGACCATGCAGCGCAATGCCGCCGAAGTCCTTCTCCGGGATTGCTTCGGCCATCGGGACCGCGAGTCCCTGCTTGTCGTCGCCGAGCCCGAATGCGCTCCGCTCGCCGAGCGGATCGCAGGCGCGGCGCGCGACCGCGGCTACCCTGCCGCGCTCCTCGTGATTCCGACGCGCCATGACGGCTCCGAGCCGCCGGACTTCGTCGCGGAGGCGCTTCGCGCCGCCAACATCGCGCTTCTTCTGACCGCACGCCCTCTTTCCGGCACCAAGGCCTTCCGCACGCTTCGCGACGCCGGCCTGCGCGGCGCGGAAATCGCGGGGTTTTCGCCCGAAGAATTCATGCGCCTGCTCAACGCCCCCAGCGCCGACATCAGCTCGTCGGCGACCGCGCTTTCCGGCGCCATTGAGCCCGGAAGCCGCGTCCGCATCCGCGGCGCCGGAGGAACCGACCTGGAATTCGTGGCAGGCGCCGAGCGCGAAGTCCGCGACGGAGTCATCCGCGAACGCGGCGAGTTCGGCGCCCTTCCGGCCGGCTTCGTCCGCTTCGAGGTCGAACCGGGGTCCCTCAAGGGCGACCTTCGCGTGGACGCCTGGCCGCCCCAGTCGGGCGATGGAAAGCTGACGCTCTCGTTCGCCCGCGGCGTCCTGGGCTCCGTCTCGCACCCCGAGTTCCGCCACATACTGCAGGACGGGACGCGCGTCGAGTCCGTCGGCTTCGGACTCAACTCCGCGGCGCGCGTCGGACGCAGCTCCGCGGAATCGCTCCTCGCCACCGGCGCGGCGTTCGTGCGCCTGGCGAAACCGGGGGGCAGGGGAGAAGCGCCGATGGACCTCGTCTTCTCTTCCCCTTCCGTCGAAGTCGACGGCGTGCCGATTCCCAGGGGCGTCCTTTCCCCGCCCGCACCGCAGGACTACATGCCCGAACCGATGGCGGCCCAGCCCGCCGCGGCCCGCGCGGACATCGGCCCCGAAATCTTCCGCACGATCTTCGAGAATTCCAACGAGCCGCAGTACGCGGTCGACTTCGAATCTCAGTCGATCGCCCTCGTGAACGACGCCTGGCTGCGCCTCATGGGTTACTCGCGCTCGCAGATCGCCGCCGGCCGGTTGCGCGTCGAGGACATCATCGCGGAAGAGAGCAAGGACCGGGTCGCGGAGAAGCGGGCCCAGCGCAAGAGCGTGCCGAACGAGCGCTACGAGTTGCGCGTGAAGACCGCGGCCGGCGACAAGAAGCCGGTCGAAGTGTCGGTTCAGCGCCTCAAGATCCAGGGACGCGACATGATCATCGGGACGATGCGCGACCTGACGACGCAGGAGAAAATGAAGAAGGACCTGACGGAGCGCGCGACCGACGCCATGCGCAAAACGCTGGAGATCTACGCGCTCACCGAGAAGATCAAGAACGTCCCGAAACTGACGCCCGCACTGCTCTCGGGCGCGAATGAAGAAGAGGTTCTGGCGCGCGCCTCGAAAATCCTGACCCAGAAGCCCGGCCTGTCCTACGCCTCCGCTTCCGTCTATCTCATCGACGGCACCACCCTGGTTCAGCGTTTTCCCGTGCCGACCGCGAAGTCGGGCCCTTCGCGATTCGACATGAACAAAGGCCACCGCCTCGCCCGCATCGCGCGCGGCGAAGAATCCGAAGTCGACTGGTCGTCCAGCTCGATCGCCATCCCGCTTCCCGGCCGCGAAGGCGTCATCGGCGTGCTCGATGTGTCGCTGGACGCGAAGGAAACTCAGGTGCTCGTCGGACAGGGCGGGCACACCGTCCGCGCCGAATACCAGAACCTCCTCCTCTCCGTCGCCCAGATCATCGGCCTGGCTCTCGAAAACCTCCGGCTCTACAACGTCGTCAAGGAACAGTCCGAAATCGACCAGCTCACCAGCGTCTACAACCGCCGCATGTTCGACCGCCGCCTCGCCGAGGAGGTCAAGCGCGCCCGCCGCTACTCCCGCGACCTCGCCCTTCTCATGATCGACCTCGATCACTTCAAGGAGGTCAACGACAGCTTCGGCCACCAGGACGGCGACGAAACACTCAGGCAGGTCGCCCAGTTCCTTCGCGTCCAGTCGCGAAACGTCGACATCCTCAGCCGCTACGGCGGCGACGAGTTCTGCCTCCTCCTCCCGGAGTGCAACCTCGACAATGCCCTCCAGAAGGCCGAGCTGCTGCGGAAGCGCTTCGTGACGCGGAAATTCTCCACCGTCGGCCGCGGATCCAAGACGGTGCGCCTGACTCTCTCGATCGGCGTCGGCGCCCTCGGTGAGGAAATGTCGACGGAATACGAGCTCGTGAAAATCGCCGACAGCGCGCTCTACCGCGCCAAGGGCCTCGGGCGCAATCGCGTCTGCGGCCCGGAAGCGCAGGCAACGCGGTAGAATCCAGCCATGCGACTCGCCGCGCTTCTCCTCCTCGCCTCAGCCTGCACTTCTTCCGCCGAAACACGCATCGAGCGCATCGCGACATGGGAACGCTCCCGGCCGGGATTGCGCGCCGAGCGCACCAACCGCCGCGAAACCGTCTGGATCGGCGACGGCCGCGTCCGCTGCGACGACCGCGTCAGCCGCGAATCCTGGATCGTGCGCGCAGACAAGAAGGTCGTCTGGCGCATCGACCACGCCCTTCGGACCTGGACGGAAGTCACGTTTGAGGAAGCGGCGAAAGCGCGCGAGGCGGCCGCCGCCGACGTGAAAGCGGCGCTGGCACGGGTGGCGGGAAGCGGCGACGAGGCGGAGCTGAGGCGCTTCCTGGAGGCCCTGGCACCCGCGACCGGCGAGTGCGAGGTGAAGGACGAGGGGGACGGCGGCGTGGTGGCGGGGAATGCGACGAGGTTGATCTCCCTGGAACCGAGAGGCGGGCCGGGCGTGAAGGGCCGGCGCGCGGCTGGAGCGTCCGGGGTGGACCGGATTGCGACGACGCTGGCCGAAGCGGGAGTGATTTCGCCGGCGGTCGCGGGAGCGCTTTCGAAGTCAAACGGGATGCTGGTCTCCGCCACGTGGACGCTGGTGTTCGCCGACGCGATCGTGCGAGAGACCTACGAGGTGACGAAGGTGACGGAGGAGGCCGCGCCCGGGGGCTCCTGGGAGATCCCTGCCGGATACCGCAAGGTGGCCGCGCACCCCATGGGCCGCGCCCCGCGCGCCGAGGCCG
>WSZJ01000013.1:39852-73056 GCA_009773755.1 Planctomycetota bacterium | reverse complement strand
AACGTCGCCGCCGCCCAGGCGCAGCACGCCCGGCGCCCGCATCGTGCGCCGCTCCCCCCAGCGCATCGTCACGACTTCCCCGCTCCGGACTTCCACAACGGCCCCGCCCTGCCCGGTGAAGACGCGCGCTACCCCGCCCCGCGCATCCACCGAGCAGGGCTGTGGATCGAACACCATCAGTTCGACGCCATCGACGTCCGCCTGTCCCATAAAGAGCATCACGGGCCCACCCGGAACGACCTTCGCACGCGAACCGCCGGCAAGCCTGACGCCTTTACCGACGCGGACTTCGTGACCTGGAAGCGTCGCGACGAGCCAGGACTCGGTGACGGCGACGACGCCTCGCGTGAATCGCCAGTCGCGGGCGCGCTCGGGGTGCGGCAGATCCCCATGGGCGACGGCGTAGCTTCCGTCGCCTTCGATGGCCATCGGCTCCGGATAAGGCGCTTGCGAGAACCGGTGCCACACGATCGCGAACGCAACCGCCGCTGCGGCGACAACCCCCAGCGCGCCCGCACGCACCCACATCCGCCGCGACTTGACGCGCACCGTCGACATCGCCCGGTCGAACCGGTCCAGCCGCCCCAGCACCGCGCGCAAAGCGTGCTCTTCCCTCGCGCAGTCCGCGCACCCGGACAGGTGCGCGCCGACAGCGTCATCCTCCCCCATCAGGTGGGCGGCCAGGCGTTCACGCGCTTCGCGACAATCCATACGCACGGCTAACGGCGCGGCGCCTCATTCCTTAGGAGAATTTCGCCTTCAATTTCTGAAGCGCCGTATGGACTCGCACCGCGACATTTCCCGGCGTCGTCCCGGTCAGCGACGCGATTTCCACATAAGAAAGCTCCTGGAACCACGCCAGCGACAGCGCCTCGCGATACACCGGCGGCAAGTCCCCCATCGCCTCGAACACGCGCCGCAGCTCCTCGTCCCGCGCCACTACCTCCGGCGGGCGCGGCCGGTCGTCCGGCGCTTCCTCCAGCGGCCGCTCCGCTCGCACCTTTCGCCGCGAAAACTCGTCCATCGCGAGGTTATGCGCAATCCGAAACAGCCACTGGCGGAAGCGGCCTTCAGGACGGTAGGAGAGGCGTTCGCGAAAAATTTTGAGAAACGTCTCCTGCGCGAGGTCCTCGGCGCGGTGCGCGTCGAGCAGCACGTTCCGGAAATACCCTGCGACCGCGCCCTGGTGGCGCCGCACCAGTTCGTCGAACCCGGCAGGATCGCCCATCAGCTCGTCGTCGCTTCTCACCGCGGCCGCTACCGGGTTTCGGGAGAGAGTTCCTTCAGCCGGGCCAGCTCCACCGGCGTCAGGAGCTCGTCCCTGCCATAGGATTCCTGAATCGCGCGGTCCGCGCAGTCCTTCCTCAGCTCCATCGGGCTCGAGGCGTCAAGCGCGACCTCGACACAGGCGCGGACCTGCTCATCGTGGAGGCTCTCCTCCGAGGTCCAGTTCACGGGAAGAGCATTCATCGCCTCCACCCGCACGGCCGGAGAGGGATCGCGCTTCATCAGGCCGATCAGGAAGCGCACGTCGTCTTCGCCCTGGGCTCCCCGCATGGAGCGAGCGGCCTTGGCGCGAACCTCGTCGTTGCCGCCGTGAACTGCGAGCCGGCGCACGACCGCCAGCAAGTCTTCCGGAATGTCCTGCTGGTTGAAATCGAAATTCTGCAGGCACGGACGAGTCAGAGCGCGCGCCTGGAGCGCCGTGTCGCTTCCGCCAAGAATCTCCATGACAACAGGCCGCGCTGAGGCGTCCTTCCAGTTGGCGCCCAGCACATAGGCCAGCGCCAGGCGGCGGGCCGGAAGTGTTTCCGTCTGGTATGCGGCGAGGACTTCCTTCACCAGGCCGGGGTCCAGAACTCGGATCAGGAGATCCTGCGCGACCTCGAGCAGCGCGGGATCGTCGGACTCCATGAGGAGCTTGAAGACATCGTGCTGGAGCTCGGCGTCGTTAAGCGCGGCGCTGTAGAGGAGCCTGGATACGGTCTTTGCTCCCATTTTGGGAATGAGGGCAGCGAAGAGGCGGGCGACGGGAGTCCCGGCAGCGGCAGGATCCGGGGGCTTTGAAGGCGAAGCGGGAGCGCCACCGGAGCCGCTTCGGGGGTCCGGAGCGGCTGCCTGTGACGTCTTGTCTTCGACGCGGTTTTCGAGACGCGGGGCGTCCTTCGCCTCCGTCGGCCTGGACTCGCGGGTTGAGCGTCCGGCGAAAAACCCGGCGAGTCCAGCGGCGAGCGCGACGAAAAGCACGCAAAACACGAGTCTGCCCGCGGACATGGGACCTCCCTTGAATTGGGATCGTCCCCCCGTAAACGAAGCGGGGCCGAAGGAGTTCGGAACCTGGCCGGGATTTCGCCTCGATGCCCGGCTATTTCTTCGACTTCATCTTCTTCAGCGCCGCCTCCTTCGTGTCGAAGTACTTCTTCTTGCTCGGATTCGCCCCGATTTTCTCCCGCACCTTCGCGAGGGCCTCTTCAAACATCGGAACGTCGTTCTGCGCCTCGGCGTACACGGTGATCGTGTCCCAGAACGTGAGGTACTCGTTCGCGCCCGTCGGAATCTTCCCCGCCGCCTTCATCTCGCTGAATTTCTTGCCCGCGGAAGCGCGATCCTGGCCGGCCGATTTCGAGATCGCCATGACTTCCTGGTTCAGCAGGACGGCGTCGAAGCGCACCTGCTGCTCCGGCGTCGGCGTTCCGAGCTCGCCGATCTTTTTCTTTGCGTCGTCGGCCGTCAGGGTCCCGAGCTCCACCTTCGCGATCGCAAGGTCGATACCGGCCGACTTGTCGCCGGCCTCGGCCTTCTTGCGCACGGCGAGATACAGCACCGCCTTCGCCACCGTCTTTTCGAATTCCGGGACCGTTCTCTCCCCGGAGTGCTTCCCGATCATGTCCCCCGTCTCGTCCAGCATCAGCATCGTCGGATACCCGCCTCCGCCTTTCTTCTCGAACAGATCGTCGTTCGGGTCCCCTTCGATGTGCGACGTCACGTGGCAGAACAGCACGACCTTCGCCGCAAACGCCGGAAACCCCTTGTCGCTGAAGGCGCCGCCTTCAACTTGTTTGCAGAAGGGTCAGGGGGCGAACGATCGGGTGAAATACGCGAAGACCGGCTTCCCCGTTTTCTTCGCTTCGGCCAGCGCCCTGTCGTAGTCGAGCATCCAGGGCGCCTTCTTGAGGAAGGGGTCCTTCAGGACCTCTTCCTTCTTCTTCTTGAGTTCGTCCTGCGAGGGCTCCCCGGCGAGGGCGAAGGCGGGGGCGAGGAGGAAGAGAAGGACGGCGAGCAGCGGGCGGGGCATGGCGAACTCCTTAAGGGGACACGAGAACGCGAGAATATCAGGAATCCGGCAGAGCCTGAAATGTGACGCCACTGTTTCCGGACCCTCGTTGACGAGTAGAATGGACGCGACGCAATTCTCGGAGTCTCGACCATGCCCTTTGACCGGATCTCCGTCGACCCTAGGAAGATGAACGGGGAGCCCTGCATCCGCAAGACGCGGCTCACCGTTCGCCGGGTCCTGCAAGCGCTGGCCCTGTACCCGGACCGCGCGGAGCTCCAGCGCGAGTATCCCGAGCTCCAGGACGAGGACATCCGCCAGTCGCTGGGATTCGCGGCCGCAATGCTCGACGATTCGATCCTCGAAGTGAAGCGCGTTTAGTGCGCTGGTTGCTGGACCAGGGACTTCCGCGAAGCGCTGCCGCGCGGCTGCAATCGATGACTCACGACGCCGTGCACGTGGGAGATGTCGGAATGGCATCCGCATCCGACTCCGAAATCCTTGATGCCGGCCGCGCCCAGGATCGCATCGTCTTGACGCTTGACGCGGACTTCCACGCCGAAATGGCGTTGTCGGGCGCTTCCCGCCCATCTGTCGTGCGCATCCGAATTGAGGGACTGCGAGGCGAGGCCCTTTCCCTCCTGGTGCAGAATGTAGCGGCGAAGTGCGGCAAGGAACTTGCCGCTGGCGCCCTCATTTCTGTCGAGCCCGGGCGGATTCGCGTGAGGCGGCTTCCGATTTCCGGCTCCGGGAAAAAGCCTCGGAAAAAGTCCTGATCTGGACATCGTTCACTTTCACGACCAGGCCTTCCCGGCAATCGGCATCCAACGCGATTCATTCCGAAAAGGGCGGTCCGCCGAAGTAGACTCTGAACTCGATGCGTCCCGGAAGAGTGGTGAGCCTCCTCGACGGATTCCTCGGAACGTACACGAGCAGGTACTCGGATTACAACGGGTACTGGCTCTTTGGATTCGTCGTCGAGGAAGTTGACCGGCTAGTCGTCGATCTTCTCCTGCCCGCACCTCAAGGGCACGGCGAAGCGCCACATACAAAAACGATTGAACTCGCAATTTCGAAGTTCAAGGAACAATCGACGAAAGCCCGCATTGACCTTGCTCTGTTTCGTGAAGCTTCACTGACGATTCTTCGATCGCCGCATCTGTGGAAACCTGGCGAGGTCAGGGCGAGGCGCATCGGCTACGACCTGGAATTCACAGCTCGCGCTCGCCCCGAAGGTCGCGAAGCCCTCGAGCGCAAAGTGAAGCTGGTCGTGTCTCCACACAATCCAAATATCGAATTGAAAAGTGTTCGCTCCGCCGCCCGGCCGGATCAGCCTGAATCGCGGTGAATTTCCAGGTTTGTCCCCTGGATGGTTTCGTCAGGCGGACGCCAGCCCTCGCTTCGCCAGCACCCGCTTCTCGATCAGGCCGAAGCCCAGTCGGTCGACCGCGACACCCAGAAACAGAATGAGGAGCATCACCGCGAAGACCTGGTTCGCGTCGCCGGCTTCTCTTCCGGCGGTGAGGGACCTTCCGAGTCCTGCGGTCGCGTAGATCAGTTCGCCGGCCATGAGGGCGCGCCAGCCGAAGGACCAGCCCTGCTTGAGGCCGGCGAGGATGGCGGGGAGGGCGGCGGGGATGGTGATGCGGGTGATTTGAGACCAGCGCGAGAGGCCGAAGGTCTGGCCGACGCGGCGGAGGAGGGGCGGGACCTGGGCCAGGCCGTCGCGGACGCCGAGGGCGACGGCGAAGAGGGAGCCGACGACGACGCAGAAGAGGACGGCGGACTCGCCGCGGCCGAACCAGAGGAGGGCGACGGGGAGCCAGCAGACGGCGGGAAGGGCCTGGACGCCGGTGGTGAGGGGGCCGCAGAGGCGGCGGACGGGGGTGAAGGCGGCCTGGAGGATGCCGAGGGCGCCGCCGAGGAGGGCGGCGAGGGTGAAGCCGGCGGCGATGCGGAGGGCGGAAGCGCCGAGGGCGCGGAGGTAGTCGCCGGAAGCGAAGCCGTGGGCGAGGTTTCGGGCGATGCCGGCGGGCGACGGGGAGTCGGCCTCGGCGGAGGCGGCGGCGAGGACGGAGGCGGCGAAGATGGCGAGGGCGAGGGACCGATGTTTTGTTTTCACGGGCGCCACCCTTCGTCCCCTTCGCGTCGCGCGAGCTTCGCCAGCTCGTCCTGCATTTCCTCGCGGATCGCGGCGCGCAGCTCGGCGACTTCGGGGGAGTTGAAATCTCGCGGGTGCGGGAGGTCGACGTCGAGGACGCGGCGGATGCGGCCGGGTTGCGTCGCCATGATCGCGATGCGGTCGGACAGGCGGACCGCTTCCTCGACGGAATGCGTCACGAAGACGACGGTCTTGTGGAGGCCGAGCCAAAGGCGCTGGAGATCGTGGTGGAGGAGTTCGCGGGTCTGCGGATCGAGCGATGCGAACGGCTCGTCCATGAGGAGGACCTGAGGATCGACCGCGAGGGCGCGGGCGAGCGCGGCGCGCTGCTTCATGCCGCCGGAGAGTTCGTGCGGGCGGAGGTGGCCGAACTTATCGAGGTGGACGAGCCGGAGGAGGAGCCGGACGGTCTCGTCGTGCAGTTCGCGCGGTTTCTGCGGCAGGCCGAAGCCGATGTTTTCCGCGACCGTCAGCCAGGGCAGGAGGGCAGGCTCCTGAAAAATCACCAGGCGGTCGGGTCCTGCGCCCTGGACCGGACGGCCGTCCATCAGCACGCGTCCGGTGTCGGGCGTCTCGAATCCAGCGAGAAGATTGAGGATCGTTGTCTTTCCGCACCCGCTCGGGCCCAGAAGCGACAGGAATTCACCGCGGCGGATCGAGAGCGACACGTCCTTCACGGCCGTCAGCGCGCCGAACGATTTGGACACGCCGGCGAGCGCGAGCCGGGGGATTTCGGCTTTCGTCGATGAGACCGGAGGTGGCTGGAGAGCGACAGACATGGAAGCGATTACGCTTGTTCCTCTTCGTGGCGGCCCCAGCGGCCGGCGGCGACGGCGATGACGATGGCGACGGCGAGGAGAATGAGTGGGGTGAGCATGGAAGGGGGTCTCCGTTAATGTTGATTGTGCAGGTCATGATTCCGGGCGGCGCAGAAACAGCCAGGGCCGTGACCGGGAGACGCTACGAGCGCGAGCCCCGGGCAACGGGCCGGGGACAACACATGCGGTGGTGAAAGCGCGTTGCCATGAGAGAACGCAGACTAGGAGGGACCGCGCGACGCGTCAAGCTAAAGTTGACTAATTTGATAAACATTCGGCGCGCCCACCACGCCACCTCCAAAAGTAGCCAGACGCCCTCAAGGATTTATCATCTCTGCCCCCCTCACGGATGCCACCACGATGAGCGCCTACGATTCCCTTCAGCCCGCCGCCGTCTGGAAACTCTTCGCCGAAATTGACCGCATCCCTCGCGCCAGCGGCGCGGAGTCCGCAGTCATGGCCATGCTCGAAAAACGCGCCAAGGCGAGCGGCCACAAAACGAAGCGCGACCGGACGGGCAATCTCCTGATCTCGGTCCCGGCCGCGAAAGGCCGTGAGCAGGCGCCCGCGACCGTCCTCCAGGGCCACGTCGACATGGTCTGCGAGAAAAACGCTTCCTCGAATCACGACTTCAAGAAGGACCCGATCGTGCCGCGCGTGAACGGCGAGTGGGTCGTCGCCGACGGCACGACGCTCGGCGCCGACAACGCGATCGGCGTCTCGATGGCGATCGCCGCAGCCGAGGACCCCTCGGTTGCCCATGGGCCAATCGAAATTCTTCTCACCGTCGACGAGGAGCGCGGACTCACCGGCGCGCAGAACGTCGAGCCGGGGTTTTTCACGGCGAAGCGGCTGATCAACCTCGACTCCGAGGACGACACCTCGATCACGATCGGGTGCGCGGGGATGCAGGAGACGCTGATCTCTCTCGAGGCCGCGCGATCCGCGCTTCCGAAGGGCTGGACCGCGCGAGAAGTCTTTGTGACCGGGCTGAAGGGCGGACACTCCGGCCTCGAGATCCACACGAACCGCGGCAACGCGATCCGCATCCTCGCGCGTGGGCTGCTAGCGGCCGGCGGCGGTCTCCGGCTCGCCCACCTCGAGGGCGGCAACAAGCGCAACGCGATTCCGCGGGAAGCGCGGGCGGTGATTGCGGTGGCGGCGAAGGGGCTGGCGGCGCTCGAGAAAGCGGCGGGTGCGGAAGTCGCGAGAATCCGCGCGGAGGAACTCGCGGGCATCGACGACGGGGTCGAGATCCGCTTCTCCCCCGCTTCCCCGAAGGACGCGTGGAGCGCAGCTGAATCGGCACGAGCCCTCGCTCTCCTCGCGGCACTCCCCCACGGCCTCCTCGCCATGTCGCAGACCGTAGAGGACCTCGTCGAATCGAGCACCAACCTCGCGGTCGTCTCCACAGCGCGCCGCGCGCTTCAGGTCTGCTGCACCAGCCGATCTTCCGTCAATTCCTCGCTCGAGCAGTTGGCGGTGCAGCACCGCTCGATCGCGCAGCTCGCGGGCGCGTCGTGCAGGCAGGGTCCGAGGACGCCCGGGTGGAAGCCGGACCCGGGGAGCGCGCTGCTCAAACTCGTGAGAGAGCAATACGCGAAGACGTTCGGTCGCGAACCGGAGGTGCGCGGTGTGCACGCCGGGCTCGAGTGCGGGACCCTCAAGGACCGGATGCCGGGGCTCGATGCGATTTCGTTCGGGCCGGACATTCACGGCGCGCATTCGCCGGACGAGCGCGTGAAAATCGCCAGCGTAGAGAGGGTCTACGTGTTGTTGAAAGCGGTGCTTGGGGCGCTGTAGTGACAGGGGATAGGGGGTAGTCGGTAGGGGGTAGGAACGGCCGTAAGCGCAGAGGCTCTTCCTACCCCCTACCTGCTACCCACTAGCCACTGCCCCTCTCTTGCCACAAACCGGATCCATCCCGCAGCCTCTCTAATTCACTTCGCCTTCTCGTCGGCGCCATCCGTCACCGCATACACCGCGAACTGCGGCACCCAGTGGCCGTACGCCCGGAAGTCGTCCTTCGACGCCTCGTGCTGCTTCATCCCCTGAACAACGTGCGCCTCGTACGCCTTCCGGAAGCGCTTCCTGTCCACCTCGTCGCGCGTGGTGGAGGCGAGGGACTTCAGCGCCCAGGCGCGGGACCAATTGGTGCCGAGGTGGTGCGCGGCATCGTTCGTGTCGACGAGCGGCTCGATGTCCGCGTCGAAAACCGGGCGCGCAGCCAGGAATGCCGCAAGCTCGGCCGGTTCGCGCGTTGAGGCCGTGAGATAGGCGAAATTGCCGAAACGTGAGAAGAAGTCCGTGTGCGTCCGGTCGAATGCGAAGCTGTTGTCCGGCTTCTCCAGCCCCTTCATGCCTGCGATCCACTTGTTCACGAGCGCCAGGCCGTCCTTGTCCTCCGTAAACGAGAACCACCGGTGCAGGCGCACCATCGCCCACGAGGCGTTGTCATACTCGCGCGTCAGCGGCGAGGGCGCCTTCCGGCGATAGGAAGCGACCAGCGCCGCCGCCGCGGCGTCCGCCATCGCGCGCAGCCGCTTCGGATCCTTCCCCTCTTTCTCCGCGCTCCAGCGCTCGAATTCTTCGGCCAGCAGCAGAAACCACGCGAAGCCGTAGGGCAATTCGCCCAGGGCGTCGTCCTTGAGAAGCGCGATCTCCTTCAGGATCAGATCGGGCTTCATGGAAGCGTCTGCCGCCCGGGCCTCTTCGTCGTGCCTGTCCGTCGCGCGCGCGATTCGAAAGAGCGCCCAGTGGCCATGGACGGCGGAATGCCAGTCGATATTTCCGTGGAAGATGGGAGCGTCGGTGTCGTTCCCGGCGATTCCTTTCAGGATGATCGGCGCCATGGCGTCGCAGACGCTTTCGATTGTCGGCGGCTTCACGTCGGGTTCCTCCGGGCTGGCGTTGAGACAGAGGCTCGAGAGAACGGCGGACGCGGCGAGCAAGATTCGCATGGCCGTATTATGCCGACGCTCACCTTTCCCCCGTGCAACTAAGCCTTTAGGGAGTTTTCACCTTTGCATCGCAGGAGAGAGTGGCCCTATAATCCAGTCAGGTTTTCATTGTGAGGAAGGTTACCTGTCACGCGCGGTCCGGTTCGCGACCTGGCTCACGCAGGCGGAAATTGCCGGCGATTCCACCTCGCCGGCCCAGCGAACCCGGAACTTCCACGTAATCACAGGAGCACTTTCATGCGAAGGCGCGGTTTTACCCTGATTGAGCTTCTCGTCGTCATCGCCATCATCGGCATCCTCGCCGGGCTCCTGCTGCCGGCGCTGATGGGCGCGAAAAAGGCGGCGAAGAAGAAGGACTGCGTGAACAACCTGAAGAGCATCGGGCTGTACTTCCTGCTCTACCACAACAAGTTCGACAGTTACCCCATCCCGGGCGCCGCGACGTGGTTCGGGGAGCTCTGGGGGCAGTCGATCGCAACGGACGGAAACCTGTTTCGGTGCGCCATTCGCGGCAAGAAGGGCTCGGGAACCCACTACCAGGGGATCATTTCGACGGGCACGGTCTGGTCGCCGCCCACCGGGCCCGGCTACACGGTTCCGACAACGGGCGTTTCCACGAACGCCCCTGCGGACATGCCGATGGCCTGCGATGAGCTCTCAAATCACAACAGCGAGGACGTCAACGTTCTCTATTTTCAGGGCCGGGTGGACGTCCTCGACGCCTCATCGGCGTTCTTCCTGGCCACGGACGGTTTCCTCGGCGCCACCACGTGGTATGCGCCGGCGGCCTCCGATTGAGAACGAGGGCAGCGATCGCCCTCCGGCGCGCGTCATCGGCCCAGCCGGCGCGCCAGGGAAGCAGAGATGGAATCTGACGGACTCGACGCGCGCCGGATGGGCCGGCGACGCGCGCCTGCGGGCGATCGCTGCCCTCGTTCTCGGAGTCTTCGCCGTACTGGGTTGACGAATGCCGAAGTTTGCGTGCGGTCCGGATTCCCCTACTTCAGCTTGAATTCAACCTTCAGTTCCGCAGTGAGCGTCGCTTCCCCAGTCCCGCTGAAGGTCGAGTCGCGGCCCCCCGCCTGCCCTGGAACCAAGGGCTGTCCCTCCCCCGCCACCGTAAGGGGCGCGCTCACGTCCTCCACCTTGGAGACGTCCCCGAGCTGACGGCCGAAGCGCTTCGCAATCTCCCCCGCCCTCTTCTTCGCGTCGTCGGCCGCGGCATCCCAGGCCTTGGCAAGGGCAGCCTGCGGGTCGCTCATGCGAAACACGACGGTCGCCGGCACTGGCCCTCGTCCCGACCAATCCCACTGCATGCCGCCTGAATAACTCGCACCCGCCGCCACAGCGGCGTCGACAACCGCCGCGACGTGCTCGGCGATCTCCACGTCCTTCAGCTTGTCAATCCCGTCCACCGTCAGGGTGAGCAGCTTTTCGACCATGACTTCGCTTCCGCCTTCCGTGCCGCCGCCGCCCCCACCCATGACCACCATCGCGTCGTCGTTCCCCGGAGGGCTACGGAAATCCAGCCCGCCCTCCTTGACCGTCGCCCCTTCGAGCTTTCGCGCCGTCGCGGCCTTCATCAGCTCGTCTTTCACGATCCCCGCCTTCTCGCCGATCTTCGTCACCGCGTCGGACGCCTTTTCGGCGCGGGCGCTGACGGCGAAGCGGAACTCCACGCGGTCGGGGCGGACCTTCGCCTCGCCGTGGCCGGTGACGACAACGGTGTCCTCGGCGCAGGCAGTAAGGGAAATCAGGGCGAGCAGGAAAAGGGAACGCATGGGAGGCTCCTCGGATGGCGACGGCGCCCGAAGGCGGGCGCGGGAATGAACGATCTTATCTCTGCGCGTGTTGTTTCTACGGGCATTCTCCGTTCCCGGGAACGGTGTCCTCCCTGATCCTGGGAACGTCCGCGGCCGGCGGCGCCGCCGACAGCGCTTCGCGCGCCGCGTCGACGATCGCAGGCCGGCGTCCGAGCGCTTCACGAAGCAGTTCCGCACCGCCCTCGCGATGCGTCAACTCCTGCATCAGGGAAAACGCTTCCCCCGTCAGGGCTTCGAGCCTGCGGTCGCGGTCGAGGCGCGTCACGGTCGTGGGCTTCGCGAACACCTGCACGAGGCGCCGCTCGCCGATATCGGCCAGCCAGGTCCACGCGGCGTCGTAAAGGTCGACCACGGGGCGAAGGTGGCCGCGGTGCAGGACGAGGGGGGCGACATAAAAGCGCTGGCGGAAGCGGCTCAGCGGAGTCCCTGGGCGAGGAGGGCGATGTTTTCCCTCATGGCGCCGACGTAGGTGCCGGCGGGATTTCCTGGAACGTCGAGCGTTTCCGTCCACAGCGGCCCGACGACGTTCCGGCCGTTCTTCGAGGAAAGCCTGCGCATCGGCTCTTCGTCTCGCCCCGCTTCCGTAAACATCGCGGGCGTCCGTTCTTTCATGAGCCAGATTGAAGCGGCCTCGATGTCAGCAGTACCTGGCGTAATACCGGCGGGAGCGATGGCGGCGGTCTGAAAGCCGAAGCGGGCGGCGAAGTAGCGCGTGGAGTCGTGGGGGACGAGGATGCGGCGGCGCTGGACGGCGAGGGACTCGACCTCGGAGGTGATGTAGGCCTCAGCGCGTCTGATCAATTCGATCAGGGAGTCGGCGTTCGTGTTGAAATCGACTGCGTGGTCGGGGTCGATGGAGATCAGCATGATGCGCGCATTCTCGACGTAATACTTGATGACGTTCTGAGTGTCGAGCCACGCGTGCGGATCGGGCGAGCCGTCCGGGCGCATCAGCGGCGAGACGCCTTTCGTGGCCACGTAGCGGTCGTGTACACCGGGCGCCGACTTCACGAGGTCGTCCAGCCACGGCTCGAGGCCGAGGCCGTTCTCAAAAATTGCCCACGACCCCCGGACGGCTTCCTTGAGTTCGGGCGAAGTTGGATCCTTGTGGAGATCTCCGAGCGGAGCGATCAGCGTGCGGACGTCAACGTGCGGGCCGGCAACCGTCCGGACGAAGTCGGCGAGGATCGCGTTGGTGCAGGCGACGACGGGCTTCCCGGAAGGTCGACTGGGGCCCAGGAGCGCAAGGCCGAAATGGAGAATGACGGCGAAGATGCCGACGGCCGCGAGGGAAATGAAGAGTCGCTTCACGAGGGAGATGATAAGTGCCAACGGGCGCCGCGGGGCAGCGAAGTTGTCGGGCCTCTACTTCGCCGGGCGAACCGCCGGCCTGAGACCGCTTTCTGAGTCGGGCTGCACCATGACCGCGTCCGCAGCGGCGTGATCGAGGAGCGCCTCGGAGCCGTCTTCCCGCTTCGCCACCCACGTCCTCCCCTCGTTGCGGCGCGGCGCCATTGCGATGCGCTGCCCGACGGCGAGCCCGGTCGCGGCGGGCGCGGATACCACGGTCGCCCGCCGGCCCTCGCGGAGAAAACTCGCCGGGACCGGCGCGCCGCCCTCGACGTGCACGAAGTCCTCGGGGATGTCGGCGCCGTGCGGGTCGCGCTCCGGGTGGCCGAGCAGGTCGTCGATGTAGTCGACGGCCTCTTCCTCGTGCACGTGCTCGAGCACGTGCGCCTTCTCGTGAAGCTCTTTCTCCGGCACGCCGACACGCGCGAGGTACGTCTCCCAGAGGCGGTGCGCGCGCTGGAGCCGCCGCGCATGGAGGAGTCCTTCATCCGTCAGCGAGAGACCTTCCTGCGATTCGAGCAGCAGCCCGTCGGACTTCATCGTCGCGATCGCACGGGCGAGGCGGCCGCGGTGGAGGTGGACATGTGAAGCGACGACGGCGGCGGCGACCGGTGGTTTGCCACGGAGGACGGAGCCGAGGATGTCCTCGAAGAGTTGCTGCGGGATCATGTTGCGGCGGCGGCGCCAGCCGGCGAGGAGGCCGTAACGGGGGGCGAGCGCGAGGACGGCGAGGAACTGGGCTGTGCAGAAGCACATGATCGCGCCGCCGCCCGCGGAATCGAGCGCCATGGCGAGGGCGAGCCCGCCGGCGACGGAGGTGACGCCGAAAAGCGCGGCGAGGCCCATCATGCGGTCGAGGCGGTCGCAGAGGAGGTAGGCTGTGGCGGCGGGCGTGATGAGGAGGCCGACGACGAGGATGACGCCGACCATCGAGACCGCGGAGACGACGACGAGCGAGACGCAGAGGGTCAGCGTGATGTCGACGAGCGCGACCGGAATGCCCGCGGCGCGCGCGGCGACGGGATCGAAGGACGAGAACTGAAAGGCGCGGAAGAAAAGCGTGAGGACGGTGAGAACCGCCGCGCCGACGATCCCCGCGACCCAGAGGTCCGTGTCCGTGACGCCGAGAACGTCCCCCATGATGAAGTGAACGATGTCGATGTGGATGTGGTCGCGGAACACGGAGACCAGGACGACGCCGGCCGCAAAGACCCCGCAATACATGATGCCGATCACCGTGTCTTCCTTGAGACGCGAGACGCGCGACACGAACGCAATCATGCCGACCGTGATCCCGGCAGCGATGAGCGAGCCGAGCAGCATCGCGGGGGCGTGCGCCTCCTTGCCGAACACCAGCTTCATGAACAGGTACCCCGCGCCGACGCCGGCGATCATCGCGTGAGAGAGCGCATCGCCGAGAAACGCCATGCGCCGGACGACGACGAGGCAGCCGACGACGCCGCAGACGATGGCGACCAGAGAACCGCCCAGCAGCGCCTTCTGGATGAAGGTCTCGGACAGCGGCGAAAAAATCGTGGCGATCATCGCTTCGCCTCCGGCTGCGCCAGCTTTCCGAAAATCCGCAGCCGGCCTTCATAGACCGCCGTCAGCAGGTCCTCGTGCATCACCGCTTCCGGCGGGCCGTAGCCGTACATCCGCTGCTTGAGCAGGATCAGCCGGTCGAACGTCTCGGCCGCCGTCGCGAGATCGTGGTGGACGACGACGAGCGTGCGCCCTGCGGAGCGCGCCTGGCGGAGGACTTCGAGAAGCGCTCGCTCGGTCGCGGCGTCGACCCCCGCGAACGGCTCGTCGAGAAGCAGGATGTCGGCGCCCTGCGCCAGGGCGCGGGCCATGAAGACGCGCTGCTGCTGCCCGCCGGAGAGCTGGCCGATCTGTCGCTTGCGGAAATCGCCCATGCGCACGATGTCGAGGGACTCGCCCACGATCCGGCGGTCCTCGGCGGACGGCGAACTCCACCACGGGATCCGCCCGTAACGCCCCATCATCGCCACTTCCTCGACCGTGACCGGATAGTCCCAGTCCACCGCCCCGCGCTGCGGAACGTACGCCAGCCGCCCGCGCGCTTCCTCCACCGGCTCGCCGAAAATCTTCACCGTGCCGAAGTCGCGCTTCACGAATCCCAGGATCGCCTTGATGAGCGTCGATTTCCCGGAACCGTTCGGACCGATCACGCCGACGAGCGTGCCGGCCTCGATCGCGACGGAGACGTCGAGAAGCGCCGGCCGGGGGCCGTAGGAAACCGTGAGGTTATCGACCTGGATCGCGGGGACGCGGGCGTCAGTGATCATCGTGCTCGTCCTTTGCCGGCTCGCCCGCAGCGGGGACTTCGAGCGCGAACGCGACCGCGACCGGAGTCCCGGGCTCGCTCCAGAAGGTCTTCTCCGCCACCGGCTCGCCGTCGCGCAGCACCCGGACGCGAATCGCGTGCGAGCGATTGAGCTGATCTTGTGGCGGGTAGGCCTCGATGAAGAGCTCGTTTTTTCCCACGAGGACGGCCTTTACAGGCTCCGCGCGCAGCGCCTCGCCCGGCCGCACGGTCGCCGCACGGATCGCTTCGACGCCATTCACGCGCACCACCAGCCCCGCGGCCTTCTCTTTTCCCGTGTCCAGCGCAAAAGGGTCGGGTTCGGCGGCAAAGGAGGCAGTCACTTCGACCGCAAAGATCCCCCGCGCCGGCCCGCGAGCGTACGACTCGACCGGGCCGCGGGCGTCGCGGCGCGATGTGAAAAGCGCGACGCTGCCCGCGAAGACGATCCAGATCCCGGCGGTGAGGAGGAAGCGCATCTATTTGAGCGCGCGGACAATGGTCAGAACGTTCTCGCGCATCATCCCGATGTACGTTTCGCCCGCAGTCCCGGGGCCGCCCATCGAGTCGCTGTAGAGCTGCCCGCCGACGGCCACCCCCGCTTCGCTCGCGAGTTCCTCCACCATTTTGGGGTTCACGCTCGTCTCGACGAAGACGGCCTTCACGCCGAAGGACCGGATCGAGTCCACCACGGCCTTGCGCCGCTCGGGGGTCATGCCCGCGCCGACCTCGTTTCCCGTCGACCATCCGACCGGCGCCGCGGACTTGAAGCCGTAGTCGCGGCAGAAGTAGTTGAACGCGTCGTGGCTCGTCACGAGGATCCGCTTCTCGGGAAGGATCGCGTTGAACTGCTCCTTGATCCATGCGTCAAGCGTCCTGAGCTGCTGGAGGTAAAGCTTGGCGCGAGCCTCGAATTCCCCGATCCCCGCCGGGTCGAGCTTCGACAGCGCGGCGACGATGTTGTTCACGTACTTCGCCGCGTTCGCCGGCGAAAACCACGCGTGCGGATCGTGGATCTTCTGACCTCCCGCCTCGAGTTCCAGCGGCGCCAGCCCCTCGGTGCAGGTCCCGATCGGCTTTCCGCGGTCCTTCGCGAGCGTCGCCATCCAGTTTTTTCCCTCGAGATGAAGTCCGTTCTCGAGGCACAGGTCCGCCGTCGCGGCGATTTCCGCGTCCCCGGGGGTCGGCATGTACGTGTGCGGGTCCGCCCCGGGCGCGAGGATGCACTTCACGACACACCGGTCTCCCACGATCTGCCGCGTGAAATCGGCGATCTGCGTCGTCGAGCAGACGATCACTCTCTTCCGCGGCTCGTCGGCAAAGGCGGGCAGGAAGGGCAGAAGTGTCAGCAGCAACGCAATAGCTCTCATGTCCGGCTCTCCTGATGGGTGAGTTTCCCCGCATGGACATGCGGGTCGTCTGCGCCGACGCGGACGTCGTCGCGTTCGTCGCGGTGGACGGGAAGTGATGCCAGGCGCCGGGCGAGGCCTCGGCGCCATGCGGCGGATGCAGGCAGTGAGGCGTGGGCGACCAGAGTCTCCAGGCGCTCCAGCACGTCGGTGCCGAGGGAATGTTCGAGCCGGCAGACTTCTGCGGCGGCGCGGGCGGAGGGCATGCCGAGAAGGTCGACAAGGAGGCGCGTCAGGCACTCGTCGCGGCGGGCGACCGAGCGCGCGGCGCGCAGCCCCTTCTCCGTGATCTCGACGCGCCCGTACACCTCATGGCGCGCGAGCCCCGCCTCGACCAGGCGCCCGATCGCTTTCGAGACGCTCGGGAGCCGGACGCCCGCGGCCTCGGCGATGTCGCGCACGCGGACGGGGGCGCTGCGGCCGAGGTTGAGGATATGCTCGAGGTAGTTCTCCTGGCTGGCGGTCAGGCGGGTCGGCATCGTCTGAGTTTCCTTAGGCTAACTTAGTGCCGCTCAAAAAGGGGCGCGCTTTCCCGGCCGCCCCTCCAGTGTTTCCTTACGCTAACTTTCGTAATCTACCGCGCGCTCGTGGACCCGGTCAAGCAGGAAATGCGATTGCGCCTCCGCCCGCACCTGCTTACGATGCCCGGTTCACCCGCCCCGCCAAGGAGCTCACCCCCTTCAGCCAGGTCTCTCCCTCCCCTTCCCTTCCGCTCCCGCAGTCCCGCTTCACAGGCGTCGGGTCCACCTTCCACACCAGCGCGGCCGACGCGGCGGCCTACGTCCACGAGCGCTTCCCCGGCTTCCCCTTCTGGCCCCAGCTCAAGGGCGAGTCCATGCTCGACCAGGCTCTCGCCCCCCCGACGCTGGCTTCTCTCCCGGGGTGCTACGCCATGCTCGACCGCGTCCGGCAGGAAGCCGGCAAGTCTCCGTGGCTGAAGGGGCAGGTGGCGGGGCCGCTGTGCCTGGTGGAGGCCGGGAAGGGAAATTACGCGGCGCTTGCAACGAAAGTAGCGGCGCAAGCGCGGTGGCAGGCGGCGCAGGTCCGGATTGCGGGACGGATGGCGGTCATTGCCGTGGACGAACCGTCGTGGACGAAGCCGCTTGACATCGTGGACCGCGATGCCGCGACGCGCATGGTCGCGGAGATCCGCGCGGCCGGAGCGGTGGTCGGATTTCACTGCTGCGGAAAGGGCGCGTGGAAGGACGTCCTGGCGCTTCGCCCCGATTTCATCAACCCGGACGTCTCCGGCGGAGTGAAGGCGTTCGTGGCGGAGTGCGGCCCGGCGCTCGCCGCGCACGTCGCCGCGGGCGGCTGGATCGGCTGGGGGATCGTCCCGACGGACCGCGCCGTGCCGCTCGGCCACTCGCGCGCCGTCCTCAAGGAATTCCTCGCGGCCATCGCGCCGCTGGGCGAAAAGAAAAAAGTCCTCGAACAGTCGTTCTTCACGCCGGCGTGCGGCCTCGCGGGGCTCCCGGCGCCGCAGGCGGAGGACGTCCTCCGCGCGCTGTTCGAAATCTCCCGCTTCTGCCGCTGCGACCACCTCGGTCTCCCGGCAACCTAGAAAGGAAACGCCTTCAGCAACGTGACGACAGGCAGGCCATCGCTCCTCGAAGTTCTCAAACAACGCGTCCTCGTGTGGGACGGCGCGATGGGAACGACGCTGCAGCGCTACAAGTTCAAGGCGGCTGATTTCGGCGGGCAGTCGATGGAAGGGTGCAACGACTGGCTCTGCCAGACGAAGCCCGACGTGATCAGCGAGATCCACGAGAAGTACCTCGAAGCGGGCGCCGACGGGGTCGAGACGAACACCTTCGGGTCGAGCTGGTTCAAGATGGACGAGTACAAGGTCGGGGAGCGGACGTACGACCAGAACGTGACGGCGGCGAAGCTGGCGCGCGCGGCGTGCGACCGGTTCTCCAGGCCCGGAGCGCCGAAGTTCGTGGCGGGATCGATCGGGCCCTCGGGATTCCTGCCATCTTCAGAGGACCCTTCCCTCGGCAACATCGCCTTCGACAGAATCGTCGAGGGCTTCATCGCCCAGGTCCGCGGCCTCGCCGACGGCGGCGCCGACGCCTTCCTCATCGAGACATCGCAGGACATCCTCGAGGTCAAGGCGCAGATCTTCGCGATCCGCAAATGGCAGAAGGAATCGGGGAAGCGCCTCCCGATCATGGCGCAGGTCACGCTCGACCGCACCGGGCGCATGCTGCTCGGGACGGATATCGGCGCATCGCTCACGACGCTTCAGTGCCTCGGCGCCGACATCATCGGCCTCAACTGTTCGACCGGCCCCGAGGAGATGCGCGACTCGGTCGCGTACCTCTGCGAAAAATCGCCGATCCCGATCTCGATCATGCCCAACGCCGGCATCCCCGCGAACGAAGGCACGGGCGACGCGGTGTACCCGCTCGGCCCGAAGGAATTCGCCGACGCGATGGAAGAGTTCGTGAAGTCGCGCGGCGTGTCGATCGCCGGCGGGTGCTGCGGGACGACGTACGAGCACATCAGGCTGCTGGCGGAACGGGTGAAGGGGCTGAAGCCCGTCGCGCGCACGGTCCCCTACGAGCCCGCGATCAGCTCGATGATGAAATCCGTGCCGCTTCACCAGTACCCGAAACCGATGCTCGTCGGCGAGCGCGTGAACGCGCAGGGCTCGCGCAAGCTGAAGGAGCTGCTGATCAAGGACGACTGGGCGTCGATCATCCAGATCGCACGCGCGCAGGTGGAAGGCGGCTCGCACGCGCTCGACGTCTGCGTCGCGCTCAACGAACGCGACGACGAGAAGCACCAGATGACGACGCTGCTGCGCAAACTGGCGCACGCCGTCGACGCGCCGATCGTCATCGACTCGACGGAGTACGACGTCATCAACGAGGCGATGAAGATCTACCCCGGACGCGTCATCGTGAACTCGGTGAATCTCGAGAAGGGGCACGAGCGCTGGAACCGGGTGATGCCGATGGTGAAGGACTACGGCGCTGCTGCCATCGCGATGACCATTGACGAGCAGGGGATGGCGATCACGCACGAGCGAAAGTTCGACGTCGCCCGCCGCATGTGCGACATGGCGCGCGACGATTTCGGAGTGCCGCCGGAAGCGCTGATCTTCGACTGCCTGACGTTCACGCTCGCGACGGGCAGCCCGGAGTACGTGAACAGCGCGATCGCGACGATCGAGGCGATCAAGCGGATCAAGGACAAGCTCCCGGGCGCGCTCACCGGCCTCGGCGTGTCGAACGTCTCGTTCGGGCTCTCGCCGCAGGCAAGGGCGGTGCTCAACAGCGTGTTCCTGACGCACTGCGTCCACGCCGGGCTCGACATCGCGCTCGTTCACCCGAACGAGATCCTGCCGTACCCGTCGATCCCCGAGAACGAACGCGAGTTCGCGGAAAATCTGGTCTTCAACCGCTATCCCGACGCCCTCGCCAAATTCATCGAGCACTTCGAGAAGACCAAGTCGAAGAAAAAGACCGCGCCGAAGCCGACGCATGCACTCACGGTCGAGGAACAGCTGCACTTCAATATCCTCAACCGCATCCATGAAGACCTCGAGCCCCTTCTCGACCAGGCGCTGAAAAAATACTCGCCCGTGGGCGTGATCAACGAGGTCCTGCTGGGCGCGATGAAGGAAGTCGGCGACCGCATGGCCACCGGCGAACTGATCCTGCCTTTCGTGCTGCAGAGCGCCGAGGTGATGAAGAAGTCCGTCGCGTACCTCGAAAAGTTCATGGACAAGACGGACACCTACTCCAAGGGCACGATCGTCCTCGGCACGGTCTACGGCGACGTCCACGACATCGGCAAGAACCTCGTCAAGACGATCCTCACCAACAACGGCTACACCGTGCACGACCTCGGCAAACAGGTCCCGGTGCAGAACTTCATCGCCAAGGCCAGGGAAACCAACGCCAACGCCATCGGCCTCAGCGCGCTTCTCGTCTCCACATCCAAGCAGATGCCCTACTGCGTCCAGGAGCTCGACAAGCACGGCCTCAAGATCCCCGTCATCATCGGCGGCGCCGCCATCAACTCGCGCTTCGGGAAAAAGGCGTGTGTGCTCGAAGACGGTCGCTTCTACGGCTCCGGCGTCTTCTACTGCACCGACGCGTTCACTGGCCTCGACGCCATGAACGACCTCGTCGTCCCCGCGAAGAACAAGGAGCGCGTCGAGAAGAATCACAAGGAAGTAAGAACGCTGCTGGATCTGGAAGCGGGCAGAGGCCCCGCGCCGGAGTTGAACACCGCGGCGTCGAGCGCCCCGAGAGCGGTGAAACCCGCGCAGCACATCCCCGTCCCTCCGTTCTGGGGCAACCAGACCGTCGCCAATATCGACCTCCGCGAAGTCTTCCCGCTCATCGACAAGAAGAGCCTCTTCCGCCTCAGCTGGGGCGGCCACGGCAAGTCCGCCAAGGACGTCGTCCACATCATCAAGGAAGAATTCGAGCCGCTGCTCGTGAAGATGGAAGCGGAGGCCCTGCAGGAGAAATGGTTCCAGCCCCGCGCCGTCTACGGTTTCTTCCCGTGCCAGGTCCGCGACTCCCAGCTCGTCGTCTTCGATCCGGAGGACCCCAAGAAGGAACGGACCCGCTTCGACTGGCCGCGGCAGCCCGACGGGGAGCGCCTTTGCCTCGTCGACTACTGGGACCCGGATCGACTGGATGTCGTGGGGTTCCAGTGCGTGACGGTCGGCGCAAGGGCGACGGAGCTCTGTGACGCGCTGAACGCCAAGGGCGAGTACTCGAAGAGCTACTACCTCCACGGCCTCGCGGTCGAAACCGCCGAAGCAATGGCCGAGTGGCTCCACCGGAGATTCAAGGCCGAGTTCGGCATGCAGCACGGCGGCGGCAAACGGTACTCACCGGGTTACCCGGCCTGCCCGGACCTCGGCGACAACGAGAAGATCTTCGGGCTGCTCACCGCCGAAAAGGCGATCGGCTGCTCGCTCACAAGCGCGTTCCAGATCGTCCCGGAGCAGAGCACGTGCGCGATCGTGGCGCATCACCCGGAGGCGAAGTACTACAACATCAAGGGGTTGGTGCTGAAGTAATCGTGGTGCCTGGATGCTGGTGGGAGCGAGAAACTGCAGGATGGGCTCAGTCGCGCAGCGCGTAGAGGAACTGCGTGCCCGCCAGAAAGAGCGTCCCGTCGTCCCCGAGAGAGAGACTTGAGACCTGCGGGTCGGCGCGCTTCCATATCGGCTTTCCCTCGGTGGAAACGACGAACAGCGTGCGGTTCGCGACGAAGGTCACGGCACCTCGCGCGTCGCAGACGAGGTTGGACTCGGGGTCGCCGGACTCGAAACGCCACCGTTCCTTCCCCTGCGGCGTGATCGAGCGGAGTACGCCGTCGTTCGAAGCGACCGCGATGTTGCCCGCCGGGTCGAGGCACGGGGGAAAGTAGATCCAGCCGTCGGTCTCGAACTTCCACGACTCCTTCCCATCCGCTCCGACCGCGTAGAGGCATCCGTCTTCGGAGGCTGCGTAAACCGTGCCGTCGGGAGCCACGACGGGGCAGGCGGAAATCGCGCGCCGGGTGCGGAAGCGCCAGAGTTCTTTTCCCTCAGGGGAGACCGCGTAGACGCACGCATCCCAAGACACGGCGTAAACCGTGCCGTCAGGCCCGATCGCGGGAGCGGCGCTGACCCAGCCGCCGGTTGTGAATTTCCATTTGAGCTTGCCGTCGGGCGCGATGGCGTAGAGGGAGTCGTCGCGGCTGCCGATGTAGATGGTGCCATCCTGCGCGAATGCGGAGGAGGAGGTGACGGCGCCGGCCGTCTTGAAGCTCCAGGCCTTCTTTCCCTCCGCCGAAACTTTCACGATTGACCCGTCCAGCAGCCCGAGCACGACGCCGCCGTCCGGCGCGAAGGCGGGGCTCGCCAGCGAGTCGTCGTCGAGGAGACACCGCCAGCGCTCCTTTCCGTTCGCGCCCCAGGCGGCGACGGCAAAATTCCCTGACCTGTCGTCCTCCAGGACTGCGCACGCGGTTCCCTCGGGCCCGACCACGACGGCCGGTCCGTCGTAGTTGCCGAAGTTCCCCGAAACAACCCACTTCTTCTTCCACGAGCCGGGGCATTTTCCCGTGGAAAGTCCGGTCCTCCGGGCGTTCCCCTGGAAGAGGGGCCAGCCGCCATCGCCGGCGGTCAGGCCGAGCGAGGCGAGCAGAAACGCGACGGTCGCGATTTTTCTAGTCATCGCGATCCTTCGCGGCGGCGTCGAGTGGGTCGAGATCCGCCGCGACCCGACGGAGCTCTTCAGCATGAGATTCCTTCCCGCTGCTCTCCCATTCGTCCGCCAGGCTGAGCAAGGCATCGAGCGGGACGAGAAGCGCCGAGGAGTTCACCCGCGCAATCACGGCTCCGAAATCGAGGTAAGGAACCGGCTCGTCGCCTGCGGACACCCGGATGCGCGAGCCGAAATTCGCCGCGTCGGCGAGCGGAGGCAAGCCGGCCGCCCGCGCGATACCGGCGGTCAGGACGCGCTTCCCGGCGATGTCCACGATCCGCCCACGAAGCTCGAAGGCGTCCTTGGCGACCCAACGGGCGCGGACGGGCACGCCGTAGTCGTCCTGGGGATCGCGCCCGCACGGCCCCTCGAAGTCCCCTCCCGCGTCTCCCCCGGCAGCCGCCAGCTTCACGCACTTCCATGAATTCCCGCCCGTTTTCAGGACTGCGAACACATCGTCGCCGCGCGCGAGAATGCCGACCGTCGTTTCGTCTGCGTCGAATTCATGCATCCAGACGGTCTTCCCGGTAGCCGCTTCGAGGCGCAGGGCATGGCGCCCTGTCGTCGCGTAGAGCGCTTCCCCCTCCCCCCAGAACGACGGGTGGTCGACCCACGTCTTTACTTCGCGGACGAAGTCCTTCTCCCACATTGCGGCGGAGGTTCGCGGGTCGAAGAGGGTCATTTCCCACGACCTCGATTTCTGCGCCAGCACCCGCCCTCCCGGCAGCGTCGCGACGTGGGCCGAGAGCCGCATGGAGGACATGATCTGTCCGTCCGTCAGCCGCACGAACCACGCGCGCCCGCGGGATTGATTCGGCGAAGAGAGGAACTGCGCCCAGTCGGCGTCGAGCACTTCGAAGCGCATCCCGGGATTGAGGTCGTACTCCCGCCGCCACACTTCCTTTCCGTCTGTCGAGAGACGGAGGAGACGGGTCCGGCGCGCCGAGCGGTCCAGCGTGCCGCCCGAGCCCAGCTTCGAGTCGGCGTGCTGGAGTACCAGCAGTCCGTCCGGGATCTCCAGGAGGCAGCCGCCACGCTCGTCGCTCATCTCCAGGCGCGTCGCCGGCTCCGGCGTCGGCACGTGCACCCACAGCAGCGCGCTCGTGCGCAGATCGTAGGCTGCGACGATGGGCAGCTGAATCCGGTGCGGATGCGATCCCGCGGAGTAGATCGCTCGCTTCCCCACAAGGTGGTACCGCGTATGCGGCACGAGGCTCCATCCGTGCAGCCGCGCCGCGCCGGACAGGTCAACCGCAGGTAGATTTCCAGCTTTCGCCAGATCCTCGAGACGGCTCTGCTGAAGCGCGATTTCCTCGGCCACGGCGCCCGCGGGGCGGCCCGGTGTGGAGATCCAGCGCAGGAGCGCGAGATGCGCGGCGCCCCAGTTCTCCCTGGTGCACAGGGCGTCCAGCCGCCGCAAATCGGCGAGGCGTTCCGCGTCGAGCAGGATGCTCCTGCGGTAGAGCAGGATCGCCTCGCGCGCGTGTCCCGACTTCTCCAGCGCCGCCGCCGCTTCGCACAGCACGTCCGCTCTTTTCTTGCGGTCGTCCCCGGCGAGCAGCCATGCCGCGAGCCCCGGCGTCGCGAGGTCCGCCATCCCCGCCGCGTGCAGCGCGACGCACAGGGCGGTCGGCGCCTCGATCCGGCTGTGCGGGTCGTCGGAGCGTGGAAATGACGCCAGCGCCTGCCGAATCGCCGCGACCCCCTCGGCGCCCGGCATCTGCTGCAGCAGCCGACGCGCCAGGAGATGCACGGAGCCCGGCACTTTCGCCATCATCCCGGTGATCTCGCGCTTCGCCTCGTTGTCCCCCTCCCGCTCCATCGCCAGCGCGAGGATGAACGCGTGCGCAAGCGGATACGACCCAAGGTCCTCGCCGCATCCTTGCAGAATCTCGACGCGGTCCGCCGGTTTCAGGACCGGGAACCGCGACAGCCTCCCGCCGAGCTTCCGTCGAGCCGGCGCAGGGACCTCCCAACTCAGCGTCTGGAGGATCGTGACCAGCCGCCCGCGCGTTTCCGGCGGAGCATCCTCCCCCGCTGCTCGCAACGCCGCTTCCGCCTCGGGGCCGAACTCAATCAGCCGCAGGGTCGCTTCATCACGCACCGCCACGTCGTCGTCATCGAGCTGTCGGAGAAGGCGCGCGACCTCGGCGGACGGAGACTCCTGGGAGAACGCCGGTGAGAACGATCCGAGCAGGATGAGGAAGACGCCGATGGTCCTGGGCAAGGCGAACCTCGAGGGAAGCGACGTGGGGCGGTGACGACTCATGCGGCTTGGACGAATCCGATCGGGCGCGTGTTCCCGCTTCTCCGGCACATGCTACCTCATCTCCTGCGCTTCCCTGGCCGCGGGTCGAATCGCAGACACGCGCGCTCGATCCGGTAGACTCCCCGCTTCCCCCGAGGTCCACCGGATTGCCCACCAAGCGAATCGATCCGCAGGCTGACAAGCGACCCGCGGTGGTCGCGCGCCTTGCCGCGATGCTGAACGAGCCCGTCATGGGTTTCCTGGCGCTCATGGCCCTCGCGGTCACTCTCGGGCCGCTCGTCTTCGACCTGAACGCCGCCGCCGATCAACTGCTTCAGAGGTTGGAGTGGATTCTCGTCGGCGTGTTTGCGCTCAATTTCGTGCTTGAGCTCGGCGCGGCCGAGAGCAAGGCCGCCTGGCTCACGAGCCCGTGGCGCATCATCGACATCGTCGCGATCGGCGGCCCGTTTGTGGCGCTCGCCCCCGGAATCTCCAGCGCGGCCGGCAGCTCGCTTGCGCTGCGCCTCCTGCGCGTCGGACGCTCCGTCGCGCTCGCGACGAGGGCGGGAAGAGCCGCTGCGGGACTTCGACGCGGGCTCGGGCAGACGGCGGTGAACACGATGCCGCGGGTTTCACGGGTGTCCGATGGCGCGACGTTTCAGGTCGATGAATCGGACTGGGGGACCTGCCTTGAGTGGTCACGCAACCCCACCTCTCATTGGTTCCACGCGTCGGAGGTCTCTCTCGCCCACATCCGCGTCGCCGCCCGCTCCGCCGGCCTGGAGCCGGCCAGTCTCGACGAGGCGTTCGCCCCCGACGCTCCTGCGCGCCTGCGCTCGGATGCCCGCTCTTCCCTGCTCTTTCTCTGGATCCCGACCGTCGCGGAAACGGGCTTCCCCGCCGTCACCCGAGTGCGCATCACCGCCATCGTTCCCGAGCGCGGAATCATGACCGCCACGCCGGAGGCCTTCGACCTGGCGGGAAGCATCTCCCGCCTCGCGGCCCGCTCGCCGCTTCCCGCGCGGTCGTTCCCGATCCGCATCACCCTTCTCCTTCTCGCGCTCGCTCGCGAGCGATACCACTTCACCGCGCAGCGATTCGACGAAGAACTGCGGCGCTTCGAGTCCATCCCGATTTCGGAGGGCGGCCGCGCGTTCCTCGAGGAGACGTTTCTCCTGCGCCGCGAGATCTCCGCCGCAGCGCTGGACCTCGGCCATCTTGCCTCCATCGTCCGCTCACTCGCCGACGGTCGAATTACCCTGCGCGGATTCAACCTCGGAGAGGACAAATTCCTCGACGACCTCGCCGCGGAGACCGGGCAGCTCTTCGACCGCGTCACCACCCTGAAGGAGGACGTCCAGTCCCTCATCGAGCTTCACATCAACGTGAAGGGCTTCGAGATGAACAACTTTCTCAAGCTCCTCGCGATCGTGAGCTTCCTGGGGCTCATTCCCACGGTGGTCGGCGGCATGCTGGGCATGAACGTGGTGGGCAATCCCTGGCCCATGACGCTCGGCCAGGTCGCCTTCGGCGTCGGAATGGTGGCCGCAGTCGCGATGTACGTGTTCGCGATCAAGGGGTGGCTGAGGTAGAGCACGGCTGGCGATTCCGTCAAGCCCATGAGGGCACGCCGGCGTCGGCGCAGGCCTGGAGCATCTCGGCCCGCTTGCGCTCCAATTCGGTCGCATCCGCGATGTCGCGCAGAATCCCGGCGCCCCGGTTCCACTCAAGGGAAGCCTGCGGAATTCGGCCGAGGGCCAGCAGGCACATGGCGTAGTCGCAACGATGGGCGCCTTCGTGTTTTCGATTTGCGACCTCGACGTGAATCTGAATCGCCTCTTCAAAAAGTGATTCGGCCCGGGCCAGGCGCCCGCTCTCCCGGCAGAGGCCGGCCAGGTTTCCGAGGATGACGCCCTCGGAGGGACGATTGCGGACTTCTCGATCGATCGCGAGCGCCTGCTCGTAGACGGCCTCGGCTTCTGCGAACCGGCCCGTCGACTTGTACAGCGACCCGAGATTACCCAGCGTGATTCCTTCCATGCGTCGATGCCCCAGGATTCGCCAGAGGTCGAGGGAGCGGAGCACGCTCGACTCGGCTTCCTGAGTCTGGCCTGACTCGACCAGCAGGCCCGCCAGTTCTCCCAGGACCGCCGCCTCGCCGGCGCGGTTTCCGTCTTCGCGGGCGATCTGCAGCGCCTCGTCGTAGTTCGATCTCGCCTTCCCGGGACGACCGGACCGCTGGTACAGGAGACCGAGCGCAGCCAGCTCACCCGACTGCTTGGGCCGGTTGCCGACCTGCCTGTGAATCTCCAGACTCTCCCGGAGCGCCGCTTCCGCCCGCTCCGGTCGACCGGTGGCGAGGAAGACTCCACCCAGCTGGCCCAGCGTCTCGCCCTCGGAATAGCGCAAGCCCGATTCGCGATGAAGCGCTAGGGCACGGAAGAGCATTTCCTCGGCGAGCGAGGTTCTTCCCGTGTGCTGGTAAAGGATCCCGAGGTTCTGCAGCGCCACGCCCTCGTGGCGACGATTGCCGACTTCGCGATGAATGCGAAGCGCTTCTTCGTGCGTGGACTCGGCCAACGCGGGCCGCCCGGTCCGGTGATAGAGAAGGGCCAGGTTGCCCAGCGTCACCCCCTCGCGCCGCCGGTCACCGGTTTCCCGGAGCATCCTCAGCGCGTCCGCAAACGTCGCCTCCGCGGGCGCCCAGCGCCCTGTCTCAAGCTCGATGGTCGCGCGGCAGCCCGTCGCGATTCCCTGCAACCGCTTCCGGCCGGCGCCGCGAAAGAGATCCAGCGCTTCCTGCAGAAGCGGCTCAGCTCTGCCCGGCATTCCCACCTGGCACAGAAGCTGCGCCGCTCGAAAGAGAGCGACGCCTCGGGCTGGGCCGGAGTGAAGCGCAGCCACGGCCTCCCACAAGCGAGTCGCGCGGTCGTTCTGGACCTGCCGCTCCGCGTATTCCGCTGCCCGGCGCAGGAAGAGTTTCCTCGCGTACCGCAGGTTCGACGGATCCCGTCCCTCAGCGCGTCCGGCAGCCCGCGCATGTTCGGCCAGGGCTTCGGCAAACGGATCCGACGAATGCGGCTCCAGGCGCGACTCGCCGGTTTCTTCCAGCGGCGCCGGCTCGGCGGGACGGCCGCCGGCCGTTTCCTCAATCAGCACGAACGCCAGCGCGTGCAGCCTCGCACGGTCACCCGGAAGCTGAAGCTGATACGCGGCCTCGCGCAGCAGGATGTGACGGAAAAGGTAGGCCTGCTCCGCTTGCATGCCCCACTCTAAGAAGTCGCCCCGGGAATCTCGTAAGTCCCCTCTGCCGGCTTGTACGCGCGCGGCAGCCACCGCGGCCGCCGCAAGCCCCCCGGCCCCGGCGCCGGCCGCGCGAGCTGCAGCCATCGGCGGTAAACGTCCATCGACTTCGCGGTGTCCACGAAGATGTCGCCGTACTTGTCGCCGGCCGCCGGCTTCTCGACGCGCACTTTCTGGTGCCAGCAGTGCTGGCCGCTGATCGGGTCGGGCTGAACCGGAAACGTCAGGTTCTGGTGCACGCCGGCGTCCTGCCACGGAATGCGCTCGCTGTCGGGGTCGCTGCTCTTGAAGGGGCGCACGCCGTGGATGTGGCGCATGCTCCACTTTCCCGCCGACTGCTCCTTGAGGTCGACGAGCGCCGTGCACCATTTTCCAGCGGCCTCCTCGATGACGCGCCAGCGGCCGATGTGGTGCGAGCAGGCGACGACGCCGGGGCGGATCGCCTCCGTGACCCAGACTTTGTCGATGAACCAGCCGATTTCCGTGTGGACCTTGAGGAGGTCGCCCATGCCGACCGTGAAGCGGGCCGCGTCCTCGGTATTGAGCCAGAGCGGGTTGGAGTGGGAGAGCTCGATGAGCCACTTCGCATTGCCGGTCCGGGTGTGGATGAGCGTGGGGAGGCGGAAGGTCGGAAGGAGCAGCATCTCGCCCTTTGAGATGTCGAAGTTCGAAGCGTGGACGTGGCTGCGGATGTAGCCGGGCAGCGCGTGCTCGGGCCATTTCCAGTCCTTGAGCGTCTTCGAGTAGAACTCGAGTTTGCGCGACGGGGTCGGGAATCCTGCGAGCGGTTTGCCGTCGATCTCGACGCCGATTGGTGCGCCTGCCCTGGAGACGACCTTCGTCAACGGGTCCGTCGTCGCGCCGTCGGTCGCCACTCTTTCTTCATGCCCGGCGACCGTCCCCTCCGCGACAAGGAACGCCCCGTACTTGCGCATGTACTCGAGCGGCGTCAGGCCCTCCTTCCTTGCTTTCTCCGGAAGCCCCGGCACGCTGTTCTCGAACATCCACCGGTAAAAATCGGCGATTTCCATCTTCTTGCCGGGTTCGTACGGGGATTCGAAGTACTTGCGGATCCCGAGCGCTCCGTCGGGGTCGATCTTCCACGACAGCTCGATCCAGAACTCGTCTTCTTCCCAGACCTGGCCGAGGCCGGAGGCTTCGTGCGCTTCCCACGTCGAGTTGAACTTTTTCCCCTGCTTTTCCAGCCACACGCGCTGCACCGGCTGGCGGAAGCCGATCCATTTCGCGGCGTGAGTCTCCTGGCTCATGAGGTCGTGGCGCTCGGATCCGTGGCCCATCGGGAGTACGAAGTCCGCGTACCATGCGGTCTCGCTCCAGGTCGGCGAGAGGCAGACGTGGCAGCCGACTTTCGATTCGTCGGTGAGGACCTCGAGCCACGTCAGGCCGTCGGGGTTCGTCCAGACGGGGTTGTAAACGCGCGTGAAGTACGTGTCGAGTTTGCCGCGGGCATCTTTGAGGAAATGCGGAAGCAGGAACGACATCTCGAAGAACGCGAGCGGGAATTCCCTCGGGTAGAGCAGTTCGCTCCACACCTTTGACGGCGGCGGCATCAGCGGCGGCTTCGGCGTGAACTTGTTCCACTGGTTCGGGACCGTGCCGCCGTTTGTGCCGACCGCGCCCGCGAGGACGACGAGCAGCTCCAGCGCGCGCGAGACCTGCCACCCGCCGAGGTTTCCCGCCGCCGCGTTGCGCCAGACGTGCGTCGCGAACGCCGACCCCGCCTTTGCGATCTCCGCCGCGACCTCAAGGATCGTTTTCGCCGGCACGCCGCACTCTTTCTCGGCGTACTCGGGCGTGAAGTCCGCGTAGAGCTTCACCAGCTCCGCTTCGAACGCCTCGAACGTGACCGGCACGCCGGCACGCTCCTCGCGCAGGAATTCTTCCCAGTTCACCCACCGCCGCACGAACTCCCGGTCGTACGTCCTCTCCCGGATCATTACGTTCGCCAGCGCAAGCAACAGCGCCGCTTCCGTCCCCGGCCACGTCGGAAGCCACCAGTCCGCCATCGAAGCGGTGTTCGAGAGCCGCGTGTCGATCACCGCCATCTTCACCCCGCGTTCCTTCGCCTCCATGATCCGCTGCGCGTGCGGATTGAAATAATGCCCCGTCTCGAGGTGCGCAGACAGCAGCAGCATGAACTTCGAGTTCGCATGGTCCGGCGACGGCCTGTCGATCCCCATCCAGAACGCGTACCCCGCCCGCGCCCCCGCCGAGCAGACATTCGTGTGCGAGTTGTGCCCGTCGATCCCCCACGCATGCAGCACCCGCTGGTTGTAGACCAGCTCATGCCCGGGCCGCCCCACGTGGTACATGATCTCGCGCTGCCGGTTCTCCATCAGCGCCTTCCGTAGCCGCCCGCCGATGTCCGTCAGCACTTCGTCCCACGTCACACGCTTCCACTTTCCCTCGCCGCGCTTTCCGTCCCTCTTGAGTGGATAAAGAATCCGCTCCGGGTCGTACACCTGGTTCAGCGTCGCCGGCCCCTTCGCGCAATTCCGCCCGCGGCTCCCCGGATGCTCCGGGTTTCCCTCGAAGCGCTGAATCCTCCCCTCCTTCTTGTCCACGTACGCCAGCAGCCCGCACGCCGCTTCGCAGTTGAAGCAGATCGTCGGCACCAGCGAGTACGTGTGCTCCACCTTCCGCGGCCACGCCTGCGCGTCGTACTCCGTCCAGTGGTCCCATTTTTCAACCGGCGGATATGCCGTAAGCCCGCCAACGGGCGGGTCGAGCTCGCGGGCTGCGGGGTGAAGTGGCTGCAGGTTTGGAGGCGTCACGAAGAGGCGGATCATATGCGACGCGCGGGGGGCGATCACTTTTCTGACGACCGAAGAGGAGACAGCAGGTAGTCGCAATCTGCGACCACCTCTCCTGGCCAACTTGAGGTCACAACTTGCAAACTCAAGTTACGAGCGCAATTCGGAGCGATTTGCAGGAAATCTGCTGGCGACGGATTGCTTTCCAATTCTCGCCGTGCCTACGATGCCCCGTTCGCCTGGACTCTCAACTTCCCTTGCAAAGAAGGAGCCGAACCGTGTCTTCAGCCACCGCCATCATTTCCACTGAAAAGGTGGAGCACCGCATCCTCGAGGTTCGGGGGCATCGCGTTCTGCTCGACGCTGACCTGGCCAGGATGTACAGCGTGACGACGTCGAACCTGAACAAAGCCGTCAAACGGAATGAAGATCGATTTCCGCCGGATTTCATGTTCCGCCTGACAGGCGAGGAGGCGCGCAACTTGATATTCCAATCTGGAATATCAAGTCGACATGGCGGCAGCCGCTGGTTGCCGCTTGCCTTCACGGAACATGGGGTCGCAATGCTGTCGAGCGTGCTGCGCAGCGGCCGCGCGGTGCGCGTCAACATCGCGATCATGCGGGCGTTCACGCGTACCCGGGAGTTCTTGGCGACCCAGCATGAACTGTCCCGGAAACTGTCGGAGCTCGAACGTCGGCTCGGGACGCACGACGAAGCGATCCGGGCGATTCTCGGCGCTATCCACGAGTTGGTCGATACTCCCTCTAAGAAGCGCCGGAAGCGCATCGGGTTCCACGAAGCGCGCTGAGCGCAATCTGACATGCCAATCTGGCACATCGAGTTGGATGGCTTTGAGGTCGCAATTTGCGACCTCAAGTTCAAGTGCAGCTAGCTCAGCGGCACCGACTGGCCGGCCTTGATCCAGACGCGTTCGTATGTGTAGAGCCCTGCCAGGGCACCAATGGCCGCGATCCTGTAGCGGAACTGATCCGGATTGTCTCCGTCGCTCACAAGGTAGCCGGCCAGCATCGCGAACGGGAATAGATGCCCGGTCACGAGAATCATGACGAAGTCGCCCAGGAAAACACCGCGCGTGATCGTCCGTACCGCGGTCCTTGCGCCAGCGCCGCCGTGCCGGGGGAACAACTCGGCGAGCAGGACGACCGCGTGCGCGGCAACCGCTCCCAGCAGGATTCTCCCGAAGAGGGCCTCCGGTTCATGAAGTGAAGCAAGCATGAGCGCGGCGGCACCAGCGAGGACCGCCGCGACGAGAAGCTGAAGAAGGAGAATCGGGCTCAGCCAGAAATCCCTTCCGCGGGCTTGCCGGAAAAGGAACGCCGAGTATCCCGCCGCTCCCGCCGACAGGACGACCGCCGGCCACGCGAGCGCCCTCATGAGGCCGGTCCATCCTGCCAGCGACGCCACGAACCATGCCGCGCAGATGCCGGAGAACGCCATGAGCGCGAGGGTGCCCCAGACGAGCCAGGAGCTCCAGTTGGGGCGGGTGAGGATGAGATAGAAGCGCTCCGGGCGCTTGAGGTCGAGGACGAGCAGAAGGCAGGTGATCGCGGTGAACACGAGCGCGATACCGGAAGCGATCGGCCCCATCAGCCGGTCCGTCCCCGGCACTCCGCACCCGACGGCGACCCCGGCAATCCCCATCGCGCCCGCGGCGATCGACTTGGTCCAGAGGTAGGCCCAGACCTTCCAGCCCCACGGCGCGCGTTCCTTCGCGGTGTCCATCACGGTGCGCGCCATGTCCATCGGGGGCGGGACTCCGCTTCCCGGCCCGCGGCCCATCACCTGCATCGCGGCAAAGGTTGCTTCTTTCTCCGTTGCGGTCGCCCACATCTGACCGCCGAGGACCTGCGTCAGCGAAGGGTTCAGCGTCACCGGGTCCGCGCCCTTGTAGTGCACCTTCGGCCGCGTCCCCTTCTCGGGCTTGCGCACCGTCATTTTCTCCCGCGCGACCATCGTCGAGATCCGGCTCGCGGGATTGTCGAGGTCGCCCGTGATGATCGCCTGCTCCGGGCACACGATCACGCACGCCGGCTCCATTCCCTTTTCCACCCGGTGCGCGCAGTAGTTGCACTTCGCCGCCGTCTGCGTCGCCGGATCGATGTAGAGCGCGTCGTAGGGGCAGGCCTGCATGCACGCTTTGCAGCCGATGCAAGCGTCCTTGTCGAAATCGACGATGCCGTTGCTGCGCCGGAACAGCGCCGCGGTCGGGCAGATCGTGATGCACGGCGCGTCGTCGCACTGGTTGCAGCGGATGACCGCGAACTTGCGCTGCGTGTCCGGGAACTTGCCCTTCTCGACGTACTTCACGTAGGTCCGGAACACCCCGAGCGGGACGTTGTGTTCTTCCTTGCACGCGACCGTGCACGCGTGGCAGCCGATGCATTTGTCCTGGTCGAGAACGAAGCCGTAGCGCACGGGAGCAGTTTGAACGGCTCTGGGCGCGCGTCCACCTTTTGTGAATCCATAGCTGGACCATCAAGATCGGAGGCTGGCGAAGGCTGAGGGAGGCTGG
>WSZJ01000013.1:0-39781 GCA_009773755.1 Planctomycetota bacterium | reverse complement strand
GCCTCCCCCAGCCTCCGCCAGCCTTCGCCAGCCTCGCTCTCCAGCATTCACCACACCCCCCTTGCCGCCGCCGCTTCAGCACGTATACTCCCCGCCCCCCATGAACACGTCTCCGGTCCCGTTCCGGCGCATCATCCTGGTCTGCCTGAACGAGCGACCGGCCGGAGAGGCATCGTGCGGGCCGCGCGGTGGCAAAGAGATCGCAGACCTGCTGAAAAAGGGCGTGAACGACCTGGGGCTCAAGGGCCAGGTGCGGGTGACGAAGACTCATTGCCTCGGGCTTTGCCAGCTGGGGCCCAACGTGGTGGTGTATCCTGAGGGAACGCTCCTGTCGGGCGTGACGCCGGCCGACGTGCCGGCGATCCTGGAAAAGTACGCGAAGGCGGAGGTGAAGTGACATGGGCATGATCAACGTGACGGAATTGCGCAAGGGGATGATTTTCCGGTGGGAAGGCGACCTGTACCGGGTGGCGGACACGACGCACGTGACGCCCGGAAACTGGCGCGGGATGGTGCAGTGCAAGATGAAGAGCATCAAGACGGGATCGACGAAGCAACAGCGCTTCGGCACAGGCGAGAAAGTTGAGACTGTCGGGAGCGAGGCCCGCGAGATGGAGTACCTGTACCAGAGCGGCAACGACTACGTCTTCATGGACCAGAATTCGTTCGAAGAGCACAACGTGCCCCTGGAGATGATCGAGGACCAGAAGGGGTTCCTGCTGCCGAACACGATGTGCCAGATGCAGTACATCGACGGCCAGATGGTGGGCGTCGACCTGCCGACGAACGTGAACCTGCGCGTGATCGAGACGGAACCGGCGCTGAAGGGTGCGACGGTCACGAACCAGTCGAAGTCGGCGACGCTGGAGACGGGAGTGACGATCCGGGTGCCTCCGTTTGTGAACCCCGGAGAGATGATCAAGGTGGACACGAGGACCGGCGAATACATGGAGCGCGTGAAGGAGTAGGTAGTTCGTAGTTGGTAGTGGGTAGGAACTGCGGAAAAAACACGGCCTCCGGGAACTCCGGAGGCCGTTTCCATTTCGAGCGGCGAGTGGTTGCTTGGCCGTTACTACTCCCTACCCACTACCCCCTACCTACTTCCCTGCCTTTTCCTGGCACGCGGGACACATATGCCCCTGGCCGAGCTTCGCGCACTCGACGCACGCAGAGTCCCACTTGTCCTTCTGGCATCCCTCGCACAACTGGTCGTGAAGATCTTTGCCGCAGCTCGTGCATTCAGCGGGGCCTTTCCGGCTTGAGTTGTCGCCGATCGCCAGCGACAGGCAGCCCGGAAGCGACAGCGCCAGCACCAGGATGGCTGCGACCTTTGACGCACACTTCAACATGGCCAACTCCTTGTCTCCCCCTGAGACACGCGAAGTCTAATGTGGCCGCTCGCGTGCGAACGAAAAAAAACGGCCGGCGGACTGAACCGCCGGCCGCTTCGATTCCCCGGGATCTACTTGCAGCAGTCGCCGCAGCCGTCTTTGTCCATCTTGGCGCGGGCCATCTTCTGGCACTCTCCACACATCTTGCCTTCGCCCGCGGCTTTGCACTTCTCGCACTTCGCCGCACATTCCTTGTGCATGTCGCCCGAGCACTTCGAGCACACCTTACCCGGGCCTTCCTTCTTGCACATCTCGCACGCCTTCGACGTCTCGCAGTCGCGCATGTACTTCTGGCAGTCGGCGCACATCTTGCCGTCGCCCGCGGCCTTGCACTTGGCGCACGCCTTGGCGCACTCCGCCGCGTGAGACTTCTGGCACGCGTCGCACATCTTTCCGGCGCCGGCCTTGTCGCAATCGGCGCAGGCCTGCTGCTTCTCTTCGCCCGAACAGCCGGCGAGGATCATGCCGCCGAACGCGACGGCGCAACACACAACGAGGGCTCTCAACATGTTTTAACGTCCCCTAGAGAAACTTTGGCCCGCATCGGGGGGCCGATCCGGCGGCCGTGAGGACCGCGATTCCGGAACCGGGAGAGGCACGACGGGAATTGAAACGGACTGTGGCGGTCCTGAATTCCCGGCGCTTGAACCCACTATATCGGATCGGCGCGGACTGCGGCTGAAGTCAGCGCCGGCGCGGGGGGGAGGCAGCCTTGCGGAGGGCTTCGGGGTCGTGGAAGGGGCCGTTGCAGGCGGCGTCGGTACAGACGTAGGCGGTGGGGACGCCGCCGTCCTGGACGTACTCGGCCGAAGCGCCGGGGTCGACGCGGCTGACAACGAGCCAGGTGGCGGGAGCGGAACGGGCGGCGCGCAGAAGCCATTCTGTGAGTTGGTCCCCGGGGTCTCCGACGACGACAACCTTCACGGGCTCCGAAGCGAACTCGCGGGCCGCGAGCAGAATCCCGGCGGCGCGCACGCCGTTGGCATCACGGGCGACTCCCGCGAGATACTTCATGGCGTGCTCGGCCATCTCCTTCCATTGCTTGTCCCCGGTCAGGTGAAACACCCGGCTGGCGAGTCGGGCGATCCCGATGTTTTCATCGACCTGGGGAAGTGGCGGCAGGGGCGACTGAAGAGAAGCTGCAGTCACGTAGCCATTCGTGGAACGGAATGTCTCCCTGATCGAAGAGAGCGACCCTATGGCGACCGAAATCCAGGAATCGTCTCCTGTGGCCTGGCTGAGCTCGATGCATGCGCGTGCGAAGGCAAGCGCATCCGCGAGATACTGACCCCACGAGTCGGCGCCGTCGTGCCGGACGATCGTCCGGGAAGGCTCGTTGTCGATCATCGGGATGCGCGTCCCGCGGTACTTGAGAACCCAGGTCGCTCCCTGAACCGCGGCCTTCAACGTCGATGGATCTCCCGAGGCTCTCGACAGCGAGGCGAGCGCGGCGACCGCCCAGCCGTTTTCGCGCGCGTAAAGGTGTGTGTCGATCCTCGGCAACCCCCGGGCACGCCGCCCCGCATCCGCGAGCGCGAAATACTCCCCGCTGTGCTCTCCCTGGATGAGGTCGGCGTCCTGACTGGCGTAGAACGCTCCGTCCGGCGAACGCAGGAACTCCAGCAGGTACCGCTCGATGTCGCGCGCCGCGCGCAGGTACTTCTCGTCGCCGTACACGCGGTGCGCCAGCGCGTAAATCCGCATGTCCTCTGCCTGGAACGACATTATTTTCTCGAAGTGAGGGTTGGTCCACACGCCGCCGTGCGAATACTGGTAGACCCCGCCCCAGACCGGGTCGATCAGCTGCAGCATCGCGTCGAGCGTTCCTCGCGCCATGTCGTCGCGCCCCTCGGCCATCGCGAGCTCGACGCAGTCGGGGTCGAGGTACTTGAGCACGCTGCCCCAACCCTGTTCCTTCCTGTCGTAGGCCGCTTCCCACGCGCCGTGCAGACCGTTGTCCAGGTCTCGCGGGAGAATTGCGTCCGCTGCAGCGACCGGCTCGCGGCCCAGGGCCGACGGCCCCGGCGTCGGATCAGCCACGAACGCTCCGAACAACGCCAGCAGCCGTTTCGGCGGCATGAATCCGCGGAATTTCCCGAGCTCGGTTCCGTCCGCCGCGAAGAGTATCGTCGCCGGCCAGCCGTAGTCCTCGTAGCGGTTCGCGAGGTCGGGGCGCTCGTCCTGGTTGACGTGGATGGCAATGAAATGCTCGCCCACGTATTTCGCGACTTCCGGGTCGCCGTAGGTCTCGCGGTCCATGACGTGGCACCAGTGGCACCAGACAGCGCCGAGGTCGAGCAGAACGAGCTTGCGCTCGCGCTTCGCCGCTTCGAAGGCGGCGTCGGACCAGGGTTGCCAGGAAATCGCGGCGTGCGTGCTGCCGGATTTGTCGATGGCGGAGCACGCCGCAAGCATCACGGTGGCCAGGGAAACCAGGAGTCTCTTCATGTCGTCATTACGCTCCAGGAAGAACAGCGGATGCCTCATTCCACGCCGCAGAAAAGTCCGTCCGACGCCCAGCCCTGAAACCACTCCTTGAGCGCCCCCGTGAACTTTTCCGCGTCGAAGCCCTTCAGGGCTGCGCAGGCGGCGAAGGCCTCGGGCAACGTCGCTCCCGACTGGAGCGCAGAGAGGAGCTTGAAGCGGATCGGCGTGAGCGGCGCGCGCCAGACCGAGAAATTCCGGCGGAAGATGATGAGCCGCTGTTCTGCTTTCCGCGGAAATTCCACCTTCCTTCCTTCTCGCACGTCGGAGATGTATTCGTTCACCGGGTAGCGGAGCTCGAGCAGCCGCATCGCGGGCGTCATTCTCAGCCGCTTCGACATCCAGGCCGACATCGGAATTCTCTTCCACTCTTTCGGCGTGAGCGGCTTGACGTCGGGGGCGTCGAAGACGTCTTCCATCGATCGCTCGACCGTCGCGATGTCCGCAAGAAACTCACGCCGCGGAAGGCGCGTCGCGCCGCTTCGCACGAACTCAGGAAATTTCACGCTGAGAAAATTCAGGCTGTAGCTGCGGGAAGGATGGGCCTTCAGGTATTCGACGGCGAGGCGCGGGAATTGCCGGGGCCCGGCCGTCTGGCGGACGGTGGGGTACTCCTCGCCGAGGATGTCGATGAGGCGCCAGAAATACGCGTTCGCGTAGATCTGGAGGCGCTCGCGCGACGACTGGTTGCGCGAAGGAAGGATGACCTGCTCGATCGTTCCGGCGCCGCGGTCGATGTGACGGCGCGCATCGGCGGAGCGCTCGCCATCGCCGAGGCCGCCTGCGTTCGTTATCACGGCCTGCATCCAGTTCTCGACGGCTTCCAGTCCGGCCCGCAGGGGCGCCCGCGGCCGGGTCGACTCGACTTTTGGAAGCCCGCCGGCGTGGCCTGCGAAAACCAGGCCTTCGATGCGCGCGGGCGCCGCCTCCGATCCACGGCCGCGCCGCGGCGCCGCGCCCCGGATCTTGCGGCCGGCATCGTGTTTATCGCGCCGCGCGCTCACGCTTCATCGCCTCGCGACGGAATTTCTTCGCCTTCAGCACCTCGGCGTGAACTTCGGGAAAAGCCGGAATGTCCGCGTCCCACTCCAGGAGCGTAGCCCGGCCGCCGGTGCGTCGGTGCACTTCGGCGTAGTATTTCCACACCTCGTCGACCACCCGGGCGTTGTGCGTGTCGATGCAGTGCGTCCCGTTGTCGGTGTGCCCGGCCAGATGGATCTGCGTCACGCGGTGGTACGGGATCCCGTCGAGGTACGCCCACGGATCCCAGTCGTGGTTGCGGCAGCTCACGTACACGTTGTTCACGTCCAGCAGCAGCCCGCAGTCCGCTTCTTCGGCCATCCGCGCGATGAACTCCTGCTCCGGCATCGTGCTGTTGGCAAAGGTGACGTACGTGGAGGCGTTCTCGAGGATCAACGGCCGTTCGAGATAGTCCTGCACGGTCCGGATCCGCTTCACGATGTGCCTGAGCGTTTCCTCGTTGAGCGGCACCGGCAGCAGGTCGTGCCCGTTACGACCCGCGACGCCGGTCCAGCAGACGTGGTCGCCCAGCCAGTGAGCCTGCACCTTCTCCGCAAGGCGCTTGAGCTTCTTCAGGTATTCGAAGTCCAGGGGGTCGGTGCTGCCGATCGACAGTGAGACGCCATGGAGCGCAACGGGGTACCGCTCGGCGACCTGCTCGAGGATCCGCATCGGCCGCCCGTCCGTGTCGAGGTAGTTCTCGGACAGGATCTCGAACCAGTCGACCCGCGGGCGCTTTTTGAGGATGTAATCGTAGTGCACCGTTCTCAGCCCGACACCGAGGCCGAGGTCCGGGAATCCCCATTTGTTCGGGACGATCACGCGCAAACCCCCTGAGGCGAAAAAAAAGGAGCCCGGCAGGTTCACTCCCCCGCCGGGCCCCGTCCGCTTAGTGCTTGCCCGGAACCGCGCAACCACCCTTGCTCTTGCAGGTGTTCTTCCCGGAGCAGCCCGCATCGCCCGACTTGCAGCCGCCCTGGCCCTTGCACGCGTTCTTGCCCTTGCAGTCGTGCTTCATCGCGGTCGAAGCGCAACCGCCCTTGCCCTTGCACTCGTTCTTGCCTGCGCAGGCATTGGCCGTCGTCTTGCAACCACCCATTCCCTTGCAGTCGTTCTTCCCGGCGCACATGTGGTCTTTCTTGCCGCCGTCCTTGTCCCCGTCGCCGCCGCAGCCGACAAGGCCGCCGCCCGCAACGATTCCGCCGACCGCCGCGATCACCATCTTGCTGAAGTCACGCCGATTCATGTCCATCGATCTCACCTCCGCCGATTCGATTCCCCTGAGCCGTGCGCGGCGGTGGAACCGCTCCACCCCCCTAGGCGGGCTCATCGCAGGATGCCACATTAACCTACGCGGCGCAGGGCGGCAGCGGATTGTTTGATTCCGCGATTTTCACAAAACAGGACGGGGCTTGCTGCGGTTAGCTTCGCTGGCCCCCCGGTGATATCCTCACCAGTGTGAGGGAATCCGAAACTCTCCCGCGCGGCATCCACATCCACGAGCGCTATCGTCTCGGCGCCATGCGTGCCCGTGGCGGCATGGCGACGATCTACGAGGGGACCGAGATCCCCACGGACCGCCACGTCGCCATCAAGTTTCTCAGGAGCGACCTGGCGAAGAATCCGGACATGGTGGCGATGTTCCGGGCGGAAGCGGCGATCGTGACGAAGCTCGACCACCCGAACATCATCCGGGGGTTGGCGTCGGGCGTTCACGGTTCCTCGCACTACATCGTGATGGAATTCGTCTCGGGGCCGACGCTGCGGGAGCGGCTGAAATGGGGCCAGCCCGAGAAGGAGGAAGCGCTGTCGATCCTGAAGCAGGCGGCGGCGGGGTTGGATCACGCGCATGACCGTGGCGTGGTGCACCGCGACATCAAGCCGGACAATTTCATCCTCGAGAAATCCATCGTCCGGCTGGGGGACTTCGGCATCGCGCAGATCGGCCACAAGGATCCGGTCTCGAAGGACAGCTCTGCGCTCGGCGGCACGGTCATCTATTCGTCCCCCGAGACGTTCACGGAGGGCGCCGTGATCGACCGCCGTTCGGACGTTTATTCGCTCGGCATCGTCGCCTACGAGATGTTCACCAGCCGCACCCCGTTCACCGGATACAAACCCGCAAGCACGATCTCCCACCGCGTCCCGCGCGCGGCGGACGCGATCCTCGAACGCGCGTTCAATGAGAGTCCCGCGGAGCGCTATCCGACGGCTGGAGCTTTCGTCATGGCGCTGGACGCGACGTTCAAGGCGTTTGCTCCGGACTCGACGCCGGCGCCGCGGCTCGATCTCGAAACTCCGTACCAGCCGATGAAGTCCGTGCCGGGGGCGGCTGCGCCAGGGCACGTTCCGGAAGGAACGCCGGGGACCCATCGGACGCTCAAGGTGAAGAAGCCCGGCTCGGCCGTGTTGCCCTGGATCGTCCTGGTCGCAGCGGTTGCGGCGATCGGAATCCTCGCCGCCAAAGCGCTCGGTCTCGGCCCATTCGCGAAAACTTCCGCCGCAACGCCTTCCGGCCCGGCGCGCGTGCGCTCAAGCGCGTCGCGGCCGCCGCTCGATACGCCTCCCCCATGCGTCGTGGGGACGTTTGCGCGGGACGAAGCGGCTCCTCCGGCGCCCGCACGCCTTCTGGAGGACCACGTGGCGGTATCTCTCTGGTCCGGCGACGGCGGCGGCGACATGGAGATCCGCTCCGTGACGCTTGAATCGCGCGCAACTCGCACCTGTGAAAACTCGTGGCACGACACCGTGCATGAATTCGTCGCAGGAGAGGCCGTGGGCGAAATGCTGGTCTTCGACGGAAACCATCCATTCCCGCGGCCGCGCGTCTCGGGTACGCGCATCGACTTCGCCGGCGGCCGCCCCTCGCGAATCCACGTCGAGCTGCAGAATCCGGATGCCGTCCTCGACCTGGACCTCACTTCTGGCCGAGGAACATTCACCCGGGCGCTCGGAAAACCTCAGGAGGGATCCTGCAGGTTGATGGAAGCCAAATAGCTCCAGTCTCCCGGTTGACCCGCCCTCGCCCCCTCCCTATGATTCCGCTCCAATGCCCTTGACCCTCGCCCACTCCCCGGACTCCGACGACGCCTTCATGTTCCACGCTCTCGCGACGGGCGCGATTCCCGGCGCACTCGCCTACCGGCATGTGCTGTCGGACATCGAGACCCTGAATCGGGAAGCGGAAAGCGAGACCTACGACGTGACGGCGGTTTCGTTCCACGGTTACGCGGCGATCGCGGACAAATACGCCCTTCTCACAACCGGCGCTTCCTTCGGCGACGGTTACGGTCCGACGATCGTCGCGAAACAGAAGGTCGACCTGCGCGGGAAGCGAATCGCGGTGCCGGGCCTGCGCACGACGGCCTACCTCGCCGCGCGGCTATGGCTGCAGGACTTCGAGGCGATCGTGACGCCGTTCGACAAAGTCGTGGACCGGGTTAAGGAAGGTGCCGCTGACGCCGCGCTCGTCATCCACGAAGGACAGCTCACGTTCGCGGAGCAGGGCCTCGATCTCGTCGTCGACCTGGGGGCGTGGTGGAAAGAAAAGACCGGCCTGCCTCTCCCTCTCGGAGGAAATGCCGTACGCCGCTCGCTCGGACCCGACACGCTCGCGCGAATCGCCCGCGACCTTCGCGCTTCCGTCGAGCACGGCCTTGCCCATCGAGGCGCCGCCCTCGACCACGCCCTCGGTTTCGCCCGCGGCCTCCAGCGCGACCAGGCCGACCGCTTCGTTTCCATGTACGTCAACCACTGGACCGTCGACTTCGGCCCCATCGGCAGGGAGGCCATCCGTCGCCTCCTCGCCGACGGCGCCCGCGCCGGGGTTCTTTCCGCGAGTCCCGATGTCCGCTTCGTCGAGCCGAACGGAAGGGAGGCCTGACATGGAACTGACGCTCATGATCGACCGAAAGGTGCTCAAGCACTACAAGTTCGACAAGGACGAAGTCGTCATCGGCCGGGACAAGGCATGCGACGTCGTCATCGAGAACGTCGGCATCTCCCGCAAACACACGCAGCTCTTCCGCTCAGGCGGCGTCTGGGTCCTCATCGACCTCAGCGAAAACGGCACGTACGTCCGCGGCGCGCGAATCGCGCAGTACAACCTCAACGACGGCGACGAATTCTGGATGGGCAAATTCTCGTGCCTGTTCCGCGAGCCGCAGCAGTCAGAGGGCGTGCGTCCCGCGAAGATGTCCGACCACAACCACAATATTGAGGGGACGATCCTCGTCGACCAGCGGGCGATGGAGAAGATCGCCAAGGAACGGTCGAGCGCGCTCGCAGGTTACATCACCTTTCCGCGTCCGGACGGCAAGATCGAGACCATGACTCTCATGAAAACCGCCACGTGGATGGGGACCGAGAAAACCTGCGACTTCCGGGGCGCCGGCTTAGGTGTCCTCCCGCGCCACGTCCTCCTCCTGCGCGACACATCGTCATTCCTCATTTACAACCTGGGAAAGTGGAAACCGGCGAAGGTCAACAGGCAGCTCTTCACGGACCACGTGCTCAAGGAAGGCGACGTGATCTCCTGGATGGGGCGTGACTTCACCTTCCACGTTGGCGCCCCGAAATTCTGAGATCGGGAGCGCGCAGAGGGAATGTGAATTCAGGAATCCAGAGCTTGCGCAATCGCGTTCAACAGCGGGTAAACCTGTAGACTGATCCCGCCTCGAATTCCCGCTGACACTCCCAGGAGCACGCGTGCAGCCGCTCGATCCCAGCCTCGAGTCCTCAGTCCAGTCCACGGTGGACTACCTCGCGTCGCCCGAAGCGGCGGCAAGTCTCGAGCGCGACCCGTACTGGCCTAAGTGGGACACGCCGTGGTGGCGCATGCTGCTGCTGTTCGAAATGGGCCTCGCCGAGCGCATCCCGCGGGTCGCGGTGGACCGCCTGATGGAGGCAGTCTCACGCCACTTCATTCAGAAGTTCCCTTTCCGGGAGTCGGAAGTTCCTCCCGGTGTCCACCCGATGCGCCACATCCCATGTCACTGCGCGCTCGGCTGCCTCTACCAGCTTCTCCACGCCTGCGGCGTCGAAGTCGACTCCGCGCTTCCCTGGATCCGCCCGTGGTTCCTCAGGTACCAGCTCCCCGACGGGGGGCTCAACTGCGACGAGCGCGCGTACACAAGCGAGAACCCGAAGAGCTCCGTGGTCTCCACGCTCCCGCCGCTCGAGGCGGTCCTGCTTTGCACAAAACGCCCCTGGACACCCGAAGAGGAACGCTTCCTCGACAACGGAGCCCGCTACCTCCTCGATCACCGGCTGTATCGCGCGATCGAAACAGGCGGCGTCATCAACGAGGACTGGCTCGAGCTCGGGTTCCCCCGGTTCTACTGGTACGACCTGCTTCGCGGGCTCTATTTCCTGGCGGTCTGGGCGCACAGGCGCGGCAAGCTGCTTCCCCGGAGCGCCATCGAGGAACCGATGGGGCTCATGAGGGCGAAGCTCAAGGGCAAATTCCTTGAAACGAGCCGCGTGTGCCACGCGGGCGTGCAGACGCTGAACGCTGGCGGGGACGGCGCGTGGGTGAAGGTGGACGCGGAGACGTTCGAGCTGCTGGATCGCGTAAGCATGGTCATGACGCCGAATCCCTGGCTGACGCGCGACTGGATCCGGGTAAAGGAGATTCTCGGCAGGGGCCAGTAGCGCTGCGGGCGATACTCGCGCTCTCACTTCCGCAACGTGACCGTTTTCGCCAGACGTCGCAGAAGCGCGAGATTCTTCGGGTCCATTCCGTCTTCTTTCGGCGTCTCGAGCAGCTTCGGCGCCGCCGCAAACCGCCTGTCGTTCATCAGGCACCGGAAGGCTTCCCTTCCGATCTTCCCCCGGCCGAGATTCTCATGCCGGTCCCGTTTCGAACCGAGATCACCCTTGGAGTCGTTGACGTGCCACGCCAGCACACGCTCCGCGCCGATCTTCGCTTCCAGCTCTTCCGTCATGGCGCGCCAGCCGGAAGCCGTGCGGATGTCGTACCCGGCAGCGAAGAGATGGCACGTGTCGAGGCAGAACCCAAGGCGCTCCGGCTCGCGGACGCGCGACAGAATGCCGGCGAAGTGTTCGAATCGCGACCCGAGGAGCGTCCCGGCGCCGGCGGTGATTTCCGGAAGCACCTTGAGCTTGAACCCGGCGCACTCCCGGTGAACCCGGTCCAGCGAAGCGGCGAGCGTCGCGAGTCCCGCCTCTTCGCCCGCACCCATGTGTGCCCCGGGATGAAAGACCAGGTAGTCCGCGCCGATGGCCTCGCACCGCTCCATCTCGACGCGGAAAGCGGCGCGCGATTTTTCGAGAAGCGCGGGCACCGGCGACGCGAGATTCACGAGGTAGGACGCGTGTGCGACAACGTGCGGCACGTTCATCGCGCGGCGTTTCGTGCGGAACATCTCGATCTCGTCGTCCGGGAGTGCGGTCGCGCGCCACTGGTTCGACGATTTGCAGAACATGGCGATGGAGCGGCAGCCGACTTCCGCGCCGCGGTCGAGGGCAAGGTGCAGGCCGCCCGCGATCGACATGTGGGCGCCGATGTTGGGATGAACGGCTGTCGGCTTCATGGGGCGAGCGTAGACCCCGGCGCGCCGGCGGTCGACCCCCCTTTCTTGACGCCAACCTCCGCTCACGGTTGAACTACCGCTCCTTCAACCACGCAGGAGCCCGCCATGGCCGACATCGATTCTTTCCAGACCGAAATGCGCCGCTTCAAGCCCTCCGCCGCGTTTGCGAAACAGGCAAACCTGTCGGCGGCGGAATTCAAGCGGCTGACCGCGCTGGCCGCGAAGAAGCCGGATGTGTACTGGGCCGGGCGCGCGGAGGAATTGCGGTGGATGAAAAAGTGGAAGAAGGTGCTGGACTGGAGCGACGCTCCTTTTTCGAAGTGGTACGTCGGGGGGCAGCTCAATGCGAGCGACAACTGTCTCGACCGGCACGTGGAGACCTGGCGGAAGAACAAAGCGGCGATCATCTGGGAAGGAGAGCCGGGCGACACGCGCGTGCTGACGTACGGCGACCTGCACCGCGAGACGTGCCGATTTGCGAACGTTCTCAAGGGGCTCGGGGTGCGCAAGGGGGACCGCGTCACGCTGTACATGCCGCTGGTGCCGGAGCTGGCGATCGCGATGCTGGCGTGCGCGCGCATCGGCGCGGCGCACAGCGTCATCTTCGGCGGCTTCACCAGCACGGCGATCGCCGACCGGGTCGACGATGCGGAGTCGGCGGTGGTCGTCACGGCCGACGGCGGCTGGCGGCGCGGTTCGGTGGTGCCGCTCAAGATCAACGTCGACGAGGCGATGACGAAGACGGACAAGGTGAAGAAGGTCGTCGTGCTGAAGCGCACCGGGCAGGGCGTGGCGATGCAGGCAGGGCGCGACTTCTGGTGGCACGACCTCATGAAGGACGCCAGCGCGGTGTGCGCGCCCGAGCCGTGCGACTCCGAGCAGATGCTCTACATCCTGTACACGAGCGGGACGACCGGGAAGCCGAAGGGCGTCGTGCACACGACGGGCGGGTACATGACGTGGGCGCATACGACCTCGAAATGGGTCTTCGATCTGAAAGACGAGGACACCTACTGGTGCACGGCGGACATCGGCTGGGTGACCGGGCACACGTACGTCGTCTACGGGCCGCTCTCCTGCGGCGCGACCGTCGTCATGTATGAAGGCGCGCCCAACTGGCCCGCCAGCGACCGCTTCTGGCAGCTCATCGAAAAATACAGGGTCTCGATCCTCTACACCGCGCCGACCGCAATCCGGGCGTTCATGAAATGGGGGGACGAGTGGCCGGAAAAGCACGATCTGACGAGCCTGCGGTTGCTGGGAAGCGTCGGGGAGCCGATCAATCCCGAAGCGTGGATGTGGTACCGGAGGGTCATCGGCGGCGAGCGCTGCCCGATCGTCGACACCTGGTGGCAGACGGAGACAGGCGGGATTCTCATCACCCCGCTGCCGGGAGTGACGCCGACGAAACCGGGAAGCGCGACATTGCCGCTTCCAGGGATTTTCCCCGAGGTGCTCACGAACGAGGGCGAGGTGTGCAAGGCGGACAAGGGCGGACTGCTCGCCATCGCTAAACCGTGGCCTTCCATGCTCCGCACCGTGTACCGCGACGCCGACCGCTTCAAGCAGCAGTACTGGTCCAATTTCCCCGGTAAGTACTTCACAGGCGACGGCTCGCGCAAGGACAAGGACGGTTACGTCTGGATCATGGGTCGCGTCGACGACGTCATCAAGGTCGCCGGGCACCGGCTCGGCACTGCGGAAGTCGAGAGCGCGCTTGTCAGCCATCCGAAGGTCGCCGAGTCGGCGGTCGTGGGAAAGCCCGACGAAATGAAGGGAGAGTCGATCTGCGCCTTCGTGACCCTGCGAACCGGGAACGAGAAGTCGGACGCGCTGAAGAAGGAGCTGCAGGACCACGTCTCGAAAAACCTCGGGTCGTTCGCGAAACCTGAGATGGTGCGCTTTACGGACGCGCTCCCGAAGACGCGCTCGGGGAAGATCATGCGCCGCCTGTTGCGCAAGATCGCCAGCGGCGACGGCACGCTCGGGGACACGACGACGATCGAGGACCTGTCGGTGCTGGCGAAGCTGCGGGAGGACGAGGAGTAGTCGGCGGATTCGCGATCGTGTCGATCACTTCGCCTTTTCAGGAACGAAGTTCATTTTGACCACTTCGGTAGAGCTGTCGCCCGCAGACGTGCTCGTTCCGCTGGAATACGCCCAGTGGTCGCACTCTTTCAGATCCTCGCAGAACCAGACCGTGTACTTCGTCTTCGCCGTGATCGCCACTTTCTCCGGGTTGACATACGTGGACGCGCAGGTCGCATCGACGACGCGGCAAGGCAACTTTCTTCCTCCGACTTCGATGTCCTCGCGCCCGATCTCCTTGAACTCCTCGTACTTGCTCTCCCATCGAGGTGTCGTCGACTCATGAGGCTCCCCCAGCACCTCAACCTCCGTGCCGTCATCTGCAAGCTCCGGAGGCGATCCTGCAAATCATCGAGCGATGCCTCAGCTTGGACGATAGAAGAGAAACAAAGAGCCGCGCCGAACAAGGCTGTGAACGAGAACCGCCGCATCATTTGTCCCTTGTCTCGGCTCGACTTTGTCACTCCGTCTTCGCCTTCACAATTTCCATCCCCGTGATTTCAGTCTCCATTTCCATGTGCATCTTCGAAGCGCCGACGCCGTAGTTCGACTGCATCTTCATCTTTGCGTAACCGAAGGGCACGTCCTCGCTCATCCAGAGCTCCCCCGCGCTGGTCATCTCTTCTTTGCCGGTGGAGTTTCCGTACTTGTAGACGCTGCATTTGACCGTCGCGTCCCCGATCTTTACTTCCTTGCCCGCTGCCACCATCTTCATGTCGAAACTCTGGGCTCCCATCATCCCCTGGTTGTCCGAGTCCCCTTCGGTCTTCACGATGCCGCCCATCTCTTTCACAACGGGAGAAATCCAGCAGGTCATCTTCGTGCGCCACTCCGTCTGCCCCGCCACCGGCTGCGGGTACTTGTAGACGTACTCCAGCTCGATCACGCGACAATCGATTTTCTTCCCCTCGACCTCCACGGCCTCGCGCGGAAGCTCTTTCAGGTTCTCGTAGGTGAGCTGCTGCGCAGCCGGAATCGTGCTGTTGGTCGGATCGCCGAATTCGACCACCTCGTCGCCCTGTTCGTCGGTCTTGCGTTTTACCGTTCGCGTCTCGACGGTCAGCCCCTTCTCGTCCCTGGACACCAGTGTCTGGCGCGTCTCGGTCTCGGTGTCCGAGGTCCCCGTCTTCGACTTCGACCGCGTCTGGAACCAGGAGCCCGGCTCGCAGCCTTTCCACGGCTCCCAGTTTTTCTGAAGTCGCGCCTTCAGTTCCTCGAGCGACTCCTCGGAACGCGCCGCCGAGGTGAGGAAAGCCAGGGTCGCAAGGGCACATGCGAGATGCCGGGTCGTCACAGGGAAACCCTCGATGGTTGTCGTCCGGTTCGGTCATTTTGACGAATCCGCAGTGAAGAGGTTCGAAGAATTAACTGTAGAGTCGACCCTGAGAACGTGAGCGACGATCGTCCGGAGGCTTGCGGCACCGGCCCGCCCGGCGCGCGTTGATTGCCTCGGTCTTCCGTCAACGCTCCTCGCGCGCCGGTTGGGCCGGTGACGCGAGCCGTAGGACGATTGTTGCTCGCGTTCTCAGTCTGCTTTCGCTTGATCCCGACTTTCGCGCCGCTACAATGCGCCGCGCTTCAGCACGGCCGAACACACCCAACAACACCCTTCCAGGGACCTGACATGCCACTAACAGTCGACGAACTGAAGGCGAAAGCGGTGCAGGTCCGCCGCGATTCGATCGAGATGATCACGGCGGCCGGAAGCGGCCACCCGGGGGGATCGCTGTCGGAGACGGATCTGCTCGTCGCGTTGTGGTTCCGCGTCCTGAGGCACGATTCGAAGAATCCTCAGTGGGCCGCGCGCGACCGCTTCATTCTTTCCAAAGGCCACGGTTGCCCCGCGCTCTACTCATGCATGGCGCACGCCGGCTATTTCGATCCCGCGATCCTGCCGACGCTTCGAAAACTCGGCTCACCGCTCCAGGGCCACCCCGACCGGCGCTTCATCCCCGCCCTCGAGGCCTCGACCGGCTCGCTCGGCAACGGCCTGTCAATCGGGATCGGCATCGCGCACGCGCTCAAGCTCGACAAGACCGACGCGCGCGTCTGGGTGATGGTCGGCGACGGCGAGTGCCAGGAGGGGCAGGTCTGGGAAGCGGCGATGTATGCCGGCGCGCACGGACTGGACAACCTGACGCTGATCGTCGACTACAACAAGAAGCAGCTCGACGACATGGTGAAGCACATCCTGCCGATGGACCCGCTCGGCGGAAAGTTCGCGGCGATGAACTGGAACGTGATGGAGATCGACGGGCACAACATGCAGCTGGTCGTGGAAGCGCTGGAGGAGTCGAGGAAGGTGAAGGGGCGGCCGACGTGCATCGTGGCCCACACGATCACGGGGAAGGGCGTGTCGTTCATGGAGAACGACCCGAAGTGGCACGGAGTGGCGCCGACGAAAGAGGAGTGTGCGAAGGCCCTTGCGGAAATCGGAGCGTAAGCAAAAAACATGGTGCGCGAACTACCGATGGGCCCGGCGACACGCGAGGCGTACGGCGCGGCGCTGGTCGAGCTGGGAAAATCGAACCCGAATGTCGTCGTCGTCGACGCAGACCTTTCGAAAAGCACGTACACGACGAAGTTCGGGAAGGAATTCCCGGACCGCTTCTTCAACGTCGGCATCGCCGAGGCGAACATGGTCGGCATCGCCGGCGGGCTCGCGCACAGCGGGAAGATCCCGTTCTGCTCGAGCTTTGCGTGCTTCCTGATCGACAAGGGGTACGACCAGCTTCGCATCGCGGTGGCGTATCCGCGGGAGAACGTCAAGGTGGTGTCCAGCCACGGCGGGATCTCCATCGGCGAGGACGGCCCGAGTCAGCAGTCGATTGAGGACGTCGCGCTCGCGGTGACGCTGCCCGGATTCGTGGTGTGCGTCCCCAGCGACGCGGCGCAGGCAAGGGATCTCGTCAAGCGGGCGGCGGACCACAAGGGCCCCGTCTACATCCGGACGGGCCGGCCGAAAGTTCCGACCATCTACACGGGCGGCGAGTTCCCCTTCGGAAAGTCCCGGCAGCTCGAGGACGGCAAGGACCTCACGATCGTCGCCAACGGCCTGATGGTCGCGGAGGCGCTCAAGGCGCACGACGCGCTCAAGGACGACGGGATCACCGCGCGCGTGATCGACAGCTACTGCGTCAAGCCCCTCGACGCGGAGGCGATCGAACGGGCCTCCAGGGAAACTGGCGCGCTGGTCGTAGCCGAAGAGCATTCCCGGATCGGCGGCCTCGGCAGCATCGTCGCCCAGTGCCTCGCCGCAACGACCCCCGCCCCGCTGGAGCAGGTCGCCGTCGACGACACCTATGCCGAGAGCGGCACGCCGCAGCAGCTCCTCGAGAAATACGGGCTCACCTGGAAGCACATCGTCGCCGCCGCGAGGAAAGTCCTGGGCCGCAAGGCGCGCCCTTCCACTCCCCCGACGGCGGGCAAAGCCGAGGAGAACGAGCCGCACCCTTTTGAGGTGTAGCTTGAAAAGCCCTTCCCTCGACTGGCTCTTCCTCGACGCCGGCAACACGCTCGTTCATCTCGACTTCGTGCGTGTCGCGGAAATTCTTCGCGCTGAGACGGGATTCGACGGCGATCCCGCGCTCATGGAGTCCGCCGAGCCCCACGCCCGCCTCCACGTCGACGGCGCCCGGCTCGATGCCGACGGCGAACGCAAGCGCTGGCATGCTTACTTCTGGACTATCCTCTCCGCCGCCGGCTGGCTGGACCGCGCCCTCATTCCCGACGCCCTCCGCACCCTCTTCCGCGTCAACCAGACCTTCACGCTCTGGTCGCGCCCGGGGCGCGGCGCGGAGGAAACGCTCCGGAATCTGAAAAACCTCGGCTACCGGCTCGCCGTGATCTCGAATTCCGACGGAAGCGTCGAAGGCATGCTCGACCGCCTCGGCCTCAAGGCGCACCTCGAGTTCGTGATCGATTCGAAAATCGTAGGAATCGAGAAACCCGACCCGCGCATTTTCCGGATGGCGCTGCAACAAAGCGGCGCCGACCCCGCGCGGGCGCTCTACGTCGGCGACATGTTCCACATCGACGTCCTCGGGGCGCGCAGCGTCGGGATGGACGCGGTGCTGATGGACCCGGCGGACTTGCACACCGAGAGGAAATGCAGGAGGGTAAGGGAAATCTCGGAGCTTCCCGCTATCCTGACCCCGTGAGCGCGTACAAACTCAGGCGAATCCGACACAAATCGGACGAGGAATCCCTTCAGCAGCTTCGACAACTCGGTTACCCCGCCGTCGGACCCCTAATTCCCCACTTGCTGGAATGGATTCAGGACCCCAATTGGCCGGTCTGCCTGCAGGTGACCGAGTTCCTCGCATCCCTGGGTCGCCCAGCTCTTCCGGAAATCAGGAAAGTTCTGCTCGGTTCCGACGACATCTGGAAACTCTCTTGCCTATACCTGTTGCGGAGAATGGACCCCAAGTTCGCCATGGAATTGCGGCCTGAGATATCGAGAATAGCTTCGTCGCCGACGCCCGGCGAGGCGTCCGAAGAGGTTTCTGAAGAAGCGAGGGGGCTGCTGCTTCATCTCGGAGGGGCCGAAGCTCCGTGATGCCCGAGGATGCGCTTCGCGCTAAGCCCCCAAATGGACAGCCCCTTGAAGTGCTCGAGACAATTGCATATGCTATACATTCATGAAAGAACTCTTCCTCGGCGTCCGAGAACTGCAGGCACACATCGGACAGGCCCTCAAGGCCGTTCGTGAAGGTCGGCGTGTTGTCGTCACTTCCCGTTCAGAGCCCGTCGCGGAAATCGTGAAGCCGCGGAAACCCGCCAGGAACCCTGATCCTGTCGAGCGGAAGCTCGATCGGCTCGCCGCCGAGGGATGGCTTCATCGAGGCAACGGCAAACCGATCGGCAAGGTCCGGACCTTTCCGCTCAAGGGCGTAGTCGCGCGCCTCATGGCGGATCGTCGTTGATCTTCTGGGATACGAGCGCTTTCGCCCGTTGTTTCCTTCCGAGCGAGCCTGGACATTCCCATGCCCGGAATCTCCTGAGTCGCGAATCGCGGCACGCCGGTTCGACGCTCCTTGCCCCCGAAACCGCTTCGGCGTTTCTGCGGCAGGCGCGCGATGAGGGAATGCGTCCCACGGAGTCGCTCGCCGAGGTCCTTCGAGTCCTCGGTGGTTTTCTCATCGTCGACTTCACGCAGAACCTCTCCGCGCAGGCCGTGCAACTGGTACGGGCCCACGGGCTTCGCGGGGCGGACGCCGTGCACCTGGCGTCGGCCCTCCATCTCTCGAAGCGTCTCAGGCTCCGGCGATTTCATTTCGCGACATCGGACGATGCGCAGGCGGACGCCGCTCGCGCGGAAGGACTCCGGGTCCTGTCGCCCGGGGCCTGACAATCGATAGCCCTTTCTTTGCGAATGCCTTGACACCTCTTCAACCCCGCGCGACATTCGCCGCCCCGACGCCGCAGCCTGCGGCGCCTGATCACAAAACTTTACGGAGGAATCGATGGCCCACGAACTTCCCAAGCTGCCCTATGCGCCGGATGCGCTGGAAGCGGCGATCGACAAGACGACGATGGAGATCCACCACGGGAAGCACCACAACGCGTACGTCACCAACCTGAACAAGGCACTGGAAGGGGCGGCGGACGTGGCGAAGTGGTCGCTGGAAGACGTGTGCCGGAACATCGCCAAAGTGCCGGACGGCGTGCGCAACGCGGTGCGCAACAACGGCGGCGGCCACTGGAACCATTCGATGTTCTGGACGTGGATGGGGCCGGGAAAGGGCGGGGAGCCGAAGGGAAAGCTCGCCGACGTGATCAAGAGCGGCTGGACGGACTTCGCGACGTTCAAGGGAAAGTTCAAGGACGCGTGCACGGGGCGGTTCGGAAGCGGCTGGGCGTGGCTCGCGCGGACGGCGGACGGGAAATACGAGATCGTGTCGACGCCGAACCAGGACAATCCGCTGATGGACGGAAAGCACCCGGTGTTCGGCGTGGACGTGTGGGAGCACGCGTACTACCTCCGGTACCAGAACCGGCGCCCGGATTACGTCGACGCGTGGTGGAGCGTGGCGAACTGGGACGAGATCGGGAAGCGGGTGTAGACAAGACTTCGCGTCCGATCAGAGCCCCGGCCGAAAGCCGGGGCTTTTTCTTTTCCCGGCCGGTCTATGGAACCTTCACCACGTCGACCTTCGCATTTTCCATCTTCCCGAGGACGCGATTCGCGTCGAAATCGTCCAGGTACCGCTCCAGCGGCACAAGAACCTCGTGGAACTTGAATCTTGGCAGCTCACGACGCGCTTTTTCCATGCTCCAACCCTGCACGGCGACGCGGTAGGCGGCGATGGCGACGCCGGTGCGATCCGATCCGTGCTGGCAGTGCACGAACACCGGCCTGCGCGAGGGATCGGTCGCGATTTTGAGGAATTGCGCGACCGCTTCCTCGTCCGCCCAGGCGGCCGTGCACGGCAGGTGGGCGTAATCAAGTCCGAGACCCCTAAGCCCGTCTCGGTCAGAGTGAAGCGCCCTGAGATTGACGATCGTCTTCACGCCCATGGCCTTGAGCTTCGCCATCCCCTCGGCCGTCGGCTGCGCGCCACGCCAGACGCCGGCCGTGACCTGCGCAAAATTCTCCACGCCTTCAATCTCCACCGGATTCGCAAGCGACGGATCGGGCTTCCCCTCGTCAGGATCCGGCCGGTTGACGCAGGCGGAAAAGAGCAGCGCAAACGAAACGGCGGCGGGCAGTGACGGTTTCATGGACGGGGTCTCCGGTAATACGCCATCGTCACTTTCGAGCTCCCGCCTTCAGCGATTCCGCCGCTTCACGCGCGGCGGCGGCGACGAGCAGGTCAGGATCTGAAGCGGCTTCTTCGAGCATCGGCACGACACCGGCATCGCCGGAATTGCCGAGCGCGATGGCGGCATTGCGGCGCAGCATCGATCGGCCGGACCGGCGAAGCGCGGTGCCTCGCGTCAGCGTGGACCACGCGGCTTCCGTCATGCGGAGCCAATCTGCAAGTCGCGGCGCGGCGAGCGACGGGCGCTGGGCAAACGCCGGTTCCCGCGACGGGGGCGCTTCTCGATTCCAGGGACAGGCTTCCTGGCACAGGTCGCAGCCGAAGATCCAGTCTCCCATTCCTTTCCGGAGCGAGGCGTCGACCGGCCCGGCGTGCTCGATCGTCAGGTACGAAATGCAGCGCGTCGCGTCGATCCGGTACGGCGAAGTGAGAGCCTGCGTCGGGCAAGCCTCAAGACAGCGCGTGCAGGATCCGCAGTGGTCGGGAGCGGGGGCATCGGGCGCGAGATCGAGGCTTGTGAGGACGACTCCGAGCGCGAAGTAAGATCCGATCGCGGGGTCGAGCGCGTTGGTGTGCTTGCCTATCCAGGCGACACCGGCCTCGCGCGCCCACGGCTTTTCCATGATTGCGGAAGTGTCCACCACGGCGACGGCGCGGGCGCCCGGTGAAGCGGCTTCAAGGGAATCGGCGAGTGCGCGCAGTTTTTTCTTCAGGACTTTGTGGTAGTCCTGGCCGCGCGCGTAGCGGGCAACGAGCCCTGTACCCGGCAGTCGCGCGGGCTCGGAGGCAGGTTTGTGCGATAAGGCGGCGACCACGACGCTTTTTGCCCACGGGAACCCGACTGTCACATCCGCGCGCCGGTCCGCATCCGCCGCCAGCCACTCCATCGTCCCCTGCCGTCCTTCCCCGAGAAACGCCCTCAGATTCTCCCCGTCCGCCAGCTTCCGCGCCCGCGCGATTCCGCAGCGTTCGAATCCCAGCTGGAAGGCCTCCGCCTTGATCGCGGCGGAGTTCACGGGCAATTCGGGGTGCAGGCAATCGGCGGGCATCGCGAACCAGAATATGCGAACGGCGCCGGACCCGGTAGCGGACACCGCCCTTCCTTGCTGCGGCCCCCGCGTGAGTCTATGCTGAGTCACTTCCCCAAACCCAAAACACCCCCCATGGTCCGCACGGTCTCGACGATGAAGCTCGAAATCGGCGCTTCAGCTCCCTCTTTCCGGCTCCCTGACGCCCGAGGCAGGCAGTTCGCACTGGCGGACTCAAAGGGGCCGGTGCTGGTGGCGTTCATCTGCAATCATTGCCCGTTCGTGAAGCACATCCGCGACCCGTTTGCGGCGCTCACGAAGGAGTACGCGACGAAGGGGGTGTCGATATACGGGATCAACTCCAACGACACGTTCGCGTATCCGGACGACGCGCCGGAGCGGATGCTGGAGGAAGTGCTCGATGCCGGTTATGCGTTTCCGTATGTGGTCGACGAAACCCAGGATGTCGCAAAGTCGTACGGCGCCGCGTGCACTCCAGACTTTTTTGTCTTCGACAGGACCCGGAAGCTGGTCTATCGCGGCCAAATGGACGACAGCCGGCCGGGGAACAACGTGCCGGTGACCGGGAACGACCTGCGTGCTGCCCTGGAAGCGGCGATCGCAGGAAGGCCGGTCGCAGATCAGAAGCCGAGCCTGGGCTGCAACATCAAGTGGAAGCCGAAAAACGAGCCGGAGTATTTCAAGCCGTAAGACAGCCCGTTCCGTCCGGCGGTTTGAGGCCGAGGGCGCGCGCGGCCCAGGGGAGTGCGGCGGTGAGCTGGAAGCGCTGGACTTCGCGTATTCGCGGAGGAAGCGTGCCGGCAGGCTGGCCGGCGTTCCACGCGAAATAGCCGGCAACCAGCGCGGCGAGTTCGGGCTCGCGCCCCGCGACTTCCTCCGGTGAAGGGCCGCCCTCGGCGTGCAGGCTCGGCGCCCAGAACGCGACATCGGCTTTCGCGTTTCCCGTGCACGCCCAGTTCCAGTCGATGAGCATGGCGCGTTCGCCGTCGAAGCAGATGTTGTCGCTGCGGACGTCGCAGTGAAGCATCTCGCTCCCTTCGAGAATCGCGCCTTTCTCCGCTTCGCACAGCGCCGGGAGCGCCCGGTCGAGCCAGGCGCGCGAAGCGAGTCCCAGCGACAGAAAGTCAGCAGGCGCGGCGGCGACGCGCTTCCAGCCGGTGAGCCCTTCACGCGAATCTTCGAGCCGCGGAAACCCCTTCATGCCGCTGTGCGAAGCCAGCCGCGAGAGCGACCCGAGCACCTGCGTCACCCGCTTCGGCGTCCACGGTGGCGGCCAGAACGCCCCTGACAGGTCTTCAAGCGCCAGGAAAACCCGGGCCGGCGATTCACCGAACGCCACCTGCCTTGGGGTGAAAGTATCGCGGATCGCCGCGTAGAATTTCCGCTCGTCGCGAAGCCACTGCATCGACTCCGGAGTGTCGGCGAATTTGATGAAGACTGACTCAACCCCGGTACGGACGATCCACCGCCCCATTCCTGTGTAGCCGCGCTCCACCGGAATGACTTCCTGGATCGCGCCGCGTACTGCGGTGCGCAGATCGTCTACCGGAAACTCCCGCATGGTTGCCCCAGCATAGTGGAGTTCCTGGGGAATCCGGGGCGATTCGAAGCTAAAGTCATCTCCCGATGTCCTTCTCCGACGACCAGCTCATCTCCCTCGTCCGCCGCGACGACCTCCTCACTCCGGAGCAGGTGCGGCAGGCGCGCGAGGCATCGCGCATGACCGGGAAATCGCTTCTCGAAGTCATCCGCGAGCGCAGGTGGCTCGACGACGCCGAAATGGCGCACGTTGAAGCGGCGGCTGCGATCGTGCGGCCCCCTGGGATGGCGGCCGCAGGCTCTTCGGCCACGGCCATCGGAACCGCGGGAGAATTTGCGGGAAGCGTTGCCGAGCGACCGACGGTGATTCCGGGGGTGACGGGCGACCGGGAAGCGACGGTCCTTTCGCAGGCGGAGTCGGAGCGTCCGACGGCGGCGCCTGCGATGCGCGGAGCGACTCCGAAACCTCCGCCGCGGCAACCGGCGCCCGATCCGTCGGCGGCGCCGCTCACGGAGCCGCCCGTCAACCGGTTGGTTCTTCTGGTGGCCGCGATCCTGGCCGCGGCGATCATCGCGGGCATGCTCGCAGGCCTGGGAAAGTTTGTGCGTTCCGGACGCGGAACCAGCCGTTCGGTACGTGGCGCGGCGCAGACGGTTCTCCTCGAGCCCGGGACGCTGGGGACTACCGGCGCTGTGCGACCGGCGCTGCAGCGGGCGATGGCGGCAACGCCCGCGCCGCGGGAAGGGCGCACGCAGCGCCTTCCGCGTGGCTCTTTTCAAGCTCCAGGATCGTCGGCTTTGTCCCGCAGAGGGCGCAGCCGGGGTCCTTCGGGCTCTTGAATTCCCTGAATTTCATGCCGAGCGAGTCGTACATGAGCAGCCGCCCGATCAGCGGCTCGCCGATGTTGAGGAGAAGCTTCACGGCCTCGGTCGCCTGCACCAGTCCGACGATTCCCGGGAGCACGCCCAGGACGCCCGCCTCGTTTCAGCCGGGCGCGAATTCCGCCGGCGGCCGCTCCGGGTACATGCAGCGGTAGCACGGTCCGCCGAGGTGAGGTGCGATCGTCGTGACCTGTCCTTCGAACTGGAAGATCGACCCGTGGACGATCGGCTTCTTCAGGAAGAACGCCGCGTCGTTGAGCATGTAGCGCGTGTCGAAGTTGTCGGCGCCGTCGACGACCAGGTCGTAGTCCTTCATGACCTGCATCACGTTCTCAGGCGTCAGCCTGTAGGCGTGCGGCACGACCCTCACGTCCGGATTCAGAGCGTTGATCGTCTTCGCCGCGCTCTCGACTTTTGAAACGCCGATGCGATCCGTCGTGTGCAGGATCTGCCTCTGAAGATTCGAAAGGTCTACGACGTCGCTGTCCACCACTCCCAGCGTCCCGACCCCGGCCGCCGCGAGATAGAGGGCGATCGGCGAACCGAGCCCGCCCGCGCCGAGACACAATACCTTCGCGTCCAGGAGGCGCGCCTGGCCTTCCTTGCCGACTTCCTTGAGCATGAAGTGCCGGCTGTAGCGCTCGAGCTGGCCGGCGGTCCAGGTGTGCTCCTTGGCGGTCTTCGCGCCGGAAGCGCGCCAGGCGCCGAAACCGCCCTGGAGGGAAACGACGTCCGGGTAACCGAGATCCTTGAGCACTTTCCCCGCAAGCAGGGACCGGTTACCGCCCGCGTCGTAAGCCACGATCGGCGTCGCGCGGTCCGCGACCACCTGCGTCACCTTGAACTCCAGCATTCCGCGCGACACGTGAATCGCGCCGGGGATGTAGCCGCCCTTGCGTTCTTCGTCCTCGCGCACGTCCATGAGGACGAAGTGCTCGCCGCGTCGCCGCTTAGCCTCGAGGTCGGCGACGGTGATTTCAGGGACGACTTTGCGTGCGGAGTCGACGAGGTCTTTCCAGCCGGCGGGCATGAAGCGGTCCTCGGGTAGGAGTCTTGAAACAGGTTAAGCGAGCGGATTCACTGGGGGAAGAGTGCCCCTCGAATCATGACCATATTAGTCAACATTCAGTCCTCCATCCATGACTTTCTGCCGGCGTCCTTGCCTTTGGTTCCGCCCGCGGTGCCAGCAGCCCTTTCACTCGCAACGCGCAACTCGCAACGCGCAACTCACTTCTTTTTCCGCGGCACCTCCACCGGAAGACCCGGCAGATTCCCCCACTCCTGCCACGCCGCGTAGTAGTTCCTGACCTTCTTGTACCCGCACATCCTCAGCGCAAAATAGGTGTGCGCCGACCGGTATCCGCCGTTGCACAAGAGAACGATGTCCTGGTCCTGCGTCACTCCGGCCGCCTCGTACATCGCCCGCATTTCCGCCAACGGCTTGAACTTTCCTGCACGCACGTTCTCGACGTAATGCACCGGAATCGCGCCGGGTATCGTCCCTCCTCGCGCCGCCCTCACGTGCGTGCCGGCGTACTCCTCGGGCGTCCGCGTGTCGACGACCGTCAGTGACTTCAGCTCCCGCTTGATCTGGTCAGCGCGGATCACCTTCGACGCGTCCGGCCGAGGCAGCCACGCACTCCGCTCCGCGCGTGCGACTTCCTTCGACACTTTCCCTCCCGCCGCAACCCACGCCTTCATCCCCCCATCCAGCATCGCCGCGTCCGGATGCCCCAGCCAGTCGAGCACCCACGCCAGCCGCGCAGCGAACATCCCGGACTCGTCGTCATACGCCACCACGCGCTTCGTGTTCGTGACCCCGACCCGCCGCATCACTTCGCCCATCTGCCACACGAACGCCCTCACTCCCCTCGGCGTCGTGTCCGGCCAGTGATGCTCGAAAATGTCCAGCATCACCGCCCCCGGAATGTGCCCGCCGTCGTACGCCGGCACCCGCCGCGCGTCGATCACGCAAACCGCCTTCGCCGCGAGCCCGGCCTTCAATTCCTCAACCGTCGCGAGATACCGCTTCATTTCACCCCCACTCGCGGACACCACTTCTCCACGCAGCACGCCCCACACTCCGGCTTCCGCGCATCACACACCGCCCGCCCATGATGGATCAGCAGGTGGCTGAACAGCGCCCAGCCCTCGCGCGGCAGGAGCTTCATCAGCGCCACCTCGATCTTCTCGGGCGTCTTCTGCCGCGTCAGCCCCATCCTCCGCGAAAGCCGCGTCACGTGAGTGTCGACCACCACCCCCTCGTTTTTCCCGAACGCGTTCCCGAGCACGACGTTCGCCGTCTTGCGCGCCACCCCCGGCAGCTCGAGCAGCTCTTCCATCGTCTCCGGCACCCGCCCTCCGTGCTTCTCCACGATCAGACGGCACGCCCCGCGGATCGACTTCGCCTTGTTGTTGAAGAATCCCGTGCTCCGGATGTCACGCTCGAGCTCCCCGGGCGGCGAAGCGGCGAAGTCCGTCGCGTCGCGATACTTCCGGAACAGCGCGGGAGTTACCCTGTTGACGCGCTCGTCCGTGCATTGCGCCGAGAGGATCGTCGCGACAAGGAGCTGAAGCGGTTCTTCGTGCTCAAGACTGCACTTCGCCTCGGGATAGGCCCGTTGAAGCGCCCCGACGATCTTCTCGGTCCGCGTGCGCAGCTCCATGGCGCGGCGACTCTAGCGGTGAACGGAGGGAGCGTCCAGCAGGGGAAGGAATTTCGTCGGCACACGGAGGTCACGGAGTTCACAGAAATCACGGAGAAAACCTGCGACGAATCAAGAAGGGAAAGACGAGGTGCAATGCGCGAAAGTTCCCGGGATCTCGTCCAGGACGGCGAGACTGGCGACTACCACGGCGCCCGTCTCCCATTTGGTTGTGGCCAGGCCGCGCCTGGCTCTCCGTGACCTCCCTGTTGCTCAGACGAATCAATCTCTCCAACCCGTGCCGCTCTCACGCTACAATCCCTCCCTCGCGCGGCTCGCTCCCCCCCACCCTTCCTTGGAGCGCTTCATGCTGAATCCCGCCCAGCTCGCCGACCTCTCCCGTTTCACTCCGGCGCCCCTGCTCGTCTCTTCGCTCTATCTCAATATCGATCCGAAACGCTATTCCAAGCCCGCCCTCATCACGCTCCTCAAGGACCTCTCCCGCGAACGTCTCGCCGACCTCAAGGAGGCCGGCCTCAACCACGACCAGCTCAAGTCCGTCGAGTCCGACATCGAACGACTCCACGACGCCCTCTCCGGCCACGCCTTCACCCGCGCCGGCGAACGCGGCCTCGCCGCCTTCTCGTGCGCCGGCCGTGATTTCTTCCAGAAGTGGACCCTCCCTCACGGCTTCAAGGCCACTCTCCTCATCGGGCCGACCCCGTACCTCCGCCCGCTTCAGGCCCTCCTCGCCCAGTCCCCCCACGCGGTGGTAGCCCTCCTCGACCAGCACCGCGCCCGCGCGTACTCCGTTCACGGCGAAGAAATCCAGGACCTCTTCGACGTGACGCACGACACGGGGAGCAGGATCAAGAAGGGCGGCTTCCAGGGGAAGGACACCAGCCGCGTGGAGCACCGCCACGACGAGGCGGTCCACCACCACTACCAGGACGCCGCCGACCGCCTCCTTCACGCCTTCCAGTCCGCGCCCTTCGAGTATCTCGTCCTCGGCGGCCACCTCGACGAACTTCGCGGCTTCGAACGCCACCTCCATTCCTACGTCGCCGAACGCGTCGCAGGCCGCTTCCGCGCCGACGTGCGCGCCGCGCTTCGCGAAGACGTCCGCGCGAAAACCGTGGAACTCGTTGCCGTGGAGGAGACGAACCGCCGCGACGACCTCGTCCGCCGCCTCGCCGGCGCCGCGCGCACCAACGGCGGTCTCGCCGTCACCGGCCTGAAGAACACGCTCTCCGCCCTCAACGACCGCCGCGTCCAGACCCTCCTCGTCACCGAAGACTACGCCCACGCCGGCCGCCATTGCGAGGCCTGCTCCATCCTCGTGGAAAAAGAGGCGATTTGCCCGCGCTGCGCCTCCGCGACCGTGGAAGCGGGGGACGTCGTGGACGAAGCGGTCGCGCAGACGGTGCATCAGGGCGGGGCGATCCGGATCCTGCCGGAGGGATGCGCGCTCGCGGAACACGGGAAAATCGGCGCGATGCTTCGGTACTAGCGGAGCGCCTCGTCCTACCCTGGTGGCGCACACGAGTAAGCCAGTCGGTAGCAGGTAGTTCGTAGTGGGTAGAAAGAAACGGCGACCCAGCGGTCGTTTCGGCCAACATTCAACTACCTTGACTCCTCCTAATAGAGGATCTTCGTCTTCGCCTTGAGCGATTCCGGAAGCGCCGCCGCGAGCTCGCGGTTTACGTCCTCCCGCGTATAGCGGGTGCTGAAGTGCGACAGGACGAGGTGCTCGCACCCGAACATGTCCGCGCGCTCGATGATGTCCGCGAGGTGGGTGTGCCGTTTCTTTTTCGCCATCGGCCGATCCTCCGGCGCCAGAAACGTGCACTCCATGATCACGACCTGGCTCTTGAGCATCTCGGGGAAGCGGTCGAGCGGCGTGATCGTCGAGTCGCCGATGAACGTCACCACCGCGATTTCCACGGGATCCGTGATTTCCACGCCGCGCTTTTTCAGCTCGACGATCGCCGGCCCGTCCAGCCCGATGTACTCCGGCTTCAGCTTCTTGCGCTCTTCGAACACCTGGAATCCGGTGCTGGGAAGCGAGTGCTCCGTGGGAAAGGCGCGGAAAAAGAGGCCCTTGCGCATGTCGTAGCGCACACCGGGGCGCACGCCGACCAGCGTGTACCTGGTTTTCCGTCGCTCGAGGCGCTCCCAGGCCGAGATGAGGTTCCGCATGTCCTCGACGATCACTTCCGGCAGGTAGATCACAGGAGGAGGGAGATCGAGGAGTTTGCGCGTGGCGATATGAAGGGCGATGCCGACGGCGTGGTCCTGGTGGGCGTGCGTCAGGAGGACATGGTCCATTCCGGCGGCGTAGCGAGGTCCCTTGCCGATGTCGAAGCAGAGGTTGAGTTCGCGGACGGCCACGCAGGTCTCGAGCGTGGAAACGCTCGTCCCCTCGAGGGTGAGGCCGCCGCACGTCACGACACGAGCCACAATTTCCGCCCTTTCGTGAAAAGAAGGCCGTCCCTTCATCGCACGAAACGGAAGGGCGGGGCATTCAATCACGAAGGAAAGGCAGTGGCCAGCGGCCGGCGGCCAGAAAGAAAATCCGGCCCCCGCCCCTGGGGAGGAAGCGAGGGCCGGCCGGAGAGAGGTGGACTACAGGGCCGCGAAAATCGCGGCGGGGACCAGCATGAGGAGGCGGAGGACGCGCATGGTTTTCCTTTCGGCTACCGGTTCGACACGCTTGATTCCGGAGGTTGCAGCCGAGGCGGCAACCCCCCGGAATCAATGCTGACTCAACACTAGGACGCTTCGCGGACAGGTTCGGGTTCGGGGGCGGGACAGGCGACTTTCCGGGTGGCTTCCTCGAGTTTGGCCATGACGTCGAGGTTGGCTTCGAGGAAGGCAGCGGAGTTTTCGCGGCCCTGGCCGAGGCGGACGTCGCCGTAGGTGAACCAGGTGCCGGACTTGTCGACGACCTTGAGCTCGGCGGCGGTGTCGAGGAGGTCGCGCGAGTGGACGATTCCGCGACCGAAAATGATGTCGAACTCGGTCTTGCGGAAGGGCGGGGCGCACTTGTTCTTCACGACGGTGGCCTTCACGCGGTTGCCGACGGTTTCCTCGCCGGACTTGATGGAAGTGACGCGGCGAACTTCGATGCGGACGGAAGAATAGAACTTGAGCGCCCGGCCGCCGGTCGTGGTTTCAGGATTGCCGTAGCCGCCGATTTTCTCGCGGATCTGGTTGATGAAGATGACGCAGGTCTTGGAGCGGGAGATGGCGGCGGTGAGTTTCCGGAGGGCCTGGGACATGAGGCGGGCCTGGAGGCCCATGGAAGCGTCGCCCATTTCGCCTTCGAGTTCCTGGCGGGGGACGAGGGCGGCGACGGAGTCGACGACGACGACGTCGACGGCGTTGGAGTTGACGAGGGCCTCGGCGATTTCGAGGGCCTGTTCGCCGGAGTCGGGCTGCGAGAGGAGGAGCTGGTCGGTGCAAACGCCGAGTTTCGCGGCGTAGGACGGGTCGATGGCGTGTTCCGCATCGATGAAAGCAGCGACGCCGCCCTTGGCCTGGGCGCTGGCAATGATGTGGAGCGACAGCGTGGTCTTGCCGCCGGATTCGGGGCCGAAGATCTCGACGACGCGTCCGCGGGGGACACCGCCGATGCCGAGGGCGAGGTCGAGCGACAGGGCGCCGGTGTTGATCACCTCGATCGGGACGATGTCGTCGGAGCCGAGGCGCATGACGGCGCCGGCGCCGTAACGCTTCTGGATTTCAGCCACCACGGCTTCGAGCGCACGGGACTTCTGGCGTTCGACTTCCTTCATGAGGTCTTTGCTGACAGGTTTTACGGCAGGCTTGTTGGACACGATTCCTCCTGGGTGGGTCACGATTTGGTTTTGGTTTCAGAAGAGCACAAACGACACGAGGTCATGCGGTCAGGGTCCGGTCGACGTACGCCTGGAGTTCGTCCATGGCGATCCGGAAGGAGCGTTTTTCCATGGGAAGCGACTCCAGGTGCCGCTTGGCCTGGTCGAGGGAGCGGTGAGCCCGCGCCCGGGTCCAGAGGGTGAGCTCGAACCGGTAGGCGGCAAGGAAGCGGGATTCCGGGTCGAGAATGACGAGGTCGACGAACGGCTGGGAAATCATCTGGCGGAAGCGCTGGATGATCTCCGTCCTGGCGATGTCGAGAACGATTCCGGCCGCTCGGGGGGCGCCGGAGGTTTGCAGGGACGCGACGGCCGAAAGGAGCGGATAAGTGGGCTCCTCGGCGACTCCAATCTCGATCTCTCCGGGGAGGGCGTGGAGAAGAAGGGAGACTTCGTCGGGATCCGCGCGAGTGACGAGGAAGGCGGTTCCGGCCTCCTCGATCAGGAGTGTTGGGAATTCGATGAAGGAAATGTCGGCGGCGCGTCGAGCGATGATTTCCGCCAGATGCCGCTGATCCGCGGGCGGAACGAACGCAGGATTGGCCGAGCGAAAGCGGCTCTGGTTCGCGAACGTCTGAGTCAAACCTCTTGTGGCAAGCATCGAAGTCATCCCCTACCTGTAGATGTTTACTTAACCACCTGACAAAGACCGAACTATCAGTCGACGAATTTACAGCTGAATCCGGCGCACAACGCCGACGACCTTGCCGCCGATCCAGAACGTTGCGTCATCCTTGCTGACCCAGATCGGCTCCATGCCGGAGTTCTCCGGCTGAAGCCTCCATCCGGTCGGCTCTTTGTAGATCCGCTTCACCGTGGCGTCCCCGTCCAGGAACGCCACGCCGATCTGACCGGATTCGACGACAGGCATCGGTCGGACCACCACGAAATCGCCGGGGTTGATACCGGCGCCGACCATGCTCTCGCCGCGGACGCGAAGCGCGAAAAGATCTCCCGAGGGACCGAACATTTCCTCTATGGCCAGGGTCCCTTCGCGGTTCTCGATCGCCAGGATCGGCGTGCCGGCGGCGACGGTTCCGATAATCGGAATGCCGCTCTGCCGGAACGAGGGATCGGTGATCTCCAGCGCGCGGGACTTCTCGCTCCGCCGGATGAATCCCTTGCGTTCGAGAGCCTTGAGGTGCCCGGTCACCGCGTTCGGCGAAGCGAATCCGAACTGTTCCGCGATCTCCTCGTAAGAAGGAGGAAAGCCGTGTTCTTTGATATGGCGGCACAGGAAGTTGAAGATGTCCTGCTGTCTGGGCGTCAGTCCTTCGGGCATCGCATCCTCACCATAAGGGGTGTGTGTTTCAACCTTGATGCGCTTCATGATACTGTGTATATCGACACTATGCAAGTGACACTTTGAGAAATCTGTGGAATGCTAGGCAAGGCCTGACAACGAGTTAGACGCACAATCCAGTTTCTTGCAGGATTTCATCCGGCGGCAGGGGATCCTGAGGCCTCCAGCCTCACCGCAACCGCAAGCCTCACACCATTACCGGTTTGCGCATGATCCGGCGGCCCGCCAGCGCGGTACGACGCACGCGCCGCGCTTCCGGCCTTGCTCCAGGAGCCGCCCTTGATGATGCGCCAGGCGGGGTAGCGCTCGCCCGGACAGTTCAGGCAGCGGTCGGAGCCGTTGCCGCCGAGGCCGCGGATGCCGTAGGGGGATTCGTCGAAGGGAAAATCGGCGACGGGCGAGGGGCGGTTAGGGCCGTTGAAGGAGCCCTGGATATTGGCGAAGAGGCCGTCGAGGACGTGGCCCCAGGGGTAGTAGCGGAGGTCGGCGCCGCGCGCGGCCTTTTCCCACTGGTCCTCGTGGGGCGGGTGAAAGAGAAAGCCTTCGGCGCGCGAGCGGTGTCTGGCGAGGACCTGTCCGTCCTTCCACGTGATCGCGAAGACCGGCCAATCGGCGTCCCAATCGGTCGTCACGTTTTCAAGCCGGGAGAGCGTCGCAGCGAGGTCCGGATTCGCCGCGACCCACGCCGCGTCGGGCACAAGCGTCGCGCCCGCGGGGAGAATCGGCCAGTACGGCTTCCCGGTCTGGTGATGCAGGGGAACGCGCCGCACGACCTCCCCCGGATCCGCCCGCCCCAGCTCGTTCACGAACGCCGCCCACTCGCCGCACGTCACCGGGTGCCGCGCGAGGAAGAAGTCGTCGATCTCGAGCGACCGCGCGTCCCCGCTTGAAATGCCCGTCGGATCGCGCGGGACCGTGAAGCGGCTCGCGCAGACGGGGAGGAATCCGGCGGGAATCTCTCCATCAAGGAAGAGTGTGACGTCGGCGTTTTCTGCGCCGCCTCGCGCCACCATCACCGGCACCCGCGCCGACGCCCGGCCCTCCGCCGCGATCACCAGCAGCCAGGACCCCATCGGCAGCTTCGCCCGCTCCACCGGCGTCGTCCCGAGAAACCACCCGCCTCCTCGCGGCCGGAACGGCGACCGGCCGAACAGCTCGTCGAGCACCGCCTCCGGCACTCCTTCCCCCCCGCGCCTCGGCGTGAACGGCACCAGCACGCGATCCATCGGGACATGCCGGAACGCCCACACGCGGGCGCCCTCTAAAGGAAGGGGCTTGCACGAAGCGGCGTGAACCCGCAGATGAACCGCTTCCGCCGGCTCGCCCTCAGGCCACGGCCCCGGCTCGGCCCGGTCCAGGTCGCGCCCCGACCACGGATGATGCCCTTCCACGCGCAGCTCCTCCGGCCGCACCTCCCGCCCCTCCACCAGACACCGGCACGGATACGCCCGCGTCCGCACCGTCACTTCCCCCTCCCCTTTCAGCGCTTCCGCCAGCGCCCCGTCGTGGTGCGCCTCGACCGCGCGCCGCTCCAGCACCATCGCGCGCTCGTCGCCGGCGGCTTCGGCCTCGAGGAATCGGTCCCAGTGGAGTTGGGCGCGGAGAAGGCGGGCCTCCTTGAGGCCGGGCGCGTTGGAGAGCGCGGAAGCGAGCGCCTCCTCCGCCTCGGCGAACGCCTCCGCGCTCTGGCGGGCGAGGGCCGCGGCGCGGTCGTCGAATTCCCACATCTCCCGTTTCTTCGCGAGCGGCTCGTGCATCTCGATCCGTTTGTGCGCCAGCGTCGCGGCCTCTTCGGCGGCGGCTGCTTCCGAGCGCTTCGTGCGGAAGCGGCTCGCGGCTTCGCGCGCGCGTGCGAGCTGCTCTGCGGCGAGGGCTTCGCGGCGCTCGAGCTCGCGCGTGCCCTCGAGGAACGCGTCGACGTCCGCGGCCATTTCCGCCGCGCTCGCGTAGCGGTCGGGCGGCTTCTTCTGAAGCGCGCGCACGCAGATCGCTTCCAGCTCCGGCGGGCACGGCCGCACCGACGACGGCGCGGGGACCGGCTCGCGCAGCACGCGCAGGACGACGGCTTTCGGCGTCGCGGCGTCGAAAGGGGTTTTCCCCGTGAGGATTTCGAAGAGCATGACGCCGAGCGACCAGACGTCGCTGCGCTGGTCGACGTCGGACTGCCGGCCGAGCGCCTGCTCCGGCGCCATGTACCCCGGGGTGCCGAGGACTTCGAGCTTCGCGACGGGTTCGCCGGTCAGAACCGTGGTCTCGTCCTTTTCCTTCGCGATCTCCGCGGCAGCCTCGCCGACGGTTTTCGCGAGCCCCCAATCCACCACGAGCACTTCGCCGAACTCGCCGAGCATCACGTTCCCCGGCTTGAGGTCCCGGTGAATCACGCCGCGCGAATGCGCGTACGCCACCGCGCGGCACACGTCGCGGAACGCCTCCACGAGGCGCCGCAACGACCACTTCCCTTCCCGGATCGCCAGCGCCATGTCACGCCCGGCGATCTTCTTCATGCAGAGGTAGACCTCGCGCGTCGCCGGAAGGATTCCCATTTCATGCACCGGAACGATGTTCGGGTGCTCGAGGCGCCCCGTGATACGCGCTTCCCGGCGGAAGCGCTCCAATGCGACAGGGTCGGCGCTTTCGAGAAGCAGCTTCAGCGCAACCGTACGGCCGAGATCCGAATCCTGCGCTTCCACAACCCGGCCGAGGCCTCCGCGGCCGAGTTCGGCGCCGAGCGTGAATTTCGCGTCCGGCGCCTGTGTGAGCACGACGGCGCGGCCGGGGTCGCGCGGCACGGTGGACGGCGAGACGAGTGTCGGCTGGCTCGAGGCGTTGGTGGGCGTCGACTCGGCGATCAGGGCGCGCAGGGCCTCGACCGAGCGCGGCGTGAGGTCCCCGCGCGCGACCAGGAACGGGCCGAGCTCAGGTCGCCCGGCCCGCTCCCAGGATTCGCGTGCATCGCGCCACTGGTCGGGCGTGAGAATCCCGACGCGCGTGGCAAACGTGCCGATCGTTTCAGTACCGTCGGCCACCATCAAAGCTCTCGCGGGAACATCCGCCTGCTAGTGCTTCTTCTTGTGATGATGGACGACCCTGACCTTGAAGTGATGGTGTCTGCCGGCGAAGACATGGTTTGCCGGATGAATATTCCACACCCCGTGGTGGTGGTGGTGGCCGCAGCCCGCGTGGTGACGGTGCCCGTGGCCGACGGAAACCCAGGCGACCCCATCCCAGGCGTTTCCGCTGTCCTCGCCCTGCGCTTCGCCGTCGTTCTCTTCAACTTCGTCGTCGTCGTTCTCGACCGTTGTCGTATTGCATCCGGTCGCGAACGCAAACGCGAATGCCGCGAGCAAGAGCATGCTTTTCATCGAGCGATCTCCTTTGTGGATTTTCGTGGAAAGCCTGAGGCGGAGAATATCGATTTCGGCTGACGCTTCAATAGGTTTTGAAGATTGCGCCGGGCGCGGTCGCCGGGGAGCTGGAGCTGGTAGGCGGCGTCGCGCAGCAGCGCGTGACGAAACAGGTACGCAGTTTCTGCGGAGCTCATGCGCGGCTCAGGGACGGGAGGCAAGGCCTGCAATTCTGCCCGAAGTCCTCGACGACCGGCGCTGGAAAGCAATCGAGAATCGGCTATTCTCACCGCGATGCGCAGCTTCCTCCCCACCCTCCTGGCCCTGGCGGCAGCCACCTCAGCCTTCGCCCAGGGCGGCAACAAAACCTCCGAGTGCGGGCTTCAGTACTCCGTCAACCCGTCGAAGCCGGGGCCGAAGCGCGCCCCGCTGATTATTTTCCTGCACGGCACGGGCGGAAACAGCGGCGTGTTTTCGGAGTGGGGGACGGAGGCGAAGAAGCGCGGGTACATCGTGGCGCTTCCGCATTCGACGGGGACGGGGGACGCGAAGGCGGGCAACACCGCGGGCGACGCGCAGCCGCGCTGGGCGGACGTGGACATCCCGAAGGTCATCGGACTCGCGCGCGAGCTGCAGCGGACGCTGAACGGCGACCCGAAGCGGACCTATCTCGGCGGCTACTCGAACGGCGCGTTCTATGCGATGGAGATCGGGCTCGGGCACCCGGAGGTCTTCTCGGGCGTTCTTTCGATCGGCGGCGGATGCAACCTTCACGAACTCCCTGCCGACACGAAACGCCTCGGCGCGTTCATCATTCACGGCACGGCGGACAACGCGGTCCCGTTCGACGCGGCCGTGCGCGCCGACGGGCAACTCCGGAAGCACGGGCTCGAGGTCGTGTTCAAGAAACACGAGGGCGCGGGGCACGTGCTCTTCCCCGAGGAAGCCAAGGGGTTCTTTGACTGGCTCCCGAAATTCGTGCGGCCCTACGTGCCGGGGTCAATCACCTGGGAAGCGGATCTTGAGAAGGCCAGGGCGTCGGCCTCGGAAAAAAAACAGCGCCTCCTGGTGTGGTTCTGGTCGGCAAAGGATGCGACCTCCGAGCTGGCCGATTACTTCGAGTGCGATCTGCTCCGCGAGTCCGCCATCGCAGACCTCGCTTCCACGCACGTCCTCGTCAAGATCGACCGCGACTCGGAAACCGCGAAGTCGTTCGCGCTGAAGAAGCCCGCGCTGGCGGTGCTCGACGCGGACGGCAAGGTGCTGAAGAAATTCGAGGCGCCCGCAGACCCGAAGGCGTTGGCTGCGGCGATTTTGAAGGTGAAGTAACGGCGTGCCCCGTACTTCCACGTGAACGCCGAGTCCGCCTGATACCACTCCCAAGTTCATCAACAGCTCCCTGAAGAGCGGGCCTCCAGCCCGCGATCAGGGAGGTGTTGAAAACTTGGCCGGCGAAGTTGAGGAATCCTGCCGGCGAGAGCATCCTTCTTCGGAGTCATCCGTGTTCAGCGCCAGCGCGGCGTCACGGTCGGAATTGGCCAGTCCCTTGAGGACCGCAAGTAGATCACCGGTCGCCGCGTTGGCTTCGGGCAAAAAGTCCAAGAGAACATGGCCCCACGAGGGCTCCCGTATCAGGTCGACTCAGCCCAGAAGCCAGGTGTTGGATGCGGATCCTTTACGGAGAGGAGCCGCCATGAAGCCGTGGATCGAGTTGACGCACTATGCCGGGTTTGACTGGGCGAGCGACCATCACGACGTCGTCGTCGTCGACAAGTCCGGGGCGATCGTTGCGGACTTCCGCATCCCGGACACCGCCGAGGGATGGCGCGACTTTGCCGAGCGGGTGAAGAAGTTTGCGGTCGTGGGGATGGTCGTCGAGACACGGTACGGAGCCATGATCGAGCGGATGCTCGGCTCCGGCTGCACCGTGTTTCCGATCGATCCGAAGAAGGCCTCGCGGTATCGCGAGCGCAAGACCTCGTCGGGAGCGAAGACCGACAGGCTGGATGCCTGGAGCATGGCCGACGCGCTGCGTCTGGACGGTCAGGCCTGGAAACCGCTGAAGCTCGAAGACACCGCGACTCAGGAGCTGAGGCAGCTCTGCCGCGACGAAGTGACGCTCATCGAGCAGCGCACGGCCCTGGTCAATCAGATCCAGCAGGCGCTGCACGAGTACTACCCCACAGCACTGGAGGCCTTTGACAACTGGACTCACCCGGCCACGTGGGATTTCGTCATCAAGTGGCCGACTCCGGAGGCGCTCAAGTCAGCCGGGAAGAGGTACTGGGAGAAATTCCTTCACGTGCACCGCTTGTACCGTCCCGAGACGCACGAGAAGCGCCTGGCCTGCTTCGCGCGCGCCACCGAATTCTGCGGAAGCCCGGGGACCACGGCGGCCAAGAGCCTGCTGGCGGTCAGCCTCGCCAAGACGCTCCTGGTGCTTCAGAAGCAGCTCGACGAGTATCGCGCCCGCATCACGACGGCCTTCGAGCAGCATCCCGACCACGACGTCTTCGGCTCCCTCCCGGGAGCAGGCGAGAAAATCGGCCCGAGGATCCTCGGCGAGATCGGCACCGACCGCGACCGCTTCGAAGATCCGCAGGCGCTGCAGTGCTATGCCGGCACGGCTCCCGTGACGCAAGCAACTGGGAAGAGGTTGAGCGTACACATGCGACGGGCGTGCAATCTCAACCTGCGTCAGGCGATCCACTTCCTGGCTGATCGGAGCCGGAAGACATGCGCGTGGGCCCAAGCCTACTACCTGAAAAAGAAGGAGGAAGGCCACCGTCACTCATCTGCCATGCGTTGCCTCGGACAACGCTGGATCAAGATCATCTGGGCGATGTGGCGCAACCGGAAGAAGTACGACCCTGACCTGCATCAGAGAAACCAGGTTGCCCACGGATCCTGGGTGATCGCACTGATGAGTGAGAAGCCATGAAAAGCGGGCACAATCGCGCACACGGACGACGTTTACTCCGAGCGGAGGGCGTGGACAACCTGTGGAAAGCGGAGCCAAAAAAACGATTTACACGGCAGAGAACATCTACTTTTTCCGCCACGCCCTCCTCCGCGACGCCGCCTATCAGCTTCAGCTCCCCGGCGACCGCGCGCGGCTGCACGGGCTGGCGTTCGAGGTGATCGACCCGCCGGAGCCGTCGCCGCTGGACGCGGTCGATCTCTCGCCCGTTACGCGGCACGCTGCGGACGCGAGCGCAGAGGAGCTCGCCGGGCACGCGCTTCAGGCCGCCGACGGAGGCGATTCCGGCATGGCTCGCGAGCGCTTTCGCGGCCTTCACCGCCTCTACCTCCGTCGCGCTGCAGAGCGCATGGATCGCGGCTACCGGCACGAATCGGCATGCGTCGCCTGGCAGACTTTCGCGGAATTCGTCGCGGGAAGCGAGCGGGGGGAAGCGCTTCGCCGCGCGGGCATGGCGGCGCATTCCAGGGGGAAGTTGAAGGAGGCGGAGGAACTGGTTTCCCGCTCGGTGGCGATCCACAGGCAGGAAGCGAACCGTCGGCTCGAGGGCATGGCGTTGGGATACCTGGCCGGCATCTACAGGGACACGGGCCGGGTCGGGCAGGCGCAGCGCGCCTATGAGGAGGCGCTGGCGATCCACCGCGACGCCGGCGACAGGCGTTCCGAGGGTCGCGCCCTGGGAAGTCTGGTAGGCGTCTACTGGGAGACGGGCCGCATGCAGGAGGCCTGCAGCGTTGCGGAGCAGGCCCTGGCCACCTTGCAGGAGTTCGGCGACCGGCGGCTCGAGGGCATCGCGCTCGGAAATCTGGCCAACCTCTATCAGCACATGGGGCGAATCGAGCAGGCCGAAACGGCCTTTGAACAGGCACTGGCCCTTCACCACGACGCGGGCGATCCGCGCGCAGAGGGACTCGTGATGGGAAACCTCGGCATTCTCTGCCAGCGGACAGGCCGGAGCGAACGGGCGGAATGCGTCTACGAAAGGGCGCTGGCCCTGCACCGCGAGGTCGGCAACAGACGTGACGAAGGGATCACGCTGGTCAACCTGGGCGGTCTTTTCGTGGATTTGGAACGGTACGAGGACGCCGAACGCGCCTATCGCCAGGCGCTGGCCATTCATCGCGACGTCGGCAACCGGCGCTCCGAGGGCATCGCGCTGTGCTGCCTGGCCGTCCTTTGCCAGAAGACGGAGCGGAGCGAAGAAGCCAGGAGCACCTTCGACCAGGCCCTGATCATCCACCGGGAAGTCGGCGACCGCCGAAGCGAGGGCGTCGCGCTCGGCAACCTGGCCAATCACTTCCGCGACACGGGCAGGACGGAGGAGGCGGAGCATGCTTACGCTCTCGCTCTGGACATCCATCGGAAAGTCGGAGACAAGCGCTTCGAGGGCGCGGAACTCTGCGACCAGGCCGTCTTCCACCTGTCTCAGCGCCGCGTGAAGGAGGCCCGCGACGGCTGGCGCTCCGGCGCCGCGATTCTTCAGGCCCTGGGCGACTCTTTCGAACTTCGACGAAAAACGGACGAAATGCGCGAAGCCTGCGCAAGGGCGGGTGTCGCGCCGTTGGACGGGGACCTGGCATGAACGCCCCGTTCAGGCGGAACCATGAGGAGAGAGTGAAGCGACTCGAAGGGCTTCGCTCGCTCAGTGCAGAGCCGGGTATGAACTCCGCAGAAACGGCTTATCTGTTCCGTCACGCGCTTATGCGCGATGCGGCTTATCAGCTCCAGCTCCCCGGCGACCGCGCGCGGCTGCACGGGCTGGCGTTCGCGCTGATCGAGGGATTCTGCGGCGGGCGGCCGCCGGAGCCGCCGCCGCTGGACGCGGCGGACCCGGGCCCC
>WSZJ01000012.1 GCA_009773755.1 Planctomycetota bacterium | reverse complement strand
GCCCACCCTGAACGGGTGGGCTGACATTGAGTGGAAGACTCGCCCGGCTTTACGTTAAATCGGGCACTTGGCTGTCCAATGGATGGGGGGAAGCTCAGAGGAGAAAAAAATGCACGGACAGCCGCCGCCCGGCAAGCCATTCGACATCAGCGAACGGACGATTCGGTTCGCGCTTCGTGCGCTGAGCGCCATGATCTGCCGCATCGACGAAGCTGCCTGACTTGTCCTTTGCCTTTTGTCACTTGCTTGAGAGTTCTCCTTCTTGCCTTTGCCGTTTCCCGCTTAGCCGTTTCCCGCGGCCGAGGCGGAACGCAGGGGGCCTCCCGGGCGGCCCCGCATTACCGGCCATGCACCCCGAGATTCCGCTTCCCTTGTTTCCTCCGCGCCATTCCGATACAGTTCCGTTCTCCCAAGACGCGCCACGTCCTGGAGTCGACCGATGAAGAAGTTGTCCCTCCTGCTCGCCGCGATCCTTCTGCCGACGGCCACCACCGGCTGCCGCGTGTATCACTCGCAGCGCACCATCGAGTACGTCGAGTTCTACGACCCGAGCCACTTCCACGCCCCCAACTGCGGCCACATTTTCATGGATGGCGTCTGGGTGGAACCGGTCGTGGTCGAGGAACAGGTCGTCGGCCCGAATCCGTGGGCGATCGCGGGCGGCATCCTCCTCGGGGCGGCGCTACATCACTCGTTCCATCACCACGGGGGGCACCACATCGGGCCCGTCCGCATCCGTCATCGCGTCCGGTAGGCGAGCGGGCGGATCGGGTACGATGCAACCCTCTCGATCCGCAGGAGAAACCATGAAGCGCTTCCTCGGCCTCGCCGCACTCGCCGTCGCCCCGTTCGCGCTGTGCGCGTGCAGCCACAGCTACGACTCCTACCGGGCGAAGGAGCCGCGTTACGTCGACGACGATTCCTGGGAAAGGCGCAACGATCCTTCCGGAAGCGAGCGATCGCACGCGAAGACGCGGCCCGGCTGGTCGGTCTACCAGTCGAGCGAGTACCAGGGCGGCTACGGCCCAGGCTCGTACGGCGGGCGCTCGAGCACCGTGATCCGCCCGGACGGCGACGGCAACGTGATCATCGAAGGGGAGTATCACGGCCGGTGACGTGGTTCATGGTCGACGTCGAGTGCGACGGCCCGATCCCGGGCGACTACTCGATGGTCTCGCTCGGCGCCGTGATCGTGGAGCCCGCGCTCTCGCGGACGTTCTACGCGACGTTCCGGCCGGTCTCGGAGAAGTTCGTGCCGGAATCGCTCAAGGTGTGCGGCTTCACGCGCGAACAGACGCTGGCGTTCGACGACCCCGCGGCTTCGATTGCGAAATTCAGGGAGTGGGTCGTAGCAAACGGCAAGGGCCGGTTTCAGTTCGTCAGCGACAACAACGGCTTCGACTGGCAGTTCGTGAACTGGTACTTCCACCATTTCCTCGGCGGGAACCCGTTCGGGTTCAGCTCCACCAACCTCGGCTCGCTCTACAAAGGGCTCGCGAAGGACGTCTTCGTGAACTTCAAACATCTACGGAAGACCGCGCACACCCATCACCCGGTTGACGACGCGAAGGGGAATGCTGAAGCGCTGCTGGCGATGAAGGAGACGCTCGGGTTGAAGATCGGGTGGGAGTAGGGAAGCGGCGGTTACTTCGTTCCGGCGGGGGCGGCCCAGCCCGAAGTCGTCGATCCTGTCAGCGGAGTGAAGTACCCGTCGTCGGCGGATCCAACCGAGAATCGAGCGACATGACCCTGGAAATAGAGAATGTTCCGATCCGAATTCGCTCCGTGGTTCGGGGATCCGTTGTAGTCGTCATCGAGTGCCATTGGAAAGTCTGGGGGCGCGCCAGGCGTTATTCCGGTCTTGAGCCAGACGTATGTTGCTCCTGAGCCAGCCGGAGGCATGACCCCAGGTCCAACAATTCCCCGGAAGTGAGTCCCCGGTCCCCTCGAATTCACGAATGGGCACCGAAACACCTCCGCGTCAGTCGCGATTCCGCTGGTCCACAAAGCGCCAAACCAGGTCTTCTCGTCAGGTATGGGCCATGCAGCGTACCTGCTGTGATATGTCTCAAAACAAACGCCAATTCGCCGGAGCCGGTCTTGGCACTCCCTTTGTCGATTCTCGTGCTTCGTCCGGACCAGAATTGGAAGTCCAATGACGACGCAAAGAAGTAGGGCGATCAGCGCTCCTCCGATCCAGGTTGCCCTGCTGGACATCTCTCGGCGGTCTTCCGGCATGGCTAGATTCTACGGTCGCCGGGGACTGCCCCCTCTTCACTTTCCCGTCACCGCAAACCAGAGCATTCGCCCCGCGATCGCGGCCGCCGCGAGCAGGAACGCCCAGCGCACGAAGCCGCTGCCCTTCTTGATCGCGAGCGAGCTGCCGATCCAGCTGCCGGCGGCGTTGGCGATCGCCATCGGGATCGCGATGGGCCAGACGATGAGGCCCTTCACGATAAACGTCGCGAGCGAGCCGACGTTGCTGCCCAGGTTCATGGCCTTGGCGTTGCCGGTGCCGATGACGAAGTCGAACTTGAGGAAGCGGACCATGATGAAGACGAGGAAGGAGCCGGTGCCGGGGCCGAAGAAGCCGTCGTAGAAGCCGATGAGGGCGCCGGCGGCGATGGTGAGGGCGAGGTTGCGGGGGGTGGGGCCGGCGTAGGCGGATTCGCCGCCGATCTGGGGCTTGAAGAACATGTAGAGGGCCATGGCGATGAGGAGGAAGCCGAAGATGGCCTTGGCGAGGGTGTCGTTGATTTTGCCGAGGTGGACGAGGGCGAGGGCGCCGAGGATGGAGCCGGCGAGGGCGAAGGCGGCGCCGAGGGGGGCGATGACGCGATCCACTTTGCCTCGGAAGAGAAACGTGATGGTCGCGGTGCTGGAGCCGCTGGTGCCGACGACTTTGTTGGTGCCGCCGACGACGGGCATGGGGAAGCCGAAGGAGGCGATGGCGGGCATGGTGAAGATGCCGCCGCCGCCGGCCATGGCGTCGATGGCGCCGGCGATGAAGGAAATGGCGGTGCAAATTGAGATCTGGGTGACGCTGTAGTCGGGCATGGAGGCGCGAGTTTAAGAACGGCGCGCGAAGCGCGCCCCCTTTCCCTTTCCCGTTCCCTTTCCCGCGATGGGGAAGTTGAACTTCTCGATTGCGGGAAAGGGAACGGGAAAGGGAAAGGTCCCGGCAACTACCTCAACCCCCGCACATGTCGCTTCCACTCCTCATCCAGCTTTTCCCAGTCCATCCCCGCGAATGCTTCATCCACCGCCTTCCCCGCTTCCGCCCCCTCCTTCAGCGCCCTCACCAGGACCGCCGGGACCTCGCGCACCCGCTTGTCGTCGGCGTTCAGCAGGAAGTGCACGAGCGCCCACCCCTCCGGGTACGTGAGCGAGGGCTCCTCGTAATACTGCTCCCGCGTCCAGTGAACGAACTCCTTCAGCGGCACGGACTTTTCCGTCTCCACCGCCGCCTGCACGCTCGCAAGCCACGCCGGATGCCGCCGGCTGAAGCCCCACTTCATGTCCACTCCCGGCGCATCCGGCGCCGTTGGCGCCGCGTCCTTGCTCGGCACCGGCCTCGCCTGCCCGAAATAGTCCGCCATTCCCTCGTCGAACCAGGTCGGCGGATCTTCTTCGCGGTCGAGATACCAGTGGAAGTACTGGTGCCAGCCTTCGTGGTACGCCGACGAGATCACTTCCTGCTCGGCAGGTCCATCAAGCTCCAGCCTGACCCATCCCTCGCCCGACGGCGTGCGGCTCACCACCCCTTCCACTGGCTCCCCATACCCCACGAACAGCGTCAGCACCAGATCACCCGAGGTCTGGTCGTACCACCCGCTCGTCCCTTCTTTCCCGCCGAATTCGAGGTACGCAGCGTACGTTTCGAGCATGCGGACCGGGAAGCGCGGGAGCGCTCGTGTCGGCGGAAGGATTTCCATGTAGAGGGCGAGCACCCCCTCCAGCCGCTCAGCGATCGCCTGCGTTTCGGCCCCGCCCGCGTCCGAGAGGACCTGGTAGTGCGCGGTGGCATGAAGCGTCCACCCCGGGGGGACGTCTTCGGGCGCGATGATCCCCCGGCGCGGGCCGGAGGAGCAGCCTGCGAGCAGGGCGAGGGCGAGGAGGTGCGAAGCGCGGAGCGAACTCACGCGGACATGATAGCCGCCGAGCTACTAAAGGAAGACGAAGTGTCCGAGGCGGTGGGCGAGGGCGAACAGGCGGCGCAGCATCGGCATGCTGTGGAATACTTCGTCCAGACCGCGGCCGAAATGAAGCGGATTCGTGCTTTCACTTCGCCCTTCTTGTCGCACTCGTACTGCTCCCCAGGATTTCCTCCGCCTCGACTTCCAACTCGAGGGTCTCATCGCCCCGGCGAACCGTAACTCGCCTGGCCGAATCTCCGGGGCGCACGCCCTCCCGGAGATCCCCTGGCGCCACGAGCGCCTTTCCGTTACAGGCTGTGACAATGTCGCCCCGGCGCAGGACTCGTGGTGCGGCCTCCTTGCGCCAGGCGGCCTGCTCGACGAGCAGACCGGGGACGGGCGGCTTCAACCGGATGAGCTGAAAGCGGGCCTTTTCTGCGACGCGAGGCAAGGGGTCGCTGGAGAGGGAAACGAGGATGTCCGCGGCTCCGTCCCCCATGCGAGGGACGATGAGGAGAAGCGTCGCTTCGTTGTCGTGCTGCGTGGCGACCAGGTCCCTGAGAATCGCATCCAGGCCCGCATACCGGTGAGAGACGAGCGCGTCGAGGGCGGCGGAAATGCTCTTGCTGTCCGCGGCGTGTCGGCGCAAGTAGGCGTCGAGTTCAGGGTCCAGCTCGGGAGGGGCGTGTCCGAGATGAGAAGCGGCCTGCGACGCGAGTTCCCCGTCGGGGCAGGTGTCGGCGATCGTCAGGAGCAGGCGATGCGCGCCGGGGCCATGATCTTCGGGGTATTCTCCGGCGCAGCGGATTGCCAGCCCCAGGGAGTTCGCGGGAAGACCTTGAAAGTGCTCAAGAGCCCACGTGACCGCCGGCTGAAGTCCGCCCTTCGTCAGTCGCCCCAGAATGGCCCACGTGAATTTGAAGTCCGCATCGTAGTCCCAAAGGAGCGCGGCGGTTTCGAGGGCAAGCGCATAGCCTTCAGGCCCGGCGAGGAGGCACTCGTGAATCAGGGCAAAGAGATTGTCACCGTCCTTCTTTGCGGTCCATTCGTCGCGGCGCAATCTCAGCGACGCGGCGTCGACGGCGCGAACCGCTGCGGTTCCGGCAATCTGCCCGGCCAGTTGGCCGCGCAGTTCTTCGGCGCGAGCGCGGAGGGACACAAGCTCCGCCCCGTCCGCGCCACGACTCACTCCATCCGCCGGCGCCGTCGCGGAAGCGGTTGGACGACTCGCGGAGTTCTCAGCCTGGCGCAACGCGACACCGATCGCGGTGCCCGCGACCAGCGAGATACCGGCGAGGGCCGCAACTCGAAACACGTTAATCGTCCTCCCAGGTCCACGTCGTCACGTTTGCCTCGAACACGAGTGTGATCCGGCGGGGTTTCCCCCGCCGCTCGACGATCAGAACCTGGGGAATGTTCTGAGGCGCGGCTTTGTAGAGATCGTCCAGCTGATCGAGCGAAGTCAGCGTCGTCCCCGCGAATGACACCGCGACGTCCCCCCACTCCACTCCGTTCGGATAGCGGGAGCCCGATCGATTCCCGGACGCGGTCACCGCTTCCCGCCCGGCCGGCGGCCGCACGACAGCCAGCGCGTCGCGAGCGTCGGCGGAAGCGATGGGATCCTGCGATTTCGCGAGCTCCTCCAGCTCGCGCAGGGCTCCCTCGGAGCCGAGTCGCGCGAGAATGCAGCAGAGATCCCATGTCGAATGGCCCAACTTCGCCTGACTCCGGAGGGCGGCGGCGATTGCGGGCGCCGATGAGGGGTAGGCGATTCGCTCGAGTCGATCGCAGGCCTTGCGGCTGACCTCACCCGTTTCGCAAGTCGACAGGAACTCCAGCAGCGGGCCGGCGAAGTCGCGCTCGCCGCATTCTTCCAGCGCGACGAGCGCCCGTTGCAGGAAGGAATCGGGGACTCCATGCGGGTGGCGCAGGGCCCACGCTGACAGGTCGAGCATCGCCGGGTTGAAGATCAGCCGGAACTTCGGGTCATTCGGCCAGATTGCGAGGGGTGATTTCCCGGCGCTCTCGAAGAACGCGGCAATCTCCAGCGCCGCCGCGTATCCGGGCTCTCCCAGTGCGGCCAGTTCCTGCATGAGCGCAAGCAGCCCTTCTGAGTCGCCGCTGGCCTGGAGCCCCGGGATTCGCGCGAGCAATCGTTTCTGCTGATCTTCCGCTTCAGCCGGCCTCGCCGTCCGCTTGGCAAGATCGTGCTCAAATCCGGCGATTTCTCGACGAAGCGCCTCATGTTCGACGGGTTCCGGTTCACGGGCGCTGGCTTGCCCCGCGGGGGTGCGACCCGGGACCGGCGGAGCCGTCTGCGCTCGAAGCAGCGGCGAAATGAAAAAGCCCAGGGCGACCCCGGCGACCAGCGCTGGCGCGCAAAATGCGACGGTTTGAAACTGTGCGCGCGTCATGGGCTCCTCGACCTCGACTCCCGGCCATGGTATCCCGCGCGCCGCCGGATCTGAATTGTCTTGCACGCCGCTTCAAAATGCCGGGGAATTTCAAACCTCTTAAGGAATCAGCGATGAAGCTCGCGTCGAAAAGGCCCCCCGTCCTCAAAGGAAAGACCGTGACCCTCCGACCGCTCGACGTCGCCAAGGACGCGGGGGGGTGGTTCGAGGAGATGAGGGACGCCGATCTCTGGCGGTGGACGGACGACGTGCAGCCGAAGTCGGTGCAGGACCTGAAGGCGCAGCTGAAGGGGTGGCTGGAGAATCCAGAGCTGATGGTGTGGGCGATCGAGGACAACGAGACGCGGCGGCTGGTGGGGACGGTGCGGGTGGAGCCGCGCGAGGACGAGGGGCGGGTGATCATCGCGGACCAGACGAACCAGATCGCGCGGAGCGTGTGGCGCAAGGGGCATCACCGGGAGGCGTGCCAGCTCGTGTTCGACTGGGCGTTCAAGACGGTCGCGGCGGAGGAGATCCGGACGAAGGCGTGGGCGCCGAACGACAACGCGTGGCGGTCGATGGAGGCGCTGGGGTTTCAGAGAATCCGGGAAGCGCATTACATGAACAACACGGTCGGAGTGCCGATGCCGATGCGGCATTACGTGTTGACGAAGAAGGTGTGGATGGAGCAGCAGAAGAGGGCGGGGGTGAAGAGGTAACGGAAGGGCAAGTACAACTCCAAACCCCAACTCCAACCCCAAATTCCAAGGGCCCGCAGTATTGGGATTTGGGGTTGGAGTTGGGGTTGGGATTTGTCGTTAGCCGTCTCCGTTCAAACTTCCTTCTCCGCAATCCGTTCATTTCACAACTCCCGCCGTTGAACCACCTTGCACATCGAGGTAGACTCCCCGCCTTCACGGAGGAACGTTGCGCACCTCGCTGGTCACCGTTTTCCTGATCGCCGCCCTGGTCGCCCTTGCGGGCGTCGCTGGCGCTGATCCGCTTGGCCCGCCCACCGGGCTCTCGCCGGCGAATGGCGAGGACGTCGGCGATCCGCGGCCTGTACTTGGCTGGGAAGCGGTGGCGGGGGCCGATGGCGGGTACCTGGTTGGCTGGGCCGTGAACGGCGCGCCTGAGACGGAAGCGCAGGTTGCCGCGGGACGGACGAACTTTGCGATCCAGTTGCCGCTTGCCGAGAACTCGCATGTCGAATGGCGCGTCCGCGCCGTTGACGGACAGGGCGGTCCGGGGGAGTGGAGCGGCGTCGCGGACTTCTGGTCCGGCCGCGACGTCCTGCCGCCCGCGCCCGCGTCGGACCTGGGCGCGCTTCCCGAAGGCACAGACGTCCGGCTGAGCTGGACGGCGAGTCCCTCCGCGGATCTCGCGGGGTACAGGCTCTACGTGCGGCCTGAAGGCGGGACGTACGCAAATCCGGACGCGCTGGGGCTTGTCACCACGACGATCGTCTCCGCGCTGGACCCGGCGGTCGGGCACGACTTCATGCTTACCGCTGTCGATGCCGCCGGGAACGAATCGGCCGGCGTCGTCGCTTCGTGGATCCCTGGCGCCCGCGTAACGCTGGCCGGGAAGCCCTTTACGACCATCCAGGACGCCATCGACGTCGCGCAGCCGGGCGACGTCGTCGAGCTGGCTGCGGGGACATTCCTCGAAGGCGTGACGCTTCGCCCCGGCGTGTCGCTTCACGGCGCGGGGCCGGGGCTCACGGTCCTCGATGCGACGGGATTCGCCGCGGCAGTGACGCTGGAAGCGAGCGACGCTTCGGAAGGCAGCCGCTCGACGGTTTCGAACCTGACGTTGAAGGGCGGCGCTGCCGGCGTGTGGGGCGGTGTGGCCAACGCGCGACTCGAAAATGTCGTGATCTGCCGCGTGAATGGCGCGGGAGTGAAGACGGACGGCGGTGTGCTTGAGCTCGCCCGGGTTACGATCGCTCACTGCCAGCGGGACGGCGTGGACACCGCGGCCTCCGGTCTTGTGGTGGACGCCCTGATTTTCGGGAACGGCGGGCTCGGCGTGAACGTGCGGGAAGCGGGGGCCGTGACCGTGGCGCACAGCGATATCTACGACAACCTTCTTGGCGGCGTCGCGGGAGCCTCGGCCGGTCCCGGCAACGTCAGCGTCGCGGCGCAGTTCGAGAACGAGCCGGAAAACGATTATCGCGTGCTCGCCGGCGACGCGACGGTCGACGCCGGCGACCCGGCGTCCCCCTTCGCGAACGAACCCTCGCCGAACGGCGGACGCGTGAACATCGGCGCGTTTGGAAACACGGCCTGGGCAACGGCGACGCTGTCGCCCGCCGCGGGGACCGCGGTCTCGACCAGCGCCGGCAGCTCGGGCGACTCCTCCAGGGCCAACAAGTACTGCGTCGTCGCGACCGCTTCCTTCGGCTCCCCCGACCAGACGCGCGTCGCCGCCCTCCGCGAAATGCGCGACCGCGTTCTCAATCCGCTTCCCTCAGGCGCCCTGGCGGTGGCGACCTACGAGAACGCCGCGGCGCCCGTGGCGCGAGAGGTCGGAAAGAGCGAAGTGCTGCGTGCGCTGATGCGGGATTGGATCGGCGGGCTGCGGTAAGACAGGCGGGCGTGGGGGATTTTTCGCTCGAAGTGCGCGACATTCCGGACCTGAGCGGTCCCATTCCCGCGTGGGATGACGCTTCCTGAGGGAAAACTTCGATTCCGGCTTGTGCGTCGCTATTTGCTTGACAGAACATGGGTCAACGCTGAAATTGAGACTCAGTCTCAGTCTCAACGAGTCGGGAAGCGGGGGTTGGGGGTACGACGGCGCGGGTCTATCAATCCAAGCCCGGCTGATCTCACCCGCGCCGTCGACCCCCAACCCCCGCTTCCCGACTCGTTGAGACCGGAAAAAAGGACACAGACCCATGGGCGATGAAGTCCAGATCTTCGAAGACTACCTGAAGAAGCATGCGCTCCACCTGACCGGACCGAGGGAGACGGTGCTTCGTTCTATTTTCGGGACCCACGAACATTTCACGGCCGACGAGCTGATCGCGCATCTGCAGCGTGCGGGGACGCCGGTGTCAAAGGCGACCGTCTACCGGACGCTGTCACTCCTCAGCGAGTGCAACCTGCTCATCGAACACGATTTCGGCCAGGGGAAAAAGTACTACGAGCACGCTTCCGAACTCCAGCACCACGGCCACCTCTACTGCTCCGACTGCGGCCGCATCGCCGAGTTCTACGACCCGCGCCTCAACGCGATGCAGGAAAAGCTCGCCCGCCAGGAAGGCTTCGAGCCCGTTTCCTTCGCCGTAAAAATCTACGGCCGTTGCGCCGATTGCGCGGCCAAGCAGGCGCGGCGCGATTCAGGGGCAGTCAGCTAATGCGGACCCTCCTCGCCATCGGAGTCCTCGTCTTCGCCGCCGGGTGCGAGCAGAAACAGCCCTCACGCGCCCAGCTGGCTCCCAAGGGCAGTGGAGAAAAGGCCTCTTCCTACGAGGACCAGGTCGGCGAACTCGTCGGCTACCTTCGCTTCACCACTAACGAATACGCCGCCGCCGTGCGCGACGGACAGGTCATCGACAAACAGGAGTTCGACGAAGCGACGCTGATGGGGCTCAAGCCGGCGGAGCGGGCGTGGAAGGGGCTTTCGGTGCAGGTCGGAGCGAAAGACGCGGCGGCGGCGAAGGCGGTGACGGAGGGAATCGCGGCGCTGCGGAAACTGGTGGATGCGAAAGAGGACCCAGCGAAGGTCGCCAACGCCGTGAGCGCGATTTCGAAGGCGCTCGAAGGCCAGCTCGCCGGCGGCGTCGCGCCGGCGCTGCGCGCGACGATCGCTTCGGTGCGCGCCGCGGACGCGGACATCAAGGGCGAAATCGTGGCGGACGATTACCGGTTCGGATTCGTGACGTTCGCGCCGCGCCCGATCGGGCATTACGACGATAAGGGCGAGTGGAGTGCGCCGCAGTCAGCCGCGACTCACCTGCTGGGGATCGTGGTGCGCGAAAAGGGGACGAAGCGGCCGCTCGCTTCGGCGAAGGTGACTGCGGACTGGGGCGCGGGGGCGGTAACGCTGGGCCCGATCTGGGGCGACTACCTCTTTTACGGAGCGAACGTCGCGCTCCCGGAAGGAAATTTCACGGTCAAGGTCGCCATCGAGCCGCCGAAGATCTGCCGGCACGGCGACGCGCTGGCGTCGTTCATGACGGAGGGGCGCGCGGAATTCAAGGTGACGCGGCACGGCGCGGAGGTGACGGTCGAAGCGCCGCGGCCGGGGCCCGTGATCGCGGACTACAGGATCGGTTGCGACGTGGAGCAGGCGGTCGCGGAATCGATCGAGCTCAAGGAAGAAGGCGACTACCGGATCGGGTTTATCGCCGAGGGGCCGGAGCCGATCTGGGTCTGGGAAAGCGGGAAGCTGGTCTCGCGCCCGGCGAAAGAGGACGACACGCATCATCTCGAAGTTGCGCTGTTCGAGCGCGGCACGAACCGGATCGTCATGGCCGCGCAGGTGTCGCTTGAGATGAAGAACAGGACGACCGGCGCCACGCGCACCGTGGAGCTGCACAACCTGCTTTCGGAGTTCGCGCACTACGGGCAGACGCTCAAGGTCGACAGCGGCGCGTACGAAGTGACGGTGCGCGTCGTTCCGCCGAAGTACGGTCTGCTGGAGGAAGGGAAGTTCCGGGGCTCGGCCACGGCGGTCTTCCTGTGGGAGCCGAGATCATGAAGACTCTCGCGCTTCTGCTTCTGACCACCGTCGCGGCAGCCGCGAATCCGCACGAAGCGGACGTCGCCGACCTGACGGCGAAGCTGGACGGCGCCGCCGCCGCGATGGCCGCCGGCGACGCGGACGGCGCTTCCGACGCCACCGTCCGCGCGTTCAAGGCGTTCGAGGACTCGGCGTTCCACGGCGCGCTTGCGGCGAAAGACCACTCGCTGTACCGGAAGCTCGAGGCCGACTGGCTCGACCTTGCGAAGGCCTACGAAGCGAATGATCCCTCGACGGCGAAGGCGCGGCGCGCAACGCTCGACGCCGACTTCTCCTCCGCCGAAAAGCTCTTCGCCGAACCGCCCTCTCCGAAATCCGCCGCGTTCAACGCGTTCGTGATCCTGTTTCGCGAAGGGTTCGAAGCGCTCCTGATCCTGGGCGCGATCGCGGCGACGCTTCGCAAGCTCGGCCGCCGCGAGATGAGCCGCGTTCTCTGGGCGGGAGCGGGGTCGGCGGTGGTGGCGACCGGCGGGCTCTACGCGCTTTCGCTGAAAGTTCTCAAGATCAGCGGCCAGCACCAGGAGATTCTGGAAGGAGCCACGATGCTCCTCGCTGCCGCCGTCCTTTTCTGGATGAGCTACTGGCTCATTTCGAAGATCGACGGGAAGCGGTGGCAGGCGTTCATCACGGAGAACGTGAAAAAGGCGCTGTCGGCCCCTTCGAAGGGCTCAGGGCAGAGCGGGAACGCGCTGGCGCTCGGGTCGCTCGCGTTCCTCGTCGTGTTCCGCGAGGGATTTGAAACGGTGCTCATGCTTCGCGCGCTCGAGGCCGGCGGCGCGGGCTGGGGACCGGTGCTGGCGGGGATCGGCGTCGCCACGATCCTGCTGGTGGGCGTCTTCTTCGCGATCATCGTCGCGGGGCTGCGTCTCCCGATCCGTGCGTTCTTCGCCGGGACGTCGGCGCTTCTCCTTGCGCTCGTCTTCAAGTTCGCAGGGGACGGCATCGTCGAACTGCAGGAAGGCCGCGTCCTGTCGCGCACGCTCCTCTCCTGGGCGCCGGACAGTTCCTTCCTGCGCAACTGGCTCGGGATTCACCCGACAGTCGAGAGCCTCGCGCTCCAGGCGCTCGTTCTCGTCCTCGTCGCCGGCGGCCTGGCGTGGACATTCCTCCGGAAGGCGCCGGTGGTTCCGCCTGTCGCCCTCGAACCCTTCAAGGCGCAGCGTGAGCTGCAGAGCGTCCGATGAGCCACCCGCGCGGCCACACGCTTCTGACGACGGCAATCATCATCACCGCTCTCGCGGCGCTCGCGGCCGGTGTCGTCGTCTGGCGTCTGCAGGCGCGCCGGCCGGTTGAGCCCGATCTGCCCGCCGCGTACCGCGCGCTCGAAAACCCCCTCGCGACCGACGTCTCCTCCCGCGACAACGGAATGCGCCTCTTCATGAACAAGGGCTGCGCCGCCTGCCACGGCGCCCACGCCGACGGCCGCGGCCCCGCGGCGCGCGGGCTCAACCCGGCTCCGGCGGATTTCACTGCCGGCGTGATTCTGCGCGACCACAGCGACGCATGGCTCTACTGGCGCATCACCGAGGGCAAGCACGGCACCGCGATGCCGAGATGGGACGGCGTACTCGAGACAAAGGAACGCTGGGAAATCGTGAGCTTCCTTCGGAGCCTTGAAGGCGAATAGTGAAGCGCGACCCGCGCTTCGAAGTGAAAACAGGGTGGGTCTGCGCAGCGCGCGAGACGAATCGCGCGCCGCGCCGGCCCGGATGTCCCGACCGGGGGCGCTGCCACGCCCGAAAACAAAAATGGCTCCTGGCTGCCAGAGCCGCGGCCCCAAGGGGCCGGGTTACTGCTGCCGGTCAGATTACGCCTCTCCAGGGAGGCGTGTCAACCGGGGAAGGGTCTGCCATGCGGTTTGCCGTCGTGAGCGCCGTTCTTTCGGCGCTGCTGTGGTCTTCCGCGTTCGCCCAGGAGCAGGAAAAGTCGACGCTCGAAAGGCTGAAGGAGCTTGAAGAAGAGATCGGGAAGCTGAAGGAGGAGCAGGAGAAGAAGGACGGCGCTGACGGGAAGGCCGTTCCCGCTCTCGAGGAGAAGAAGGACGAACTGAAGGAGCACGGCCGTATCACGGCGCTGACCAGACTTATCAACCGGACGCGCATCGGCGGGTACTTCGACCTCGAATTCACCGACTTCCGCGAGAAGAACTCGACCTTGGACAACCATCACCTCATCATCCAGTTCTCCTCCTACCTGCACGAGCGGATCTTCTTCAACTCGGAAATCGAATACGAGCACGCGGCGGGCGAACTCGGAGTCGAGCAGGCTTACATGGATTTCCTCATTCACGACATGATCAACTTCCGCGGCGGCGTCGTCCTCGTCCCGGTCGGCAAGCTGAACCTTCTGCACGACAGCGATTACCGCGACCTGACGCTGAGGCCGCTGACGGAGACTTACATCATCCCTTCGACCTGGAGCGATGTCGGCGTCGGTTTCTTCGGGTCCTTCTTCCTCGGCCCGGTCACGCTCAACTACGAGACCTACCTGGTCAACGGCCTGCGCGAAGGCATCAACGTGAAGAAGGGCCTGCGCGACGCCCGCGACGTCAAGGCCAGCGACAATAACAGCGACAAGTCGTACTGCCTCCGGCTCGAAGCGGTCGCCTTCGACGGGAAGGTGACGCTGGGAGTCGCCGGCTACCGCGGACGCTTCGACGACAGAGGCCGCCACACCGTCTTCTCCTACGCCGCCGACCTCACCATTGCCGTGCCGCTGGGAAGCGGAGGTGGTTGGATCTCCGGCCCGCTCGAGCTGCGCATGGAGGCCGCGCGATTCACCGCCGACCTCACCAATGCCGGAGGCGGCTCCTCGCCTCGCGGCGCCGGCGCCTTCGTCCAGCTCTCGTTCCACTTCTTTCCGCCCTTCCTCAAGGACACGTTCCTCGGCATCGGCTTCGATCACCCGACGTTCACGCTCGTCGGCCTCTGGGACGCGGTCCAGATCCAGGATCCCGTCTCGCACCGCTGGAACCACCAGCGACGCCTCTCGGTCGGCCTCAACTTCCGTCCGCTCGAGCAGGTCGCCTTCAAGGTCGAATACGTCGACGAAGACTCCGATGAGATCTACGGAAACTTCGAGCAGGACGGAGTCGCCGCTTCCATCGCGGTGGGCTTCTAGACCATGAACCGCTCGCGTTGCTTCTTCGTCGTTCTTGTCGCCCTGGCCGCCGTGCTGGCCGCGGTCGCGGGGGGCTGCTCCGCCCCCCTGCGACCCGGCGACGCGTCGCGCGGCGGGCCACTCGTCCAGGAACGTTGCAGCGGATGTCATGACATTCCCGAGCCGGCGGAGTACGACTGCGTCGAGTGGCGCGGCATCCTCCGGAAGATGGGACCCCAGGCCGGCATGGACCGGCAGATGCAGGAGGACGCCTACGCATGGCTCAGTCAACGCTGTGCCGGTTCGCCTGTTCGCTGACGGCCTTCGCCGCCATCGCCGGATGCTCTTCCACGCCTCGCCCGGAACGGCCGCTGTCCATCGCGCTGCTCCCATTGCCACGCTCTTCCGGAACCCGCCGGGTACGATGACGTGGAGTGGCGCGGTATCCTGAGAAAGATGGGACCCCAGGCCGGCCTCGACCGGCAAATGCAGGAGGACGTCTTCGCATGGATGCAAAAACGCTGCGTCGGAACTGCTTCGCGTTAGCCGCCCTCGCGGCATTCGCCGGGTGCTCCTCAACGTCGGAAGAGGAAATGCCTCCTTCGGTCGCGATCCGGCTGGAGGAAACGTCGGTCCAGGAGGCGAAGAACCGGATGGTGCTGAAGCGCCTCCTCGGGAGGGAGGATCTGTCGCTAGGCCGGATGATGGCGCGGAGTGTCGAAGAGGAGCTGGAAGCCGACGGCATCACGGCGAGGTCCCCGGCGGTCGCTTCACGCGGCACTCGCGACGAGGCGTTCACCGCCCTTCGGGGCGACGGCGGCGAGAGGGGACTGTTCGTCATCCACATGGGCACGTGGGACCTGGAAGCGATTTCGACTTCGGGCAAGGCGACGGTCGATTACGAGTTTCTGTTGTTCGACGCGAACGGGCGCGAGATCTGGACGGAGGGCGTCAGCCGGCGCACGGTAACGCTTCGCACTGGCGAGCAGCGGGACATCGAGGCGTTCATCCGGAGGCTCGCGGTGGAGTCGTTGCGCAGCCGGCCCTTGCGAACCCGCCCGCCCTGATTTCGTTTGCAGGCGTGGAATCTCTCCGGCATGAAGACCGCGGATAGAATCCTTCGAGCGGCAAGGCGCCGCTTCATCGGAGCGACCGCGTGACCGTCGGGGGTGAAAATGTGAAGCGCCGCCTGATCGCCGCGGGCGCCGGCGGGCTTGCGGTGCTGGTCGCTGCGCTGGCGGCCCCGTCGGGGGCGCAGCGCGGCTACTTTGCGGCGACGCTCGCCCCCGCGCTCCTGGCGCTCGTGCTCCCGTTCGGGCTGCCGGTAGAGCGAAACGCGCGCGCGGACGCCCTTCTTCCGCTCGCCTCCGGGCTCGCCACGATGATCGCCCTGGCCGGTTTCTGCGCGGTCGATCCCGGGATCGGGAATCTCCTGGGTGCCGCAGTTTTCTTCGTCTCCTGGGCGATTCTCATCACCGGCCTGTTTCGCGCCGGAGCGCGCTGGGGCGCCGCCGCCGGGCATCTCGCGGCCGGCGGCGCAGGCCTGTTCCTGTGCGCCACCCACTTGCTCTTCGATCCCATCGTTGCCGCAGCCCAGAACACGGCGTTCCGCCGCTTCGCAATTTCCTTTGCCGTCGACTCCAACCCTTCCCTGATCCTCTCGGCCGCGTTCTGGCAGCGGGACCTGTTGATGACGAGTTACGTTTACGTTCGAAGCGACATCGGCGGGTTTCACCCGCACGCCTACGCGGCGTGGGGCTGGGTCGCGGCTGCGTACTCGGCCGTCGGCGTCGCGGGTTGGCTCGTGGGGAAGCGGCGCGCGGAAGAGGCGGTGGAATGAGCGAACGCGAGTGGATCCATGGCCAGTGCGTCGGTTGCCCGGTCCCCGCCGAGTGTGCCAGGCGCTGTCCGGACCTGCTCGAGGATCTCGCGGCGCTTCGCCTCGGCTGGCTCCCCGGTGGCCGACTGCCGGCGAAGCCCGAGGATCTGGCGCCGCTCATCGACCACACGATTCTGATGCCCGAGGCGACCCGCGCGGTGATCGAGCGGGCGTGCCTGGACGCGGTGAAATGGGGATTTGCCTCGGTGTGCGTGAATTCCTCCTGGATCGCGACGGTCGCGCGCGAGTTGCGCGGCACGCGCGTTCGGCCCTGCGCGACGGTCGGTTTCCCTCTCGGCGCCGGTGCGACGGCGGCGAAGGTCGCGGAGGCGCGGGACGCCGCGGAAAACGGGGCGACAGAGCTGGATGTCGTCATCAACGTCGGCCTGGTCCGGAGCGGCGAAGCGATCGAAGCGCGTGACGACATGCGCGCGGTCGTGCGAGCGGTGCCGGGCGTGACGGTGAAAGCGATTCTCGAAACCTGCTGCCTGTCGCAGGAAAACAAGGCCCGCGCGGCGCGCCTCGCCCTCGACGCGGGCGCGCACTTTCTCAAGACGACGACCGGCTTTGGCCCGGGTGGTGCCAACCTGCGCGACGTGGCGCTGTTGAGGAAGATCGCGGGAAGCGGCGCAGGAGTGAAGGCGAGCGGCGGAATACGCGACCGCGCGTTCGCGATGGAGCTGCTGAAGCACGGTGCGTCGCGTGTCGGATCGAGCGCGAGCGTGAAGCTGATGAAAGCTTGAACCCGGTTGCGAGTTTCGAGTTGCGGGTTGCGAGTGACAGACCAGGAAAAATTCCAGCTCGCATGACTTCGTCCTTCGGCTGTTCCTCGCAACCCGTAACTCTCAACTCGCCGCTCCATTGCTTCACCAACCGCCTCAAGGGACGCACAATCGACTCATGTCCGATTTCCCTCGCCCCCGCCTCTTCGGCACGGCCGGCATCCGCGGCCGCACGAACATCGAGGTCACGCCGCTTCTCGCGCTGCGGATGTCGCAGTGCCTCGGCGACCACCTCGGGAACGAAGGGACCGTCGCGCTCGGGCGGGACACGCGGCCGGGAAGCGACATGCTGGCGCGCGCGGCGGCGGCGGGGCTGCAGTCGGCGGGGATTGCGGTGCAGGACTGTGGAATCATCCCGACGGGCGGTCTGGCGACGTGGATCAGGGACAGGAAGTGCGACGCGGGCGTGCTGATTACGGGATCGCACACGCCGCCCGACCGGAACGGATTCATCGTCATCATGGAGCACGGCGGCTACATCGCCGACGACGAGGCGGTCCTGCTCGAGCGAATGTATGACGCCGCTGGCCAGCGCGCCGAGACGATCGCCGCCGACCGGATCGGCTCGTGCACGCTCGCGCGCAATCCGCTCGGGGTCTACCGGGAAGCGCTGATCCACGCCTGCAACATGCGCACAGTCGCCGCGCGCAAGTTCAAGGTCCTCTTTGACCCGTGCAACGGCGCGGCTTCCTATGTCTTCGCGCCGCTTTTCGAGCAGCTCGGCGTCTCCGGCGTGCCGTCCAACGCGGAACCGAAGGCGATCCCCGACCGGGCCACTGAGCCTCGTGCCCACAATCTTGCCGCCATCGCCGCCCGCGTCCCCGCCGAAAAGTGCGACTTCGGCGTCGCCACCGACATCGACGCCGACCGCGTTCTCTTCATCGACGACCGCGGCCGGGTTCTCTCCGAAGATCTCGCCGGAGCGATCTTCGCGCGGGACGTATTGAAAAAGGGAAGCCTCTGCGTCACCCCGATCAATTCTTCCAATCTCATCGAGGAAACGTGCGAGGAGCTGGGGGCGCGCCTCGAATTCTGCCGGGCAGGGCAGCCCGCGACGGTGCAGCGCATCCTGGAACTCAAGGCGGACTACGCGTATGAGGAGTCCGGGAAGTATTACTTCGTGCGCGACGCCGCGTGGTGCGACGGGCTGCTGGCGACGGTCAGGATGCTCGATCTGCTCGCGCGCGCCGGAAAAAAACTTTCGGAGCTTGCCGACGCGATCCCCTCGTACCGGCAGGTGAAGGAGATGATCACCTGCCCCGAGCACGCGAAAGCGACCGCGATGGACCGCATCAGGGAGATCTGGGAAAAAGAAGGGCTGGAGGGGCGGCGCTCGGACCTTACGATCGACGGGCTGAAGCGGTCCTACGGCGACCGGTCCTGGATCCTGATTCGCAAGAGCGGAACGGAGCCGGTGATCCGGGTTTACGCGGATGCGAGGACCGAGGAGCGCGCGAAGGAGCTGGTGGCGTGGGGAAAGGCCGTGGTGGCACGGGCGACCGGGGGATAACGGGGGGGAGCATGAAGCGTCGGCGCGCTGTTCGATCTGCAGAAGTCGTGCGTACGTCCGCCGGCCGGCAGTACCACATCGGCTGCGGCCGCGGAGACGTCGCGCCCTTCGTGCTGCTCTGCGGCGATCCGGCACGCGCGCGGCGTTGCGCCTCGAAATTCCAGCGCGTGCGCGTCGAGCGCGCGAACCGCGAGTATCTGACGATCACGGGAAGCTGGAAGGGGATTCCCGTGAGCGTCATGGCGACGGGGATGGGGCCGGACAACACGGAGATCGCCGTCGTGGAACTGGCGCAGATCTGCGAGCCGACGCTGTTGCGCATCGGGTCCTGCGGGGCGCTTCAGAAAGGCATTCCGATCGGCTCGATCGTCGTGTCGAGCGGGGCCGTCCGCCTCGAGAACACGTCGACGTGGTTCGTGCCGGAGGGCTATCCGGCGGTCGCGGATCCGGAGGCCGCCCTCGCTCTCCTGCAGGCCGCCTCCGACCTCAAGCTGGAGCATTCGTTCGGCCTTACCGCGACAGCGCCCGGCTTCTACGGCGCGCAGGCGCGCGACGTCCCCGGATTTCCGCCGCGCGTCCCGACGCTCGACGCCGACCTGGCGCGCATCGGCGTCGCGAATCTCGAGATGGAAGCGTCGGCGCTGTTCACCCTGGCCACTTTGCGCGGACTCCGCGCCGGCTGCGCCTGCGCCGTCTTCGCCAACCGTCCCGCGAACCGCTTCATCGAGGAGAAAGACAAACACCGGGCGGAGGACGACGTGATCGCCGTCGGGCTGCGAGCGATCGAGGTCCTCGTCGCGATGGACCGGGCGCGCGGGAAGCGGCCGCGGTGGCTTCCGGAGCTGGGACTGAAATGAGGACTGCCCTGGTCCTGGCCCTCCTCGCGGCCGGCGGGCTCGCCCGCGCGCAGGGGAGCGACCTCGAAAGTCGCGTGCGGGCGCTGGAGTTGCCGACGGACGCCAGGCCCCGGGACGGAGCCGCGGCGATGGACGCGTGGTTCGACAAAGGGCTGCGCTTCGCAACCTCCGACGGCGCGTTCCAGGCGAGGATTGGCGCCTCGTTCATATTCCACGGAATCGCGCACTGGCGCGAAAGCGGCGGCGCTGGACCGGATGGATTCCTGGTTCGCGAGGCCGCGATTGAACTGGGCGCCCGCTTCGACGAGTCTTTCGAAGCGTTCGTGTCCCCCGTCTTCCTCCCCGGCTCGTCGCGGCTGCTTTACGGCTGGGTCGAGTTCAACCGCTGGGATGAATTCCGGATCCGCGCGGGGCTGTTCAAGGAGCCGTTCTCGATGGAAACGCTCGAGGAAACCCGCTGGTGGGATTTTGCGGAGAATTCCGTCGTCTACATGCACGCGCCCGTGCCGGACCTCGGCGTCATGGCGCACGGTCGCCTCGGGGACGGACTCTTCCGCTACTGGCTCGGCGTCTTCAACGGAAACGGACCGGGCAACGACGGCAACAGCGACAAGGACGTCGCCGCGCGGCTGCTCTTTGCGCCTCCGCGCCTGCTCGGATGGAAACCGCTGCGCCACGTTCACGCAGGCGTCAGCGCCACGCACGGCCGGCAGGACCGGCGCGCCCCCGAAAGGCCCTTCCCGATGTTCGATCCCGGCACCGGGACCGATTTTCACTCGAATCCGGCCGCCTCGAATTACGAAATCGACACCGTGAGCCGCGTGAGCGGGGAGTTTGCGGCGCTTCTCGGTCCTGTCGAAGCGAAGGCGGAGTTCTCCTGGCATCGCAGCCGGATCGAATTCGACGACGGCTCTTCCCGCCACTTCCGATCGCCCGCGTTCTACGGCCAGCTCGGCGTCTGGATCGCAGGACGGCGCGTTCCGTTCGGAGTCCCTGAAGTCGACTCCCCCCTGTTCACCGGAGGATTCGGCGCCGTTCAGATCGCGGGACGCTTCGCTCGCATGCGCCTCGACGACCTGCTGATCGACCGCGCCGGATTCGACGGCGCCCGCCGCATCGACGAATTCACGCTCGGCCTCAATTGGTTCCCCAACGAAAACGTCCGCGTCTCGCTCGAATTCATCCGGGTCCGATACCGTCACGGCCGCGCACTCCTGCCGAACGGCGACCGCACCGCCCGCGAAGACGCCGTTCTCCTGCGCTTCCAGCTGAGTTTCTGAGAACGTGCCCGACGATCGCCCTGCGGCGGGCGGAATTCAATACGGCGCTGGAAGATTCTGACGAATTGCAGAGCTTGAAACCGCCGCCCTGCTAACTTATGCCCTTCATGGCCGACCTCAATCCACCCACCCCCGGCACTCGACGCGCCTGGCAGATGCTCGGCGCCCACGCCCAGTCCATTCTCGAGTGGGCCCTCGACGCCGTCGTCACCATCGATCACCATGGCAAAGTCCTCGCCTGGAATCCCCAGGCCGAGAAGATCTTCGGCTGGACGCGTGAAGAAGTCGTCGGACGGCCGCTTCACGAGCTGATCATCCCCCCTTCCGACCGCCAGGCCCACCTCGCCGGCCTCCGGAGGTTCCTCCTGACCGGCGAAGGCCCCATCCTCTCCCGCCGTTTCGAAACCAGCGGCCGCCGCAAGGACGGCGGCGCCGTCCTCGTCGAACTCACCATCATTCCGGAGTCCACTTCCCGCGGCTGGATTTTCACCGCCTTCCTCCGCGACGTCAGCGAACTCCGCCGCGTCGACGCGGCTCTCCGCGAGTCCGAGCAGAGTTTCCGCGACGCCTTCGTTCACGCGGGAACCGGAATGGTGCTGACGTCCGTCGAGGGACGCTTCGTGCAGGTCAATCGCGTCTTCGCGGAAATGCTCGGTTATTCCGAGGAAGAGCTCGTCGGCCGCGCCTTCAACGACGTCACGCACCCCGAGGACCGCAAGGTCGGACTCGACGCGCTCCGCCGCCTCCTGGCCGGCGAGGCAAAATCGGAGCAAATCGAGAAGCGATACGTGCACCGCGACGGCCGCGCCATCTGGGTTCTCATCTCGCCGACCCTCATCCGCGACGCCGCCGGAATCCCGGTCCATTTCATCACGCAGGTCCAGGATCTCACCCGACGCCGCAACGCCGAGGAAGCTCTGCGCGCCAGCGAGGAGCGATTCCGGACCGCTTTCCACGCAGCTTCTATCGGCATGACTCTCGCGGATCTGGGCGGACGTTTCATCCAGGTCAATCGCGCCTTCTGCCGGATGGCAGGGCGCGGGGAAGCCGAACTGCTCAAAATGAAGATCTCTGAAGTCACGCACCCGGAGGACCGGGAGGAATCGGGACTTCTGCTCAAGAGGGTGCTGGACGGATCGCGGGAGTCGGGGGACATCGTGAAGCGGTACCTTCGCCCTGACGGAAGCGTGGTTTGGGGCGAGGTCAGGGTGGCGATCGTGCGCAATGCATCCGGAGAGCCGATTCACACGATCGCCCAGATTCTCGACATCACGCGGCGCAAACAGGCCGAGGAGGCGCTGCACGCCTCGGAAAAAACCTACCGCCTGCTCTTCGAGGACAGTCCGAATCCCATGTGGGTCTACGACGCCGCGACGCTTCAGTTTCTCGCCGTCAACGAAGCGGCGGTGGCGCTCTACGGCTACACGCGGGCGGAGTTCCGCGCGATGACGATCAAGGACATCCGCCCTGTGACCGAGTTGCCGCGCCTGCTGGCTTCGCAGAAGATGACGGGGCCGCACTACCAGCATCACGGGGAGTGGATTCATCGCCGGAAGAACGGGACGGAACTGTCGGTCGAAGTCTCGACACACGGGATCCGCTTCGAGGGCCGCGACGCCGTCCTGGCGCTGCTGCAGGACCTGACGGAGAAGAAGCGGCAGGAGGGGCATCTGACGCAGGCCGCGAAGATGGAGGCGGTCGGGCGGCTGGCGGGCGGAGTGGCGCACGACCTGAACAATCTGCTGACGATCATCCAGGGTTACGGGCAGCTGCTGTCGAAGAAGCTGGCGCGCGGGGAAGCGGCGGCGGGGGAGCTGGACGAGATCCGGTACGCGGCGCAGCGAGGAAATTCGCTGACGCAGCAGTTGCTGGCGTTCAGCCGGAGGCAGGTGCTGCGTCCGAAGGTGCTGGACCTGAACGTGCAGGTCGCCAACATGGACCAGCTGCTGCGGCGGGTGATCGGCGAGAACATCGAACTGGTCGCTGCTCTCGACCCGCGGATCGGGCGCGTGAAGGCGGATCCGGGGCAGCTCGACCAGGTGATCCTGAATCTCGCGCTGAACGCGCGGGACGCGATGCCGTCGGGCGGGCGGCTGACCGTTTCCACAGGGACGGACGTAGGCGGCGTCGCCGCCGGGTCGTGGGTCACGCTCGAAGTTTCCGACACCGGAAGCGGCATGGACGCTTCGACGCTGTCCCACATCTTCGAGCCGTTTTTCACGACCAAGGAGGGACGCGGAACCGGGCTGGGGCTCGCCACGGTTTACGGCATTGTTCAGCAATCCGGCGGGCTCGTGCGCGTGGTCAGCAAACCCGGTCAGGGCTCCACGTTCCGGGTCTTCCTGCCCCGGGCGACGGAGGAAATGGCGTCCGTCGACTCGGCTCCGTTGGCCGCGGCGCGCCGGGGGACCGAGACGATTCTCGTCGTCGAGGACGAGCCGCGCGTCCGCGCCCTGGCGGTCCGGGTCCTGCGCGAAATCGGGTACACCGTGCTGGAAGCGGAGGATCCCGCACACGCCATCCGGCTTGCCGAGACCGACAAGCGCGAGATTCACCTGCTCTTCACCGACGTCCTCCTGCCCGGACTTTCCGGCCCGGAGATCGCCCGCCGGTTTACGACGGCCCGCCCTCGGTCCCGCGTCCTTTTCACTTCCGGCCATTTCGACAGCGCCGTGCCCGGGTCGCGCCTTCCCGAAGGCGCCAGTTTTCTGCCGAAGCCTTTCACGGACGACGTCCTCGCGCGCCGCGTCCGCGAGGTTCTCGACGCGCCCGCCCTCGGAGGCGACGGATCATGAAATTCCTTTTCGTGTCCCACGAGGCTCTGGCGGTGGACCTGGCGTGGAAAGTCAAGCGCGAGGGGCACGACGTTCTGTTTGCGGTCGGCGCGAAGTCGGAGAAGGACATCGGGGACGGGCTGCTGGACAAGTGCGACGACTGGGAAGCGAAAGCTGACTGGGCGGACGTGGTGGTGTTCGACGACGTCGGCCGGGCGGGGGACGCGGAGAAGCTGCGGAAGAAGGGAAAGTCGGTAGTCGGCGGAAATGCGTACAGCGACCGGCTGGAGCTCGACCGCGATTTCGGGCAGGACGAGCTGCGCGCGGCGGGGATGAACATTCTCCCGTGCTGGGACTTCGAGAGCTTCGACGCGGCGGCCGCCTTCATCCGGGAGAAGCCGGACCGGTATGTCGTGAAGCCCAACGGCAAGGCGCAGAACGAAAAGGTGCTGAGCTACGTCGGGCAGGAGGACGACGGGCGCGACGTCATCGAGATGCTGGAGCATTTCAAGCGCGGCTGGGCGAGCAAGATCAAGTCGTTCCAGCTCCAGAAGCACGCGATCGGCGTCGAGGTCGCGATCGGCGGATTCTTCAACGGAAAGGAATTCGTCGGCCCGGCGTGCGTGAATTTCGAACACAAGAGGATGTGCAACGGAAACATCGGGCCGTCCACCGGCGAGATGGGAACGTCGATGTTCTGGGTGAACAAGGGGCCGTTGTACGAGGCGACGCTCGCCCGCATGTCCCCGCGCCTCGCCGCAGGCGGCTATCGCGGCTACTTCGACCTCAACCTCATCGCCAGCGGCCGCGGTCTCGTCCCGCTCGAATGCACCTGCCGCTTCGGATACCCGACGATCAACATCCAGATGGAGGGCGTCCTCACCCCATGGGGCGAGTTCCTCGCGGCGATCGCGAAGGGCGAGAGCTACGCCCTGCGCACCAAACGCGGCTTCCAGATCGGCGTCGTCCTCGCGGTCCCGCCCTTCCCGTTCGTCGACGCCGACGCCTTCCGCAAGTACAGCGAAGACGCGGTCGTCATGTTCAAGAAACCCGTGGGCGACGGCTTCCACCCCTGCGACATGAAGCTCGAGGACGGCGACTGGCGCCTCGCGGGCTCAAGCGGCTACGCAGCCGTGATCACGGGCGACGGCACGACGATGGAAGAAGCGCGCCGCGAGGCCTACAACAAGGTCAGGTCCGTCATGATCCCAAACATGTTCTACCGGACGGACATCGGCGAGCGCTGGCGGGACGACGGGGACCGGCTGCAGGCGTGGGGGTTTGTGTAGGGCAACCAGAAAACAGACGAGTCTCGCAGAGGGAGGTTGAGAGTGGGATTCTCCTCGAATTCGTACTACTTGCTTCGGTCGAAGTCTGAACTGAAATCGACTCTCGGAAGCGAGGAAGATCACTACATCGAAAACCTGAGCCTCCCAAGTGTGTTGCAGATGGCAACGAACACAGATTCGAACGCGGGCTGGGACTTGGCCGCGGTCAAACTGAAGCTGCTCGCAAAAATCGTTGCGAAGTGTCCAGAATCAACGGTCAGGAGCTTGTTTCCAGGTCGAATTACAGTTTTGGGATTTGACCGGTACTGGAGCCTTGAACCGCTGAACGGTCTCTTTGATGTCGATGACCTGGCCGATGTTTCGAAGGAGGCCTTCCGACGTCTATCTGCGGAGGGGACTGCGGATCCGCCGGATTTCGAGCGATGGCTGGACCTGTACCGGGGATGACGACGAGTCGATCCGCGCAATCCCTCCTTGCTTTTACACATAAGATCACACACACTCTTGTGTAGGAATTCTCGGAGTACCGCAACGATGCCCACAAATCTCGACATTGACGACCGCTTGATCGCGGAAGCCCAGAAACTCGGCGCACACAAGTCGAAAAAAGACGCCGTCACGGTCGCGCTTCAGGCCTACGTCCGCCATCTCAAACAGCTGCGGCTACTCGATGCCTTCGGGACCGTCGACTTCGACCCGACATACGATTACAAAGCCGAGCGCAGGCGCGACAACCGGTGAGGGTCCTTATCGATACCCCGATCTGGTCACTGTCCCTCCGACGCGCACGAAAGCAGGTTTCGGCTTCGGATCGCGGAATTGTGCATGAATTGCGGGATCTGATCGCAGGGGGGCGAGCTGTCCTGCTTGGCAGCGTGCGCCAGGAAATACTCTCAGGCATTCGCGAAGAGCAGGCCTTCGAAAGGATCCGCCTTCTCCTGGCAGGCTTCGAGGACGAATCCCTCGAGCCTGCGGACTTTGAGTTAGCGGCCCGCTGCTCGAATCAATTCCGCAGCAAAGGAGTCGCGAGCAGCCCCGTCGACTGCCTCATCGTCGCGGCGGCCGTTCGCCGCCATGCGTCCGTGTTTACGACCGACTTGGACTTCCCAAAGTACCAAGGAGTGGTGGGATTCGCTCTCCACTCCGTGACCGGAGCGCTTCCATCATGAGGTTCGTTTCGTCGCACATCTCCGAGATCTTTTCTCCGCACAGGTCGGCCCGGCTTGCCGCATTCGCGCTCCTGGTGGATTTGGCGACCATCGCGCACGTCTCGGCCGGGGAACCTGCCGAAGTTTCGGGACGCGTAAAGTACCTGAAGGACGGCGTCGAAGTTGCCGGCAAGAAAACTCTCTGGGCCAGCCTGAAGTCAATTGAGGAACAAGAGCCGGACTCCGCCGCGCTCGCGACGGAGTACGCCGTCCGGGCCCAGAAGCGCCCCGCAGAAATCGCCGACCACCTGGCGCTCGGCCGCTGGGCCCGTGACATCGGCCTCGCCGATGCCGCGAAGACCGAGTTCGAGGCCGCGATGGCGCTTCAGCCGGACAACCCGGAGGCGCGCAAGGCGCTCGGATGGGTGAAAGTCGCCAAGGACTGGAAACCGGTCGCGGAGGTATTCGAGGAGAAGCGCAAAGCGCTGAAGGCCGAGGCGAAGGCGGCGAAGCTGGAGCTGGCAAAGTGGTGCGGCGACAACGCGTACGAGCTAGGCGAGTGGAAGATGCTGGTCGCGCTTGCCGTGGCGGACGCGTGGGACAAGGGGATGATCGCGCGCGTGAAACCGGTGGTTGAGCGGCGGCGGCCGGAAACGGCGCTTCGGCCGGCGCTTTCGGGGCGGTGGCGCGCGGAGCTGGACACGTCGGGGCACCACCAGGTGAAAGTGTTCGCGATCTACGCGATCGATTTCCGGAAAGTCGACGGGGCCGGCATGGTCTACAAGGGCACGGGAAAGGCGCTCGAAGATTTCCACAGCTGGGACGCCGAGATCCTCTCCTGCGCCGACGGGACCGTGACACTCGTCGACGACCACTGGGAAGACCTCCCCCCCGGCGTCGGCGGAAAGTTCGACCAGGCGAATTTCGTCGTGGTCCAGCACACGCAGGGCGAGTCGACCGCGTACGGCCACATCAAGAAGGGGAGCGCGCTCGTCAAAGCCGGCGACACCGTCAAGGCCGGGCAGCCGATCGCGCGCGTCGGCAACTCCGGCGCGAGCGGCTACCCGCACCTTCACTTCACCCTGCAGACTCCCATCTGGGACGAAGCCGGCAAAGGCGGCTGGATCAGCATCCCGTGGCGCTTCGAGGGCTTCCGCGTCGTCCAGGCCAACGGCGCCGCGTGCGATTTCGAGGTGAAGCGGGCGCGGGTGCAGGAGGGGTGGGTGATGGAGTTTCCAGCGAGGAAATGAGCGTGCGGTACGAAGCCGGATTCACAGGGCCGGGGCAACTCGGCGGCGGTCTGGGCAACCGAAAAAATTCTTTTTTTGAAGCTTGAATCTGACTTTCCGTGCGGTATAGGGGAGGCATGGAGTCGCACCGTCCCCCCGAAGTCCCTCCTGGCGCGTCCTGGTACCGGGACCTCGTCATCTACGAGGTGTACCCGCGGGCCTTTCGCGACTCCAATGGAGACGGGATCGGGGACATCAAGGGGTTGACGGAGAAAATCGGGTACATCCGGGACCTCGGGGTCGGCGCCGTCTGGCTTCTCCCTGTTTTTCCGAGTCCCCTCCGGGACGACGGGTACGACGTCTCGGATTTCCGCGGTATCCACCCCGAGCTCGGGACCCTCGACGACTTCAGGGAGTTCCTCGACCGCGCTCACGCCGCGGGCCTTCGCGTCCTCACCGACCTCGTCCTGAACCACACGAGCGACCAGCACCGGTGGTTCCAATCCGCCCGGTACGGACCCGGGCACCCCTTCCACGACTACTACGTCTGGAGCCCGAATCCCGGGCGCTACAAGGACGTCCGGGTCATCTTCCCCGACTTCGAGCCTTCCAACTGGACATTCGAACCTCTCTGTAACCTCTACTACTGGCACCGCTTCTTTCATCACCAGCCCGATCTCAATTACGACAACCCCGAAGTCCGGCGCGAGATGCTCGACGTCGCCCGCTTCTGGCTCGACATGGGAGTCGACGGATTTCGGGTGGACGCCGCGCCCTATCTGTTTGAGCGCGAGGGAACGGCTTGCGAAGGCCTCCCGGAGACGCACGAGTTCCTCAAGGAGCTGCGGCGGTTGTGCGACCAGTACCAGCCCGGGCGGCTGCTGATCGCCGAGGCGAATCAGAGGCCTGCGGAGATGGTGAAGTACTTTGGCGCAGGGGACGAATTCCACATGGCGTTTCATTTCCCGCTGATGCCTCGGCTGTTCCACGCCGTAAGGGCGGAGAGCGCCCGTCCCATCGAAGAAGTCCTGCGGGAAACGCCGGAGGTGCCCGCCGGATGCCAGTGGGCGATGTTCCTCCGCAACCACGACGAGATGACCCTGGAGACGGTTTCCGAGGAAACGCGGCGCTACCTGTGGAAGGAACTGGCCCAGGACCCGCGCGCGCGCCTCAACCTGGGAATCCGGAGACGTCTCTGGCCTCTGATGGGCGGCGGACGAAGACAGATCGAGCTTCTTCACGGCCTGATCCTCAGCCTCCCCGGATGTTCCGTTCTGTACTACGGCGACGAAATCGGAATGGGCGACGACATCTCGCTCGGCGACCGCGGCGGCGTCCGCACCCCCATGCAGTGGACCACCGGGCCGAACGCCGGTTTTTCAAGCGCGCCTCCTGAAAAGCTGTTCGCTCCCGTCGTGCACGACCCGGAATTCCACTTCGCCGGCCGCAACGTGCAGTCGCTGGACCGCCAGTCCACCTCGTTCCTCAACTGGCTGCGGCGCATGGTCAAGGTCCACAGCGTCGACCCGATTTTCGCCGGCGGCTCGATGCGACTCCTCCCCTGCTCTCACCCGAGCATTCTCGCCTTCACCCGCGAACTCGGAGACGCCGCGATCCTGTGCGTCTTCAACCTGTCGCGCTTCGTCCAGCCCGCGGTGCTCGACCTGGGGCGCTGGAAGGGCCGCGTCCCGGTCGAGGAGATCGGGAAGGCGTGGTTTCCGCCGATAGGGGACTCGCCCTATCTGTTCACCCTCGGGCCTCACTCATTCATCTGGTGCCGGCTTGAACCCGTCTGATCCCTGGGTTGCTCTCGCGCGCCACGCGCCCCTCGCGATCCTCACGGATCTCGACGGAACTCTGATTCCGTTCGCGCCGCGACCGGAGGAAGCGCGGCCGGGGCCGGCGGTGCTGGAAGTTCTTGCTTCGCTAGCAAGTCTGCCCGGGACCTCCGTGGCCATTGTCAGCGGCAGGCGGCGCGACCAGCTTGACCGCATGTTCACGGAGCTGCCCGCGGTTTCCCTCGTCGCGGAACACGGCGCCTGGCGCCGGGGGGACGGCGCCTGGCAGGCGGCCCAGACGCCGCGAGCGACGCCGCCCGAGGGAATCGCCCAGGTGCTGGAGAAACTGACGGCTGGAGTGAAGCGCGCCTTCGTGGAGAGGAAGAGCTGGTCGGTTTGCCTGAACTATCGCGAAGTCAGCAAGCGCGAGAAGGCCGCTCTGGTTGTTGCGGCCCAGGCTGCGGCGGGAGAATGGGTGCGGGCTCACCCGGAGTATGAAGTGCTTGAAGCCGCGGAGGCGCTGGAGGTTCGCGCGTCCGCGATGAAGAAATCGAACGCCCTTGCCTGGCTTCGCGAGCGCGCCGGAGTCGGTGCGCGCGTGCTCGTGCTGGGCGACGACGTGACCGATGAGGACATGTTCCGCGCCGCCGGTCCCGGAGACGAATCGGTCATCGTCGGTGCGGCGGGCGGCCGGTCGACCGCGGCCCGCTGGAGGCTCGCCGGCCCGAACGAGGCCGGGGCTTTCCTGAATTGGCTCGTCGGCGCCCGCGCCGACAGACCGACCCCCACCCCGGCCGCTCTTCCACTTCTCGTGAGCTACCGCCCACGAGGGAAGCGCCTCGACGTGCCGCTGCGGCTTCTCGTCGTTTCCAACCGGCTTCCCGAGCTTCGTTCGCCGGTTTCACCTGAAGAAGTCCGGAAGCGCAGCGTCGGAGGGCTCGTGTCGGCGCTGGAGCCGGTGCTGTCGAAGCGTGGCGGGATGTGGCTCGGCTGGAGCGGGCAAACGTCGCCGGCGGACTCACCGCCGGTCGGCGGCACGGCCGAGAACGGGTCTCCCGGACTCGCCTGGGTCGAGCTCCCCCCGGACGCGTACGAGCTTTACTACAACGGGTTCTGCAACCGGAGCCTCTGGCCGCTGTTTCACACGCTTCCCGGGCGCGCTCGCTTTGCCGACGCCGAATGGGAGGCCTACCGCCGGGTGAACGCCATGTACGGCGCGGCGGCGGCGGAACTTGTTTCCGACGCATCGCCCGTCTGGGCACACGACTACCACCTGTACCTCCTCGGCGCTGAACTCCGACGGCTCGGGCACAAGGGCCCGATCGGGCATTTCCTCCATGTCCCCTTTCCGTCCGTGGACGTCTTCTCGATGATCCCGTGGGCCGAACAGCTGCTGGACGGGATGCTCGAGTTCGACCTTCTGGGCTTCCACACGAGACGCTTTGCGGAGAATTTTCTCCAGGCCGTGGGCGTTCTCTCCCCGGCCGCGGTCGGGGACGACGTGGTAGAGCACCGGGGGAGGCGAGTGCGGGTCGGCGTGTTCCCGATCGGCATCGTCACCGGAAAGTTCCAGGAAGCCGCCGATACGGAAACGGCAGCGGAAATCTCGGCGCTTCTCCAGGCCACCGCGCCCGCGAAACTCGTGCTGGGGGTGGACCGGCTGGACTACACGAAAGGTATTCCGGAGCGGCTTGAGGCGTTCGGGCACTTCCTTGCGCAGCACCCCGAGTGGAAGGGACGCGTGTCGCTCGTGCAGGTCTCCGTGCCGTCGCGCGCAGACATTCCGGAATACGCGGAGCAGCGTCAGCGGATCGAGAATCTGGTCGGGAGGATCAATGGGGAGCATGGGGAAGCGCACTGGGTTCCGGTGCGGTACCTGTACCGTTCGTACCCGCACACACACCTGGCCCAGTTGTACCGGGCGGCGGACGTCGCGATGGTAACGCCGCTTCGAGACGGCATGAACCTGGTGGCCAAGGAGTTCGTGGCAGCGCAGGACCCCGCGCGACCCGGTGTTCTTCTGCTTTCCCGCTTTGCCGGGGCCGCGGAGGAGATGAAAGACGCTCTTCTCACCAACCCGTGGCACACCGACGGCATGGCCCGGGATCTGCTGCGAGCGCTGGAAATGCCGGAAGCCGAGCGGCTGGCGCGGCATGCGAAGCTCGCGGCCGCGGTGGCGAGGACGACGGCAGCGAGCTGGGCAGAGGATTTCCTGGCGGCGCTGGAGGCGTGCCGGAGCCGGTGATCCGCTTCACCGTCCATGGCTGGTTGCCTCGAGCATGAGAGGAACCGGCTCCAGTCGCGGGCGCTTGGCGCGGAGCGACTCGGTGTCGGCGCGGCCCGGCCAGACGCGGCCCAGCAGATGCCGCCGGTACCACCGGCCGGTTTCGACCCAGCGCGCCCAGCGGGTCCGCGCGTCGGCCCCCGGCAGCGGCCGCTTCCAGGCGTCGTCGCTTCCGGGCAGCCCGAGCGCCTGGGCGAGCGCCGCCGCGATCCGCGCGTGGCCTTCGGCGTTGACGTGGAAGCGGTCCTCGGTCCAGAGCCGCGGGTCGGAGCCGATGGAGTGCGCCGCGAAGTCGACGAGGCGGGCTCCCGTCGAGGCGGAGGCGTCCCGGATCGCGTCGTTCATGGCGCGCACCCGTCGCGACAGCAGGCGGCCGATTGGCATCACGCCGGTCAGGTCCGGCAGCGTGAAGGTCAGCACCACCGCTTCCGCTGCGACGAGCGACCCGAAAATGCGAGCGAGTTCGTCCTGAAGCGCGCCCGGGTCGAACCCCCGCTCCAGCATGTCGTTCGAGCCCGCGAAGACCGTTGCGAGATCGGGCTTCATTTCAAGGGCGGGGGCGAGCTGTTCATCGCGGATCTCGCGCGAAGTCTTCCCGCGCACGCCGAGGTTTGCGTAGAGAAGCGAGCCCTGGACCTCTGCGACGCGTTCCGCCAGCCGGTTCGCCCAGCCGCGGTACCCGCCCGCCCCGTCCGGGTCTTCGAGCCCCTCGGTGGAGCTGTCCCCGATGGCGACGTAGCGTTCGAAACGGTCTGTCATTACGAAACGCCTCTCTCAGTTTCCCGTTAACGCGGAGGTCCGGCAGGCTGTCTAATGAATCATCAACTCAGGAGGAGTGGATCATGAAATCGAATCGCGTTCTCTGGGCCCTCACGGTCTTCAATCTCGGCTGCCTCGCGTATCAAGCCGTCCCGAACCAGAACGCCGGCGCCGAGTCCGAAGCGCCGATGCTCCGCGGCCGCGGCCTCGAGATCGTCGACGACCAGGGCCGGCTGCGCGCTCAGATCACGACGGCGCCCGCGAACGAGACTTTCAAGATGCCCGACGGCACGGTCGGGTACCCGGAGACCGTCATCTTCCGGCTGATCACGCCCGACGGAAAGCCGCGGGTCAAGCTCACCACTTCGGTGGACGGCTCCGGGCTCATGCTCCTGGGCGAATCCGATACCACGCACACGATTCTCCAGGCGGACGGCAAGGAGACTTCATTGAAGTTGAGGAACGACGAGGCGACGCAGAAGCTTCTCAAGCCCTGATCGGCCTGATTCGCCAGGACCGCCGCAACAGGGGGCCGTTTATCCCAGGGCACCGGGATCGCGCCTGCGAAAAAACGCCCGGGACGATCTGCGGGCAGCCGTTGAACCCGCTCCCGCCGCGACGTAGCCTCACGATCTCGCATGCCCTCATCCGACGACGTCACCCTCTCCGGACCCGACCGCGCCATCGCGCAACTTCTGCGCGATGGCGCCGTCACGCGCGCCCAGGTCGACGAATGCCTGCAGAGAAGGCGTGAAGCGGAGGCACGCGGCGGAGCAGTCCCATCCGTCATGGCTCTGCTCGTCGCGGCCGGATACCTTGCCACGCACGAGACTCTTCGCGCAACCCCGGCCGCCGGGGCGCCGCACGGCGGAGGACCGAAGCTGCCCGAAGAAGCTCGCGCGGCTGCGGCCGAGCCGCGCAACGCCTTCGGGCGCTACGTGCGCGTCTCGCGGCTGGGCTCGGGCGGGATGGGTGAAGTCTGGAAGGGGTGGGACCGCGAGCTTGGACGCTGGGTGGCGCTGAAGTTCCTCAAGCAGGACGACCCCGCGGAAATCGCGCGATTCGAGCGCGAGGCGCGGCTCGTCGCCGGTCTCAGCCACCCGAACATCGCGTCCGTCTACGAAATCGGCGAGCGCGACGGTCGCCACTTCATCGCCATGCAGCTCGTCCCAGGCGCCACGCTGTCGGGGCGCTGGAAAGGTCCGCTGCGCGACGGCGTGCGGCTTCTCCGGGACGCATCGCGGGCGGTGCAGCACGCGCACGAGCAGGGCGTCATCCACAGGGACCTGAAACCGGCGAATCTCATGGCAGACCCGGCCGGGCGCGTCTACGTGATGGATTTCGGGCTCGCGCGGCCGGCGGGCGGCGCTTCCTCAATATCCGCGACCGGCAGCGTCGTGGGCACTCCCGGCTACATGGCGCCCGAACAGGCGGAAGGCGGGCCGGCGGGCGTGGACGCGCGCGCGGATGTCTACGGACTGGGCGCGACCCTTTACGAAATGTTCACGGGCCGGCCGCCCTTCAGCGGCAAGGACGTCTACGAAATCCTGATGAAGGTGGCCGGCACCGATCCCGTGCCGCCGCGCCTGGCCGTCCGCGGGCTCGACCCGGATCTCGACACGATCGTGCTTCGCTGCCTCGAGAAGGAGCGCGAGCGGCGCTACGCATCGGCCGCGGAGCTGGCGGACGACCTCGACCGATGGCTCGAAGGAAGGCCGATCGTCGCCCGCCCGGCGTCGGCCATCTACCTCGCGACGAAATGGGCGCGGCGCCATCGCGCGCTCGTCACCGTCGGCGCGTTCGGCCTCTTCCTCGCCGCCGGCATCGCTGCGTACCTGGGGCCGAAACTCTTTGCCGAAAAAAAGGACCGGCAGCGCGCTGAACGCGAAAAAGTCGAGCAGGCCGTCTCCTCGGCCGAAACCGAGGAGGCTCTCCGGGAACTCGGCGCTCTTCAGGCCGACATCCTGCTGGCGCGGCAGGGATTCAGCATCGCCGCGAACGACCCGGTGCGCGTCACCGAAAAGTTGCAAAAGGCGGTCGCCGCGGTGGGCGCCTTCCTCGCCCGCCACCCGGGCCATCCGCAGGCGCTCTACGTCCGCGCACGCGGCCGGCTGTACCTTGGAGAACTTGCGAAAGCGGAAGAAGACCTGGCCGATGCCCTGAAGCAGAATCCCGGCTTCGCGCCGGCCCACGCGCTTCGCGGCCGCGTCTTCCTCGAGAAGTACCGCGACGCGATCGCGGTGCCGCGCGACCGGAAGGCGGAAGCGGAGGCCGGGTCGACGGGGCTGGTCGATGCGGCGCGAGCGAGCCTGGCGAAAGGGCTGGCGCCAGGGACCGGGGAGGACTGGGCGCGCCGCTGGGGACTCACGCGATCGGCGGAGGAGGACGAATCCGAAGCGCTGTCGCGGGCTCTTCTGGAGGCGTACGTCCGCCGGGACACGGCTGCCGCGTGCCGGATTCTCGAAGCCGCGCACGCGAAGGAGCCTTCGGCGGAGCTGCTCCAGTGGCGAGCGCATTTTGCGAAGGATGCGGCCTCTCAGTTGTCGCTGGTCGAGGAAGGGCTCTCGCGGATGCCGCTGTCGGCGCGACTCCTGCTCGACCGGTCGGCCCTCTCAAGCGAGCGAGGCGACGCTGCGCGCGCCCGCAAGGACCTCGACGCTGCGCTTCGCGTCCGGCCCGGCTACGTCCCCGCCCTCTTCAACCGCGCTTTCCTGTCGATGGCCGCTGCAGACTGGCCCGCCGCGGTCGCCGATCTCGACCTGCTCCTGGCGTCCGAGCCGCGCCATGCGGACGCGCTCAACAACCGGGGGCATGTGAAGCGGCTGCTGCGCGACTTCTCCGGTGCGATATCCGATTTCGACGCGGCGATCGCGGTCCGATCCGACGCGACCTACCTTCTCAACCGGGCGCTCGTCCGCTGCGAGCTCCGCCAGTGGGACTCCGCCCATGGAGACCTGGAGGAAGCGCTGAAGCGCCGCCCGGGCGATCCCGAGATCCTGCTCCAGCGAGGCGTCGCCAGGACCGGCCAGGGGCGCGCTGACCTCGCGCTCGCGGATTACGACGCCGTCATCCGCGAGGGAGGCGCCGGTGCGGCGATAGCCTGGTTCAACCGGGGAGCGATTTTCGTGAGTCGCAAGGACCGCGCCGAGGCGATCCGGTGCTTCGACGAGGCCCTCAAGCTCAATCAGGACTACGCGGGCGCCCTCGCCGCCCGCGGCTTCGAGAAATTCCGCAACGGCGACCGCGCCGGCGGCGCCGCCGACCTGGATGCCGCGATTGCGAAGAACCCCGATCTCTGCGATGCCCGCTTCAGCCGAGGCCTCGTCCGCATGCAGCTCAAGCGACTGGGCGAAGCCGCCGAGGACTTCACCGCGGTCATCCGGCTGGATCCGTCTTCGCCAGACGGCTACTACCTGCGCAGCGTCTGCCTCGAAGACACGGGTGACATTCCGGGCGCAATCCGGGACGCGAAAAAGGCGCTGGAGGTTGCCAAGCCCGACTGGCCACAGAAAGCGAACGCGGAAAAGCACCTCAAGGAAGTCGAGGCGAAAGCAGGCAGGTAGCCTCAGGAGGGCGCGCCGGACCCGTTCACTCCCCGCTCGGCGTCCAGATGTTCTTCACCTGGGACGCTTCGCGCAGGAACTCCGGCCCCTCGCCGTCCGCCGCGTCGAACCAATTCCGCTTCGCCTTCCAGTCGCACCAGGTGCGCTTCATGTTCCCCGCGCTGGCCGCTTCGGCGGCCTTGGCGCCGTCCTGCGAGCCGAAGAACCACAGGGCGTCGACGTCGTCGTGGCCTGCGAGGACTCTGGCGAGCGCGTCACGTTTGCCCGTGACGACGTTGACGACGCCGGCGGGCAGATCCGAGGTTTCGAGGACCTGGTAAAGATCCGTGGCGGCGAGCGGGTGTTTTTCGCTCGGGACGGCGACGACGGTGTTCCCCATCGCGATGGCGGGGGCGACGAGGGAGACGAATCCGAGAAGCGGGACCTCGTCGGGGCACGCGATTCCGATGACGCCCATGGGCTCGATGTTCGCAATCGTGAGGCCGCGAAGCGGGACGTTGTGGACGGCGCCGTCGAACTTGTCTGCCCAGGCGGCGCAGGTGAAGAGGCGCGAGACGGCGGCGTCGACTTCGACGCGGCCTTCGCGGCCGGTCATGCGCTCGATGCGGTGCGCGAACTCTTCGGCGCGGGCGGAGAGGTTTTCGGCGACATAGTAGAGGACTTGCGCGCGGTTGTGCGCCGTCGCGAAAGCCCACGACTCGGCGGCGTGCGCGGCCTCGACGGCGTTGCGGATGTCCTTGCGGTTGCCGTCGCCGACTTCGCCGATCGGCCGGCCCTGCGCGTCGTTGACGACGAGCGAATAGCCGGAGTCCGGGCGCGCCTGCTTGCCGCCGATGAACAGCTTGGCCGTTCTGTCGATCGCTGCCGCCGCCTTCGCCGGTTTCACCTTCTTCAGCGAAGCCGTTTTCCCCGAGGGCTCCCGCTTCACGTACTCCCAGATCCCCTCGCGCCCGCCCTCCCTGCCGAAGCCGCTCTCGCGGTAGCCGCCGAAGCCTGCGGCGGCGTCGAAAAGGTTTGTCGAGTTGATCCAGACGGTGCCGGCTTTGATTTTCCGCGCGTAGTCGAGCGCGAGGTTCACGTTCTCGGTCCAGACCGACGCGGCGAGGCCGAAGCGCGTGTTGTTGGCGAGCTGGATCGCTTCGGCGGGCGTGCGGAAGGGCATCGCGACGAGGACGGGGCCGAAGATCTCGACCTGCGCGATGGTCGCCGCGGGGGAAACGTTGGTGAACAACGTGGGCGGGTAGAAGCACCCTTCCTTCGGGCACGCCCACGACGGCTGCCAGAGCTTCGCGCCCTCTTCGACGCCCTTCGCGACGAGCTCCTTGATACGGTCGAGCTGAACGGGCGCGACGATCGCGCCGATGTCCACGGCCTTGTCGAGCGGATCGCCGACGCGGAGCTTCTCCATGCGGTCGCGAAGTTTTTTCACGAAGCGGTCGTGCACCGACTCCTGCACCAGCAGTCGCGAGCCGGCGCAACAGACCTGTCCCTGGTTGAACCAGATCGCGTCGACGACGCCCTCGACGGCGGAGTCGAGGTCCGTGTCCTCGAAGACGACGAAGGGCGACTTGCCGCCGAGCTCGAGCGACAGCTTCTTGCCGCTTCCCGCCGTGGCCTTTCGGATGATCCGCCCGACGTCGGTCGATCCGGTGAACGCGATCTTGTCGATCCCGGGGTGTTCGACGAGCGCCGCGCCGGTCTTTCCGTCCCCCGTGATGATGTTCACGACGCCCGCCGGAACACCCGCCGCGACGCAGAGCTCCGCGAAGGCAATCGCCGTGACGCTCGTGAACTCCGCGGGCTTGAGCACGACCGTGTTCCCCATTGCGATCGCCGGCGCGATCTTCCACGCCAGCATCAGCAGCGGAAAGTTCCACGGGATGATCTGCCCGACGACGCCGACCGGCCCGTACCCCGCGAACTCCGTCGCCGCGAGCTGCGCCCAACCCGCATGGTGATAGAAGTGCCGCGCCACCAGCGGCACGTCGATGTCCCGCGTTTCGCGGATCGGCTTCCCGTTGTCCATCGACTCCAGCACGGCCAGAAGCCTCGAGTGCTTCTGCACCTGCCGCGCGATCGCGTAGAGAACCTTCGCCCGCTCGTGCCCCGATGCCTTCGACCACGCGGGAAGCGCCTTCCGCGCGGCCGCGACCGCGGCGTCGACTTCCTCTTTCGTCGCCTGCGCGATCTTCGCGGTCGACTTTCCCGAGGCCGGGTTGACCGACTCGAAATGCGCGCTTCCCGCGACGAATGCGCCGTCGATGAAGTGGCTGAGCGAGCGGCCGTGCGCATCGAGCCAGCGGTCGGCGGGGGCGGAAGCCTCCGGTGCGGGGCCGTAGTCGAGAGATTCGAGGATTTCGGCGACCTTGGTCATGACGGCTCCGCGGGGAATGAACGGCATCCGAACAAGGCGCGGGCGGGAAATCAATGCCTTTCGATCCGACGAGTCTTCTGACGTTTGGACTCTCTGCCCTGGAAAGTGTCAAGCCTCTCAGCAGGAATGCATAGCTTCGTGACACGGCAGAGGATTGACTTCGCCACAAGTGCTTGATCCGGTGCGTGTTGCAGTATCATCCCGGGGCACGCGAGTTGCACCCCGATCTGTCCCACCTTCACGAGGAGCCTGACCATGCGCGTCCAACTTCCCGCCTTCATCCTCGCTGCCGCTCTCGCAGCCCCCGAGTTTGCCGGCGACACCCAAGCCGGCACCACGGTCACGTGGGGCCTGGGCTCCGAGCTGACCGGCCAGACCGGAACCAAGCAATACGGCTGAGGCGCGGGGATGCCCGATCTCTCGTCTCAGTCTGAGGCGATCGACCTGAAGGGCACCTGCACGTCCGTTGCCGCCGACGGCACCGCGGCGTGGACGTTTTCCGTCGAGGCCGTCTCGGTCGAAACCACCGTCGATTCCGGCGGGAAACTCAAGTTCGACACGAAGAAGGACAAGGAGTGCGTGACGGGGCTCGTCCGTTACGCCGCGATCAAGGGCGTCACCTTCACCGCGTCGGTCGGCGCGGACGGCGCCATCCTTTCCTGCTCGCTCGAGGCCTGGCCGAAGACCTGCGACATCAAGATCGAAAAGTCCACCACCGTGAAGAACAGCGCCGCGAACCTCTTCCACGACCCGACGCTGCCTCGCGAGTGGCTGGAGCTGATCTTCCACACCGCGCCGGGCAAGGGGAAAGAGTGGAAACGGACGCTCTATATCGGCAACCAGGAGGAGCTCGACATGCGCGCGGACGGCTCCGAGACGGTGAGCGGCGACAATTGCGCCCGCGTGAAGCTGGAGACGGCCGACCAGCCCAAGGACGCGGCCAACAAGATCCCGCGCGAGGCCTTCAAGAGCGGAAAAGTCTCTTACTCGCAGGTGGCGCACTGCGCTCTCAAGGTCGACATCAAGGGAGGCGTCGTCGCGGAGAAATCCGTTCTCGGCGTCGCGTCGCAGGCGCGCTGGGAAGTCTCCTGCCTGAAGAAGGGATTCGATCCCGCGGCGGCCAAGGCGGCCGAGAAAGCCCCGAAGTAACGCTTCGAGCGGAAACAGCACGGGCCCGGGAGGATCTCTCCCGGGCCCGTTTTCGTTGAAGCCGCTACTTCGTCTTCTTCTTCGGCGCCTTCGGCGCTTCGCTCTCCGGCGGGTTCTTGTCCTCGACCGGGGGCGTCACAACGGCCGGCGCCTGAACGGCGCGCACCGAGGGAACGATCGTGCAACCGTTCTGCAGGTAGATCAGGCCGCCGAGAAGCGGCTTGCCTTCGACCGACAGGTCCGTGATCAACCCGTTCTGCACGCGCATGGAAACCTGGCGGCTCACGCCGTCGGTCCCCTTCACGTTGTACTGCAACGTCGATTTCACGTAGTGCCTCAGGCCGCACCCGTCCCAGTCGACGTCCGCATTCGTCCGCGAACTGCTGCAGCCGCGGCTCTCGCCCCACACAGCGCGGTTGTCCTCGCCGATCGCGGCGACGCTTCCCGCCAGCTCCGGCGCGACGAGACGGGACGCATCTCCCCAGCGGCCGGCGGACATGTGAATGAAGAAGAGGTCCGCGGTCTGCGCGCCGCTTACCTGCGGCGGCGGGGCGGAAGCAACCGTGACGAAGGCGAACGCCGCGGCCCCGGCGGCGATGACGACGAGGGCGCACAGGGTGGTGAATGCGACCAGGCAGCCGACGATGACGAATGGGAAGCGGGAACGGCGGGGCGGGGGTGGGGCGACGGGGTAGGCCTGCATGGCGGGGGCTCCTCTTGACGATGGGTCGTGTCAGAGAAGAGGTAGGGGGGTGGGTAAGGCTTTTGGGGAAAGAAAAAAAGCGAACCCCAACTCCAGCTCCAACCCCAACTCCAATACAGCAGGCAACTTCGGAGGTTAAACCATGGGCAGGTGATGGGCCGCCGCGTACTCGCCGGTGACGAAATGGGAGATCTGGCGCTCAATGTCGGTCAGGAGGGCGGAGGCGCCGAGGCGGAAGAGATTCGGCTGGAGCCAGTCGTTCCCGAGCTCCTCCTTCATCAGGATCATCCATTCCAGCGCCTGCTTCGCGGCGCGGATCCCGCCGGCGGGCTTGAAGCCGACCTGGTGGCCGGTCTGCTCGCGGTATTCGCGGATCGCGCGGACCATGACGAGCCCGTTGGCGAGCGTGGCGTTCACGGATTCTTTGCCCGTCGATGTCTTGATGAAGTCCGCCCCGGCTTGCATCGCGACGTGCGACGCCTGTGCGACGTGACGCAGGTTTCCGAGCTCGCCGACCGCGAGGATCGCCTTCATGTGCGCCGCGCCGCAGGCTTCGCGGAACGCCTTCACCTCGTCATAGAGCGCTCTCCAGTCCTCCCCCAGCACCGGGCCGCGCGAGATCACGATGTCGATCTCCTCCGCCCCTGCGATCACGCTCCGCCGGATCTCCTCGAGCTTCAAGTCCATCGGCGTCTGCGCCGCCGGGAATCCCGTCGATACGGCCGCGACCGGAATGCCGCTTCCCCGCAGCGCCTCAACCGCCGTGGCGACGAGATTGTGGTACACGCAGACCGCGCCGGTCGTGATCCTGCGCTCCGCCAGCCCCATCGACTCCAGCAGATCGCCGCGCACCGGTTGCCGCGCCTTCGCGCAGAGCCGCTTCACGTTCGCAGGCGTGTCGTCCCCTGCAAGCGACGTCAGGTCGATCAGCCGCACCGCCTGCACGAGCCACGCGGCCTGCCAGTCCTTCTTCACCGTGCGGCGCGTCCCGAGCGTCGCCGCGCGCCGCTCGACGGCGCTGCGGTTCACGCGGATCTTCGCGACGTCGCGCAGGTCGAGAGGAATGCCGGGGTTCCGGGGCAGAACCGGCGCCGAGACGCCGGCGGCTTGAGGAGATTTGGCTAGGATCGACATGAAGCGGCTATCCTACCGGGCCTCGCGCCCGGCGCAACCGCCATTCGAGACCGGTTCCCCGTACTTGAAGGAGAAGCCATGATTCGCACGCACGTCATCTCCGCGCTCGTGCTGTCGATGGCCGGCCTCGCGCTCGCCGACCCCGGCAAGTGGGAACCGGAGAAAACGTACGCCCTCATGGCAGGCGTGCTCGAGTGGCAGGACAAGAACCTGTCGCCGTTCCCGAAGGAAAACCGGCAGGACCGGGCGCTGGAAGCGACTATGAAGAAGGCGGGGGTGCCGGCGGATCACATCGTGTTCCTGGAGGACAAGGCGGCGACGCAGAAGGGGATCCAGGAGAAGCTGCGCGAGGTGTGCGGGATGGCCGCGGAGGGGAGCACGCTGATTTTTTATTTCGCGGGCCACGGGATGCAGGACGACGGCGGAGAGATCTACCTCGCGAACTACGACGCGGACACGGCGAAGAAGAAGGCGACCTGCGTCGCGACCGCGGACGTGACGCGGATCATCTCGAAGAACTTCAAGGGCTCGCGCGTGATGCTCTTTGCGGACTGCTGCTATTCCGGCGGGCTCGCGAAGGTCGTGCGCGACTTCGACAAGGCGACGGCGTCCGCGGCATGCCTCACCTCCGCGACCGCTTCCAATATTTCGACCGCCGAGTGGACGTTTACCGCCTCCCTCGTCGCGATCTTCGGCGGCGACGGCGCGGCCGATACGTCGGGGGACGGCTCCATCACGCTCAAGGAAGCCGACGCTTTCGTCGCCGGCGAAATGCGCTTCAAGGAAGGGCAGCTCACCCGTGGCGCTTCAACGACCTCCTTCGATTCCGGCTTCGTCCTCGCTTCCGTCGACGCGGCGAAGAAGCCGAAGGATCTCCCGGGACCCTGGAAGTTTCACGAGTACTGCGAAGTCGAATGGAAGGGAGAGTGGTTTCGCTCCCAGGTGATCGACGGGCGCGAAGGGGAGTGGAAGGTCCACTACTTCGGCTTCAAGGACTCGGACGACGAGTGGGTTCCGGCGAAGCGCATTCGCAAGCCGCAAGGGATCAGCGCGACCGGGGGCGACAAGGTGCAGGTCGAGTGGAAGCACAAGTGGTATCCCGCGACGGTCATGAAGGTCGAGGGGGACTTCGCATACATCCACTACGAGGGCTTCGGCGTCGAGTGGGACGAGTGGGTGACGGGGAAGCGGCTGAAGAAGAAATAGTGGTTCGGCACGCTTGATTCCGTGAGTCGCGCCCTTCGGACGCGACCCCCGGAATCAATGCTGACTCACCATCAGGCCGCGGACAGGGTCACCGGATTCCGGCGAGGTGCACGGCGCTGACCGACTTTCCGTCGCGGATCCGGCCGCGTTTGACGGCGTCCGCGACCTGGCGCCGCGTCAGCTCGACCGTCTCGATGTGTTCGTCCTCGTCCTGTTCGGCGAAGCAGGGAAGCAGTTCGCGCGCCTGGAAAATGTGGATGACCTCGGTCGTGTACCCGGGCGCGACGAAAATCGAACCGAGTTTGCGCCATTTCCTCGCAGCGAAGCCGACTTCTTCGACGAGTTCGCGCCGCGCGCACGCCAGCGGCGACTCGCCCGCTTCAAGAGTTCCCGCCGGGATTTCCAGCAGCCAGCCACGGGCGGCCGCGCGGAACTGCCGGATGAAGAGGTAAGTCCCCTTCGCCGTCATCGGAAGGATTGCCACGGCGCCGGGATGCACGATCGTGTCGCGACGAAACGTTTTCCCGTCCGGCGCGCGCCATTTCTCGTCGTCGACGCGGAAAACGCGGTTGGTGCGCACGGTCTTCGAGGCTAGAAGTCGGAAGTCACGGCGCTTCATCGGGGTTCCCTGAGGGTATGATCCGGCGCATGAACGAATTCCAGGGGAAGAAGATTACGAACCTCACGCCGCTGCTGAAAGCGATCTCGTTCGCGGCGCAGCGGCACCAGGGGCAGATGAGGAAGGACAAGAAGACGCCGTACGTGGCGCACCCGATGCGCGTCTCGACGATCCTCGCGCAGGAATTCAAGGTGAGCGACCCGGATATCCTGACCGCGGCGCTTCTCCACGACACGATCGAGGACACGACGACCGACTGGGACGACGTCGCGCGCGAGTTCGGGAGCAAGGTTGCGGGATGGGTCGCCGCGCTGTCCAAGGACAAGCGGGTCGAGGAACACGAGCGCGAGCGGGTCTACTTCGAAAGCCTGGGGAAATCGTGCGTCGAGGTGAAGCTCTGCAAACTCGGCGACACGCTCGACAACCTGATCGACGTCACCGGGCTGGATCGGCCGGCGCAGGAAAAGGCGCTCGGCAAGGCGCGCCACGTCGTGGAGCTCTTCAGCCCGGGCTGGCCCGAAGAGTGGGCGCATGCGATGGATCGCGTGAAGCGCGCCATTTCCGACCTGGACGGATCGCTCGGGCAGAGGAAGTCATGAAAGAGAAGAGTCCGCAGCGGGGCGGGATTGCGACCAGGATCTCCGCGGATCTGAAGAAGATCGCCGGCAAGCCGGATGTCGCGCTTCGCGTGGTGAAAGACTGGGGCGCGCTCGACGCAGCCTCGCTGGCCGCGGCTCTCCGGCGCGCCTGGCCGGCGCTCGCAAACCCCGCCGACAGGCAGCAGCTTCTCAAGGCGATGTTCCACGGCCGGCATCCGGCGGCGCTGGAGGTTCTCGATCTCGGGATGGGCGACCGCGATGCCGGCGTGCGGAGCTGGGCGAGCGAGTTCGTGGCCGGCATCGCGTTCAGGGATTTCCGCCGCGACCCGCAGGGCTATGCCGCGTGGCGCTCCGCGATCGCCGGGCGAACGGTCGACGACGTCCTGCGCGAAAACGCTTCAGCCTTCGTAACGCGCCTCCGAAAGACGCCGCTCGCCGATCGTGCGACTGCCAGCCGGGGACTTTTCGAAGCCGTCCGCGCCGGCAGTCTCGCCGCGCTCGCGGACGCAGGCATCATTCCGCTTCTCGAGGACTGGGTCGCCTCGGGCCCCCCGGAGGCGGCTGAAAACGCGCTCCGCGTCCTCCACCGCTTCCCCCGTGCCGCGGATGAAGTCGAGCCGCGCCTCTCGGCGTGGCTGGGTTCGCACAACGAAGCGGTGGCGAAATCGGCGCTCAAGCACTTGCGCGAGTATCCGGTCAGCGAGGCCTTTCAGCGCGCCAACGTCCTCGCGATCGTCCGCGGCCGTCCATCGCTTCGCGCGGCGGCACTCCGGGCGCTCGGCCGCAAGGGCGCATCGTGGGCCGTCGAGCACCTCCTTCCGTGGGTCGCAGACTCGGACGAGGATGTTTTCCTCGCCGCGGCCGAGTCCCTCGCGGAAATCGGAGACGCGCGGGCCATTCCCGCGATGGTCGAAGCGATGAAGGCGGATCCGTCGCCGAGCCGCATCTACAACCTGGGGAATTTCGGTCTGGGGCCGCTCACGGGGCTGGAGTACGAGCCTTCGCGCGACGGGAAGTGGTGGGAGAAGAAGCTCTTGAGGCCGGTGCGCGCGCAGAAGAAGAAGAGCTCGGGTGGGAGGAAGTCCCGGTAAGGCGGTCTTAGCCGCAGAGCGCACAGAGAAGCACGACAGAGGACTCAGAGAACGAGGAATTGATTCTCAAATTTTCGGGAGTTGTTTTTCTCTGCGCTCTCTGTGGTTTGACTTTCCCCGCCCGGGCCGTCAAACCTCCAGCACGTCCTTTTCCTTCGCCCCGACAACCTCCAGCTTCGACCCGCGCGACTTCGCGACGGCCTGGGCGTCGATGATCATCTTGTCGAGCTCGGCGTCCGTCCGGTTCGGGTCGTGGTGCCAGACGATGAGCTTTTTCGCGTTCCCCTTGATCGCGAGGTCCATCGCGTGCTCGACGGAGGAGTGGCCCCAGCCGCGGTAGCGCGGGTACTCGTCGGGGCGGTACATCGCGTCGGCGATGACGACGTCGGCGTCGGCGACGAAATCGACCATGCGACGGTTGCACTGGGCGAGGAACTCTTCCATCTCGCCGGCGGGGACGGCGTCGCCCAGCTCCTTCAGGTGGTCGTACATGAACGCCGTGTAGGGCTCGTTGTCGCTGGTGTAGACGACGATGCGGCCGTCGTGCTGGATGCGGTAGCCGAGGGTGTAGATGGGATGATTCATGAAGCGGCTCTGGACGGTGACGTCGTCGATCTCGACGATTTCCTCGCGGATGTTGTGGTGGTGGATCTTGGCGGCCAGTTCGAAGTAGCGGGCGGGAAAGTAGGCGCCGTCCATCTGGAGCTCGAGGAGGTCCTTGATGGTGCGGTCGGGATGGGCGGGGCCGTAGATGTTGATGACGTTGCCGTAGCGGTAGATGGGCGTGAAGAAGGGGAACCCCTGGATGTGGTCCCAGTGAGAGTGACTGAGAAAAATGTGGACCTTCACGGCCTTGCCAAGCTTGGAATAGTAATTTCCCAGCTCGCGAATTCCGGTGCCGCAGTCGAGAATCATGTTCGTCTCGCCCGCGCTGACCTCGATGCACGTGGTGTTTCCGCCGTACACGACGGTATCGGGCCCCGGGACGGGGATGGAACCGCGGACACCCCAGAATTTGACGCGCATGTTGAGTGTGTTATCGGCAACCGGGCGTCCTGAGCTGCGACCTGACTGGCGCCTCTCCGCTGCCTTTTGCCTTCTACCCACTACCGACAACCTCCTGCCTACTTTCTGTCCCGCCAATCGACCTTCGCCGGCTCGTCGTCGTCCGAGCGCCCCCAGATCACCGAACTCGGGTTCGCGCGCAGGTAGTCGGAAGTCTGCGTAAGCGAATCGGAGGCCACCTTGAGCGACGCCAGCACCTCGTTCAGCCTGCGGGCCGTGGTGTCGTCCTTCAGAAGCTCGCCCAGCGTCCCTTTGCCGTCCTTCGCGTCCTTCACGATGGCGCCCAGGTCCGTCAGGATCGCGTCGAGCTTCTTCGAATTCTCCTGGAGCGACACCGAAAGGTCCTTCACCGTCGCCCCGGTGTCGTTCACGGCCTTCGTCACGTCGTCCGAGAGCGTCGAGAGCTTCGTCCCTAGATCGTTCAGCTTCGCCACGACCTCGTCCGCAGTCGTGATGATCTTGTTCACTCCGTCCATCGCGGTGTTCGCTTTCCCCGCGAACTCGTCTGCCTTCACGACGAACGAATCGGCTTTGTCGATGAGGCCGTCGACCTTCACCATCGTGTCGCCCGCCTTCTTCGCGACGTCCTCGATCCCCGTGATCGCACCCTTGAGGCTCTTCTGGAACTCCTCTTCGTTCAGGTGATCGAGGAACGTGTTCACCTTCACGATCGTCCCTTTGACGTCGTTGATCGCCGAGTCGAGCGTCTTCTGAAGGTCCTCGAGCCCCGGAGGCACCGTCCCTTTGATCGAGGCCGAACCGTCCTTCGCTATCTCGCCCGCGGCCTTTGTCCCCAGGGAGAACTCGAGGATTTTCTCGCCGAGCAACCCGACCGACCCCACCGTGAGCTTGGAGTCCTTCTTGATCGAGTACTGGTCCTCAATCTCGATGATCACGTCCACCACCGGCTGCGGCTCCGCTTCCCTGAACGTCACGGCCTTCACCGCGCCGATCGGTTTCCCCGCCATGTGCACCGGCGTCCCCTCCCGGATCCCGCCCGCATAGCCGAATTCCGCCGCGATCTTCCACTTCGGCTTGAACGCCTCCTTGTCCAGGATCCAGAACATCGCCGCGACCAGCCCAAGGCCGACCATCACGAATGCCCCGATCGCCATTTCCTTCCTGCGCTGGTCGTTCACTTCGGCTCCTTCGGCTCGACCTTCACCGCCTCCCCGAAATGCGTCTTCAGCACCCGCCCGTCCTTCAGGTCCACGACCCAGCCGTGGTTCACCGCCGTGTAGGTCACCACATAGTAAAGCCGCGTCCCGTCCTCGCTCCGCGCAAGGCAGTGCACCTCGGTCCAGGGCTCCGTCTCCCAGCCGTTGTTCGCCCTCACGTCAAGGTCGATCAACGGTTTTACCAGAAGCGTTCCCTCGCGATCCTTCCAGTCGGACCCCTCGAGTACCCGGAGCTTCCCGAACTTCCCGCCCTCCGGCCCGAAATCCTTGTGCTTGAACTTCCGGCCCTTCCAGACCGGCGCCTTCTCGAGCGGGACGTCGATCTCGGCCGGCGCGTTCGTGAACGCCGCCGGCGGACGGTAGACGTACTTGCCGCGGAACATGTCCATGCGGATGCGGTTTTCGGAGAAGTGGTAATAGTTGATCCAGCAATGCGGGCCGGCCTCGTTGACGTAGGCCCAGAGGATCCAGAAGTCGTCTTTCGAACGCGCGACGAGCCACGCGAGGTTGTCGGACCACGGTCTCGGCCCGGGATGGTTGGCGATGACGTCGAGCTGGTAGGTGCGCTTGCGGAGGCTGGAATCCGTCCAGACCAATGAAGCGTTTTCCTTGTCGAGCCGGATCGAGAGCTCCGGGGGCGGCTTGGCGCCGTCCGGAAGCTTATCCGAGGGTTTGACGGCGGGGCCGTCGAGGCTGAGCGTGATTTCCGGGTCGGCGGCGAGAACGGGGGCCGCGAGCAGGACCAGCGTCATGAGGGGTTTCATGGGGAAGGGCATTCTACTCGGAACGGCGAAGGCCGAGGAACCAACTCCCAACTTTGCACGCTCCCGGCAGTCCTTCACGGCCCGCGCTGCCATTTCGACAACTTTGCGCATCAATGCGCGCCGTTCTTACCTCTCAAGTGTTGGTACGCCGATTGCGGTCCCTGGCTTCAACCCCTTTCAGGAGGCAACCCGTGGCCCCGCTCTGGCACGAGTCGTTCGGCGAATGGTCGAGCGTTCAGCGCGAGCTGAATCGCTGGCTCGACACGGCGCGCTCGACCGTGGATCAGGTCGTCGGGCATTTCACGTGGCCGCCGGTCAACACGTACGAGACGCCCGAGGAAATGATCGTGACGGCCGAGGCGCCCGGGATGGAAGTCGGTGATTTCGAGCTTTCCGTCGCAAACCAGACCCTCCTCATCCGCGCGAGTCGCAAGCCGGTCGCGCAACCGGAGGGCGCTTCCTTCCAGCGCCGCGAACGTGCCGACGGCCGCTTCGACCGCGCCGTCGTACTGCCCGGCACGCTGGATACGTCGCAAGTGGAAGCGCGCTACGACCGTGGGATCCTCACCGTGCGGATCCCGAAGACCCTGGCGGCGCGGCCGCGCAAGATCGTCGTCGAGGAGGGACGCTGATGAGAACACACGAGGGCCGGCGCACGCCGGCGGTGGACGTGCTGGAAGGGACGGACGCCTGGACGGTGGTGGTGGACCTGCCGGGGTGCGCAAAGGAGGACGTCGACCTGACGGTCGCCGACGGCAAGCTCTCTCTCGAGGCGCACCCGCGCAAGCCCGATATGCCGGCGTCGGCGGTCGTGCAGCGCCGCGAGGCGACGGCGGCTGCGTTCGGGCGGACGCTCGCGCTCGACCAGGATCTCGACACGGCGCGCGCGACGGCGAAGCTCGACCGCGGCGTGCTGACGCTGTGGATCCCGAAGCGGACGGTCAAGGTGGAAGAGAAGAAGATCCGGATCGACTAGGTGAAAACAAGAAGGGCCGCGCGGCCTCCCTGAGGCCCGCGCGGCCCTTTCGTGTCGTGCCTACTTCGTCGCGTTCAGCTTTTCCTCTTCTTCTGACAGCTTTTTCGTCTCTTCCATGTCCATCTTCCAGGTTCCGTCCTCCTTCACCAGCGCGACGATCTTCTTCTTGCCGTCCGCCCGGGTCGAGAACGCCACGGCGATGTCTCCGCGCGTTTCGACCTTATCGATCTTCGAGCTCTTCGCCCTTTCCTTCTCACGGTCAGACGTCATCTCCCTCCCCATCATCATCTGGGTGAATTCCTCCGCCGACAGCTTCTTCAGCTCGGCCGCAGGCTTCCCCAGGTCCTTGGCCGCCTCTTCCCACTCCGAGTCGCCCTTCTTGTTCATCTCGTCGATCGTCCGCTTCCCCATCTTTTCCACCAGGTCGTTCCTCGTCTTCTTGCTCATCCCGTTCCACAGCGCCTTCGCGTCCCCGGCCTCGGCGGCAACCTTGAATTCCTTCACCGCCTCTTCCGGCGTCTTCTGCGCGGAGGTCGAGGAGCCGCCGCCGCTTCCGCCGGAACTGCTGCCGCCTGAAGAACTGTCCGATTTGCCGCAGCCGGTGACTGAAAGCACGGCGAGCACGAGGGCGACGGCGACTGATCTGAGCATGGTGTTCTCCTGAAGAGGTATCCGGTTGGGGGGCTACACGATAGCGCACGCATGAGACGTCGTGAACATCTCTCCGGCCGGATTCGTTGCCGCTCCGCGGCCGCCCGGAGACACTGGCATCCATGCCGCCGCTTCGACGTCTCCTTCTCACGGGCTTCGAGCCGTTCGGCGACGTGCGTGTGAACCCGTCGTGGGAATGCGTAAAGGGGCTGGACGGTGAGATCTTGCGGGGAAGAGTCCTCGTGCGCGCGGCGCGTCTGCCGGTTTCGTACGAGCGCGGCCCGGCGCGCCTGCGCGAAGAGATCGAGGCGTTCCGGCCGGATGCGGTCGTGATGCTCGGCGTGGCGCATAAGCGGGCTGCGATTTCTCTCGAGCGGCTCGCGTCGAACCGGTGCGACGCCGCCGTGAAAGACAACGAGGGCGCGGCGCGAAGCGGGCCGATTGACCCTGCGGGTCCGCAGATGCGGGAGAGCTCGCTCCCGCTGGAGCGGCTGAGGCGAGCGCTGGAGTGCGCAGGGGTCCCGGTCGAATGGAGCGACGACGCGGGCGGGTTCCTGTGCAACCGTGTGTTCTGGGAAGCGCGCGCCGTCTACAAAGGCCCGGCGGGGTTCATACACCTGCCGCCGTTCGAGGCGGTGGGCGAAGACGCGTTGCGGCGCGGCGTGAGGGCCGCGGCCGAAGCGGTCGCCTTCGAGGACGTCGCGCTGGCCATCGCGCAGTTCGCGCCGAGGCCGGGAGATCTCGCTGCTAACATCGCCCTCATCGCCACGTTGCTCGACGACGCCTCCTCCCGCGGCGCGCGGCTCGTGCTCCTCCCGGAACTCGCGTCCAGCGGCATCGAGATCGGATCCGGGGAGGAAGCCGCCCCCCTCGCGCTTCAGCCTCACGACCCGAGGCTGGCCGTCCTTCGAGAGCGCGTCGAGCGCACGGGCGTCGCGCTTGCGCTGGGCCTGGTCGAGGCGGGCCGGGGAGCGTTCTTCAACAGTGCCTTCCTTTTCTTCCCCGGGCGCGAGCCGCTCGTCTATCGCAAACAGCGGCTCTTTGGCCACGACTTTGCCTGGGCGCAGCCCGGAGGCGGCGGCGGCCCGTGGGAAACGCCGCTCGGGCGGGTCGGCGTTGCAATCTGTCACGACGTCGTGTACAGCGACATTGCAGCGGCGTCGCGCGGATGCGACCTCGTACTCATGCCCACGAACTGGATCGGCGACGGAGGGCCCGAGGAATACCTCGCGGCGTTCGAGGCGCCGGTTCTCGTGGCGGACCGGACGGGGGCGGAGGACGGGATTGAATTTGCAGGGAGGGGGGGGCTTTACGAGGGCGAAACGCCCCCGGTGACCTGCGGCGAGGGAGTGACGTTGACGTCCTGGAAGCGCGTGGCGATCTGATCCGCCGCGAGTTTCTCTTTCCCGCCCGGTCCGCCGACGGAATGATCTTGGGCCGCCCATGAGCAAGCAGAAGCCCGCCGCCGAAACGCCGCCCGATCCCGCGCCCGCCGCCTCCGTTTCCGGCTGGCGGCTGAAGACGCTCGTGTTCGTGAGCGGCGCCGTCCTGATGGGCCTCGAGATGGTCGCGAGCCGGATCCTCGCGATTCACTTCGGCTCCTCCATCTACGTCTGGGGCTCGATCATCGGGGTTTTTCTCGCCGCGCTGTCGGGCGGATACATGCTGGGCGGCAAGATCTCCGACGCGAAGCCGTCGTTCTTTGTCCTCAACGCCATCGTATTCGCGGCGGGGTGCTGGCTGCTTCTCATCCCCTTTTACGCCCACCCTCTCTGCCGCTCGCTCGTCGGCACCGGCGAGCGAACGGGGCCGCTTCTGGGCACCACACTCGTCTTCGCCGGGCCGTCGCTTCTGATGGGGATCGTCTCTCCTTTCGCAGTCAGGCTTGCCGCAAAGTCCGTCGAGAAGATGGGGAATGTGTCGGGACAGCTCTACGCCCTCTCCACCATCGGCTCCATCGCGGGTACCCTTCTCACCGCGTTCTGGCTGATACCGGAATTCAATGTGCGCTCGGTGACCCAGTCCCTCGGCGCGGCGCTCGTCGCGCTTCCGTTCGTGCTGCTGCCGCGCACGCGGGCCCTTTATGCGTTCGCGGCCGCGCTCGCCGTCCTTGGCCCCGGCGTCCTCCTCACGGACCCGCAGCCCATCGTCGAGATGAAGCCCGGTCAGCGCCTCATCTATGAAAAGGACTCGGCCTATCACTACATCCTCGTCACCGAGCACGGCGCGGGCGGCGCCTACAATCCCGGGACCTACCTTCAGTTCAACAACTACATCGAGTCCGGCATCGGGCTCGACCCGCCCTGGCCGACGCGCACGACTTACACCGACTCTTTCCAGCTGGCGAAGATCTTCCGTCCCGATCTCCGCCGCATTCTCGTCATCGGCGGCGGCGGCGGCATCGGGCCCCGCAAGTTCACGGCCGACGACCCGGAGTGCGAGGTCGACCTCGTGGAAATCGATCCCGAAGTCATCGCCATTTCAAAGAAGTACTTCCACCTCGTCGAAAGCCCGCGCCTGCGCATCCATTGCGAGGACGGCCGGCATTTCGTCAGGCGCACGGACACCCGGTACGACCTCGTCGTCCTCGATGCCTACACCATCGGCGGCCAGATCCCGTTCCACCTGACGACGCGCGAGTTCATGGAAGAAATCAAGGCGAAGCTCGCGCCCGGCGGCGTCCTGCTCGCGAACATCAACAGCTCGCTCGAAGGAAAGAAGAGCCGCGTGCTTCGCGCCGAACAGAAAACCTTCGGGCAGGTCTTCGACGCGGTCCACGTCTTTCCGCGGCCGATGGAGAGCCTCAAAGAGCGCGAACCCGTGAAATCGCTGGACCCGCTCGTGACGCGCAATGTCATGCTCGTCGCCCTGAACGGCTCCCCGGCATTGTGGACCCCGGAGCGCGTGATGGAGGCCGCAAGCGAAATCGTAAGGCGCGCCGATTCGCCCACGCCGACGTTTCTCGACGACGCCCGCCGCATGCTCGCCAGCCCGCTTCCTGTCGACGACGTTCCGGTTCTCACGGATGACTACGCGCCGGTCGATACGATGGTGTTCTAGTGAAGCGCCTTCTCCCGCTGCTTGTTTTCGCGGCCGCAGGCTGCCGCGAGGCCGCCGCGCCGCTTCCGCCCGCAGGCGCCGCTGGCTTCGACGGCGCGCGCGCGTACGCTCTTCTGAATGAGCTCTGCCTGATCGGCCCGCGGAATCACGGGAGCATGGACAAGGAAACGGCCGAGCAGTGGATCGCCGACCGGATCGACGGGGGAGTCGAGATTCCGGAACATCGTGGCGAGGATCAGACCGGCGGAGGCGAAGCGGGTTCTGCTGGGGACGCACTACGACACGCGGAGCTGGGCGGACAAGGACCCGAATCCCGCGGTTCGCCAGAACCCGATCAGCGGCGCCAACGACGGCGGCTCCGGCGTTGCGGTGCTGATTGCGCTGGCGGAGGCATGGCGGACGGCGCCGCCCGCTTACGGTGTGGACATCGTCTTTTTCGACGGCGAGGATTTCGGGCGCGAGGGGGAGTGGGACGATTACTTCCTCGGGTCGAAGGCCTGGGTTCGCGATCACCCGGACTACAAGGTCGAATGGGGAGTCATCCTCGACATGGTCGGCGACGCCGCGCTCAAGATCTGCAAGGAGCAGACCTCGGTCGACAAGGCGCCGCAGGTGGTCGAGCGGCTCTGGTCGGCCGCGCAGCGCACCGGCGCGAAGGCATTCGCCGACGAGCGCGGCGCCCCGATGATGGACGACCACAACGCATTCCTCGAGAAGGGAATCCCGGTCGCTCTGCTGATCGACTTCGACTACCCGTTCTTCCACACCGACGAGGACACGCCGGACAAGTGCGCGGCGGACAGTCTGGGCCAGGTTGGAAGGACGCTCCTGGAAGCGCTGAGGGCGCCCTGACCAATTCGGAAACAGCGAACTTCAACTTTGCTTGAGAGTTGAATTTTGAGAATTGCCTTTTCCCGAAGGGGAGTGCCCTTTCCTTGCGCCCGACCTTCCGCCGGGCGATAACTCTGGATCAATGCGCCCCGCCGCGGTCCTGTGCGCGATTCTCGCCACGCTCGCCGCGCTGTCGCTGGCATGGAGCGTGAAACCGCCGCCGAAGGGGGGGCTCACCGTTGTGTTCGGAGACGAGCCGCGCACGCTGGACCCGGCGCTCGCCACACAGATCGGCGAAGGTCGGATCCTCATGGCGCTCCTGGAGGGACTGACCGTTCCGGACGCGGCGACGCTGGAACCCCGCCCGGGGGCGGCGGAGTCCTGGGAGGTCTCCGCCGACGGCAGGACGGTGACGTTCCTGCTGCGCGACGGAGGAGCGTGGTCCGACGGCCGGCCCGTGACCGCCGAAGATTTCCGGTGGTCGTGGCTGCGCGTGCTGAGGACGCCGGAAGCGGCGAACTGGGAGCTGCTGAAGCCGATCCGGGGGGCCGGGGATTTCCGCGCAAAAAAAACATCGGAAGAGGCAGTCGGCCTGCGCGCCTCGGGCCCGCGAACGCTCGTCGTCGAGCTCGAGCGCCCGACCCCGTGGTTTCTCCAGCTCACCACTCTCATGACCTACCTCCCGGTCCCGCGCCCCGCCGTCGAAGCCCACGGCCGCCTCTGGACTCGCCCGGGGAATTTCGCGGGCAACGGACCGTTCGTCCTCTCCGAGTGGTCCCCGAATCACCGCCTCGTCGCCCTTCGCAACGGCCGCTTCCGAACGCCGCCTGCCATTACCGCCATCACGTTTCTCTCCGTCCCACCCGGACCGGCGCAGTTCAACCTCTACGAAGGCGGCATGGCGCGCTGGGTGGCGGACCCGCCGCCCGCTCTCGTCCGGGACCTCCTCGGCCGCCCGGACCTGCACGTCGCGCCGCGGCTCGGAGTGTCGTTCGTGCGCATGAACGTGAAGCGCGCGCCCTTCGACGACAATCGGGTGCGCCGCGCGTTCTCGCTTGCGATCGACCGGGAGCGGATCGTGAAGACAAACGGCGCCGGGCAGGTGCCGTGGGCGGCGTTCGTTCCGCCGGGCCTGGCCGGATACGAGGGACCCAGGCCGGCGCTCGGCGATCCCACCGCGGCCCGCGCCCGGCTCGCGCAGGCCGGTGGCAAACTCCCCAGGATCCGCTTCCTGTACCCCGCTTCCAGCGAATTCAGCGTCATCGCGCAGACGCTCCAGGCGACCTGGAAGGAGGCGCTCGGCGTCGAAATCGTTCTCGACCGCGTGGACAAGAAAGAGTGGCTGCGGCGCCGGCGCGAGCTCGATTACGAACTGTGCCTTTCGTCCTGGATCGGCGACTACCGGGACCCGAACACGTTCCTCGAGATCTTCCTCTCTGACAGCGGCAACAACCAGACCGGCTGGGGCGACGCGGTCTACGACGCGCTGGTGAAGCGTGCCTCGCTGGAGTCCGGGGCACACCGGATGGCCACGCTGGCGGAGGCCGAGGAGCGCCTGCTGGCGACCGGACCCGCGGCAACGCTTTACGTGCCCGTGACGATCGAACTCTGGGACCCGAAGCTGCGCGGGATCTCCGAGAATCTCATGGGCGTTCACCCGCTGGATGGCGTGGAGTGGGGACGATGATCCCATTCCTGGCGAAGCGGATCCTCGCGGGCGCCGTGGTTCTCTTCGCGATCGCCGTCCTTGTCTTCGGCGCGGCCCGATGGTCGAAGGGCGGGCCGTTTGACGAGGAGCGAGAACTCCCGAAAGACGTGCGGGTCGCGCTCGAAGCGAGGTGGCACCTTCATGATTCGGTGCCGAGGCAGTTCGGTTACTTCCTCTCGGGGCTGGCCAAAGGGGACCTCGGCCCCTCGATGCGCTCGCTTGACTGGACCGTCAACGAGATTGTCGGGGCGGCGTTCCCGGTGTCCGCGGCGCTGGCCGC
>WSZJ01000011.1 GCA_009773755.1 Planctomycetota bacterium | reverse complement strand
GTCGTCCGCGGCGGCGCGCGCCTGGGCCGCGGCCGCGCCGCTTGGATCCGCGCCGGCGACCCGCAGGACGACTACCGGCAATCGATGGCGGATTTCGAACGCGCGCTAGAACTCAACCCCGATTGCGTCGAGGCCGCCATCAATCGCGGCGCCGTCCTGCTCTCCTGGGGCCAGCGCGATCAGCAGCAGGGGACCGACCCTTCTCCGCGTTACCGCGCCGCGCAAGCCGCCTACGACGCGATCTTGTTGAAACACCCCGACCTCATCGAAGCCCGCCGCGCCCGCGCCAACGGCGGCCGCTGCCTCGGCGACTGGGAAGCCCGCAACGGCGATCCGCGCCCCGCGTACCGCCGCGCCATAGAGGACCTCGACGCCGTCCTCGCGAAATCTCCGAACTACATTTCCGCCGCCCTCGACCGCGCCCTCCTCCACGACGCTCTCGCCCAGGCCGACCTCGCCCGCGGCGCCGACCCCCGCGACTCCTGCCGCCGCGCCATCGCCGACTACACGACAGCCCTCGCCCACCCCACCGCCGAAGTCTTCAACAACCGCGGCAACATGCGCCGCATCCTCGCCGAACTCGACAAAACCCCCGCTCTCTTCGAATCCGCCCTCTCCGACTTCGACGAAGCCCTCCGCCTCAACGACCGCCACTGGCTCTTTCACGCCAACCGCGGCCTCGCCCTCGCCCGGCTGGAACGCTGGGACGAGGCGATTCGCGCATACGACCGCTCTCTCGAGCTCGAGCCCGGCAGCCCGCAGGTCGAGTCTCTTCGGCGAGCCGCTGTCGACCGACGCAATTAACTCGACTTCCGCAGCCAAGTGACCGCCGCATTTCAAGCGGTTTCGGGACCGCTACGCTTGGAGCGCGCGCGCTGAGTTACCGCGCCATTCGCTGCTCAGCTCTTCCACATCGATACCCAACGAAGCGAGACTTCTCTGATTCCGCTTCACCTCACCGAGAAGCCGTTCGATCTTGTGCGCAGGCTTGACGTGCCCCCACGCCGCAGGGTGGTACAACTGCAGCAGCGCGATCGACCTGGATGCCGAAACGCGACGGAAGCGTTCCGTGTTGAATTCCGACGTGAAGGACAGAACCAGATCGGGCCCGAACAACTCGAACTCCCGAGCGAGGTGAGCATCCGCGCACGTTTCGAAAACATCACTCCCTTGCCCCTTGAAGTAGCACTTGGCCACGTTGGTGACGTACGCATCCGCCGGCCTCAGCAGCCACAAGAAGAACGCGATCATGCCGTCGTAGGACCATTTCCAGGGGCTCGCGCGAAAATACCTCCTGAGGAACTCCGGCGCAGTCTCCTCATCTGGCCACCGCGGACGCCCGGGAAGCTTCAGGTTCTCCCAAGCCATCGGAGTCAAACAGAAGTACCGATGTTCTCCGACCTTCAGCTGTCTGGGATCGACCAAGGGACTACATGCTGTGAAGCGAACATTTTTCCCAGGTTCCTCGAAGAGGACCAGACACTTTGCCTGCGAGCGAGGTCGAGGAAACGCGCCTAGGACGCGCTCAAAATGCCACATCGTCGAGGCGTAACTGCCTACAGTCGGAACCTGCCCGCTCCGGCAAAGAGTGCAGGGGCGTGACACGGCCGGATTGGCATTGATCTCGTGCGCGTTCAGGTCTCGCAGAGCCGCGTTTGAGTAGCCGGAATTCGCGTCGTCCATCTAGTACCTCCACCTCAACTGCCGAGGACAACTTCTTCTCGATGCATCGGTTCTCTGCGGTCGCGAGCCGCTCGCCTCACCTCGTGGTGAGCTTCCGGATCGATGGGGAGAAGCTCGCTTCGCGAGCGGAGTTCGGCCTTCTTATCCCATCTTTTCATGTTCATGCATCGAAGAAGCGATGAAGGGGCGCGGCGACGATCCGTGACCCGAACGTGGCCGCACTTTACCAAGGGAAGACTCGACCGATGGCCGGCAGCTTCACAATCTTGAAGATCGGCCAGAGGACCCATAGTCCGCAGGCGAGGACGTAGAGGGTGATCAATCCCCGCACGAGCGTCACCGTTCGCACGACTTCCTTGAAGACGCCCGGCGGGCACGGACTTCCGTGCGCGCTTCGCCGGTGGGCCCAGTCCGCGAAGAAGTACAGTCCTAGCGTGAGGATTGCACCCGCAAAGCGGGCGACGTGCCACAAGTCGATTTCAAAGCGGACGAAGACAAAGTGTCTTAGGAAGGAGGGATCGATGTGGCTCTCCCAACCGTGCACGAGGTTGGCCCACCACGAGTACAGGAGGATTGGGACAATGGTGATCACAATGACGATGAGTGAGTAGACCCGCTTTGCCTTCTCGGGCGCGGAATGCGCGATGTCCTCTAGGTCCAGCAAGTGTTTGCTCGTTGCGCTGCGGACCACCCAGACGAGCGGGGCGTAAAAGATCGACGTAGCCTTCAACGAGTACCGGTACAACACGGCCGGTAGCCAGGCGAGTGCTGTAATGCACACTAGGACGGCTGCTAGAAACCGCTGCAGCCAGGAAGTGCCGTTTGTCATCGAGGGCACCACGTCGCGGAACCTGAATCCCGCGCCAATGCCGCTCAGCTCGAGCCCTGGAACCAACTCGGGCGGATGCAGCGCGTCGACGCACATGGCGACGCGATACCAATTTCGAGGGATTGCCTCGAGGGTTGCGACAGGCGACGTGAAAGCGCCCAGAAGAGTCGCCACAACCTTGCAGATGACACTCCACACAGCGAGGAGGGCAATCAGCGCGGCCATGATTGCGAGATACACAGGGTACGCAAGCACAACCTGAATGGCCTGTCCCCAACTCAGGCGGGGCGCAGTTTCGTTCGGCGATGCCGGCCCGACGAACATCGAGGAGAATAGTCTTAAACCAAGCCGGGTTGACCGTTCAGTTCTGAGCAGCAGAAAGGGAGCCAGCACGCACGCGACAGCGTAGTGGTCGAGGCTGCGAGAGTGAATGGCGACAATGACTGCAGCCGAGCAGGCGAAGAGGGTCTCGAAAAGCGCAAGAAGGCTGAACTCGCCGCGCTCGGCAGATTCGGCGGTTGAGTGCAGGCGCACGGGCGAATTCTATCACGCGTGACCGGAGCGATTCGTAACTCGCTCACACTCGGCTTGACCGGACTGTTCTGGCGCTACCCGCGATCGCCAAGTGGGTGCCAGGTGTGGCGAAGCAGCAGCTGCGCGACCGCGACCGGCAGGAGCAGCGGCGCTTCTGCCGAACCCCCGCGGGAATCTCCGGGAGGCCGAGGCAACGCACGAACTTTACCTCGCAGGCGAGCGAGTGCGTCAGCGCCGGCCCATTCCTGATGCGCTCGCCGCCTACGACGCGATCCTCCTAAGAACCTCCGACCTCATCGAAGTCCGCCGCGTCCGCGCCAGCGGCAGCCGCTGCCTCGGCGACCGGGAAGCTCGCCACGGCGATTCGCGCCCCTCGTACCGCTGCGCCATAGACAACCTCGAGGGGTCCTCGCGAAATCCGCCAGTCACATCTCCCCCGCGGTCGACCGCGCAGTCCTCCACGACGCCCGCGCCCTCGCGCGGCTGGAACGCTGGGGCTAGGCCGTGGCCGCATAGGACAGGTCCCTCGAATTGCAGACCGGCGCGGCGCAAGTCGAATTGCTGCGCAAGTCGGTGGCGGAAGCTGGGGAGGCGGGCGACCGAGGCGGTTACGGAAGTCCTGTCGGCGAAAATGTTGAAAGGTCGGGAGCGGTGGTGTCAGGCCGAGCATCTGGCGAAGGGATGACCGTTCAGGTTGGAGAGCCTGTCGTCAGTTCATACACCTTTCTCTTTGGTTCGTTGGCAATTCTTGCGGTCATGCCGACCGGCAGGGGATTGTCTGCGTAGTCGTTGTCGAAGAGTCTCCATTGCCACCCGACTTGAATAACTTGGCCAACTAGGAGGTCCGGTCCGCGGACAAGAATCACACCTGAGACACGTGGCCAGCCCATCAAGTATTCAGGGAGATCTCTGGCAAACGACTCAAAGGCTCCCGGCAACGCAGTGACGTCCAGAGCCATCAGGAATGGCCTCTTTCGCGAGCCCTGAAAGTGGTCGGCCTTGTTTGCAGCGGTGTTCATGTACGCCTTCAGGGGTATGCAGTACTGGATTCTGATCTGCGGTTGCGACGAGCCCGGGTCGGGAACGCCAACCATTTGTGAGGCCGAGAAGAGACGGGCACCATCCGCACCTGCCCACCACCCTGGGGAATGATCAGAACCAGCGATGTCGCAGCTTCCTTCCAGATTCGGTGCCACAATCCTGACTCGCCACCTGCCGTTCTCCCCTCTCGTCTCCCCGCAGGGGCAATCACGAGCGGAAATCTTGATTTGGTCACAGTCGCGACTGTTCCAGATATCTGCGACATGAATGACGACGTCGAAGGGACGGCCGAACGACCGAATTTCACTTCTCAATCGTTCGACGGCGGCGTTGCAATTGATGAGCGTCTGCTTCCGGTCTGCGCGAGTTACTTCCAGCTCCACGACATCGGCGCTCCACCAGACGCGAAAATCGGGCGTCTTGTTCTCGTCCTTCTCGATTCTTTCGATCTTGTCGGCTCCGAGCGCCAACATCAACGCCGCGGCGTTTGCTTCGGACAGGTCGCTCTCTTTCGGTGGAAGACCGTTTCCGATTTGGCTGCCGATGGCTTCTCGCAGCTCACGGAGCGACGGGACGTTTTTGAGGAACGTCTGGGGCAGCCCCCAGCGAATCGCGTCAAAGGGAATGATGCGCAAATGATATGGATCTGGAGGCCTCCACGCATCCACGCCCGGAAGGTTTTGAACCGCCCGGATGCACTCCTCCAGAAGCGGTGTGCGATCAGAAGGCACGAAGTCGCGCACCGCCTCCCAGATCCCAGGTTGGCTCACGGGCCGGCCGATAGCCGCCGGAGAGTCATTTCTCTGCTTTGCCATTGAGGAAATGGTAGCGCACTGGCCGCAGCAGGGAGGAGGAAAGAAAGGGCGCGAGAAAGGGAGAAGTTCAGGATGGTTGTACCGGTGCGTGCCGCCTCCCCAGGACTCGACCCACATCTCGTGGCTCGTCGCGGCGCCGACCGCGTCCCGCTCGACACGTCACGCCGCGTTCTCCGAAGTGATGACTGGCAAGCAGGCTACTGACGATCTCCTGGCGCGCCGACGAACCATCTGGGGATACGGGACCGGTTCGAAAAAGCGGGTTCCCGCGGGGCTACTTCCGCCCCTTCGTCGCTGGCGTGGCAGGAGTCTTCGGTGGTGAATGCGGCGACCGCTTGGATGCCTCGGGCCCCTTGGTCTCTTCGATTACCCAGGCGCTCAGGTGCATCCAGGGGGGCATCGCCTTCACCTTGGCGACGGAGGAAGCCACGGACTTCTGGAATGCCTGAGCCTCGCGCATCTGATCGTTCCTTTTCGAGCCCATGGAAGTTCTCCGCTGAATCCTGGCCGAGGTTCTAGACCTCCCGCGGCGAAATCGAGTGCGTGGATAGCTCGCGGAGGGCCTTGCGGATGCTCTCAACAACTTGCGAGGCGTGCTGGTCTGAGAGTTCCTCGCGTGGTCGAGGGTCGTCCCAGGGTGACTTGTCGGGTTTTGGCTCACCGCCGGGATTCCGGGGAAATAGATGAAAGTGGACATGGGACTCGGCGTTTCCAAGCAGCGCGTAGTTCACTCGGGTTGCGCCGGTTGCGCGCTGAATCGCGGTCGCGACCAAGCGCACTTCTTCCAGGTAGGGAACCCAGAGATCCTTCGGCATCAGGGTGAATTCGTCGAAGTGCTCGCGCGCAGAGACAAGAGCCCGTCCCGGAAATCTCGCGTCGCTGTAGAGCCCGATTGAGGCATGGGGAAGGAGAGCGACTGGCCGCCAGAGTTCGAAGCCGCAGACCCCGCATTTGTAGTCCATCGCGCACTCCGTTTCAAAACAAGAGGTATCTGTCCCGGAGGTAGCGCAGCGTAAGCGGCTTCCCGCCTTCCAACATGACTTTGTTCAAGGGCGCGTCCGAGCTGAGCAGACCTGTGAGCGCCTCATGGAGTTCACACGTGCGAGTGCGAATTTCGCGAAACGAGGGTGGCGCCAAATTGTCGGCGGGATCCAGAACCTTCGAGGCGTCGTCCCGGACATCGGCTTGCGCAAATCTGTCGCAGAAGTAGTCGGCGTGACCAAGGATCGCCTTGAGATGCTCCCGAGAAGCCTGGTCTTCCAGGTACTGCTCCAGCTGGGCCAGTCGGGCCATCGGCGTCATGTCAAATTGTTCGGCAAGAAAATCCACGCTGGGCGCCTCATGGCGAATCGCCAGAAGCAGCAGGGAGAAGGCCGTGCCGAAGTACATCAGCTTGCGAGTACTCCTCAACTTGAGATACCGCATGCCCCATTTCAACTCGGGTTTGTCCTCGAACTCGACCCAACGCTTGCCTTGATAGTCCACTGCCATCGTGTTCCAGAAGCGATTGACGTCGTTCAGCAAGAACCGCGGCACCCCTCTCTTCGGCGAGTCGTGAGGGCCTCGATTCTTGCCTCCGTGCAGGTAGTCGTAGAGATATCGAGTGAGAACCGTGCGCATCAGCTTCTTGCGCGCTTCGCTGTTCAAGAGGGAACGACTCTCGGCCAGGAGCAAGATGCGATTCGTGTGATTCCTGTTCGTGTCGTCCTCAAGGCCGATGAGGTTCACGAGGTCGAGGGATGACACGACGGAACCAAAGCCCGTGTACTTGCCGGCCTCGCTGGCCGTCATCCTTCGCTGAGCCTCTCGGGTTGCCGTCCGAACGTCGATGATGTCGGCGGGATCCTGGATCTCACCGTAAACCACGAAGACGTGGTCAAAGTCGCTCTCGCCCTCGGATGCTTCCCCTCTGGCGAAGGACCCGAACACGATGACATCGATGTTCTCATTCGTGACTTCCCGGACGCCGCGGCGAGACTTCAGCTCATCTCGAGCTGCGGCTTCAAAGTTCTCCAGATAGTTCGAACTCCATTCGGCAGCCTGGAGGAGATGTGAAACCTCGACCCCAAGCCGTTTCGCGGATGCCGCAATGATCTTGACGGATTTCTCGAAGATCATCGTCCCCTGGGCTCTGACCTGCGAAGTGGAGTCTCAGCTACAACGCCGCGGTTTCGATCTTGTGAACGACAGGCAGGCCGAGAGTCTCCGCTACACGGAAAGCGACGTCGAATTCCCAGCTCCGCTGCGCCATGAGAGACTTGACCCCGGTGGGATGGAGTCCGAGCGTGATCGCAAGCGCTTGGATGTCCCCGATGCGGCGGGTCATTTCAGCGACAGCTTGCGTCCGAAGCACTTCGGCGATGCGCCGTTCAGCTCTGGTGGGAGAGAACAAGTCTGGTTTCATGCTTTTCCCTCGGAATCTTCGAGGAACTAAACCCTGGGAACCTACCTCATCTGTCGGACGTTCCTGCCGTCTGCTCGCCATCGACGAAGTTAGCATAACGTTTACTCCGTGATCGAACAAGCCGTCTCGCCCCGGCCGCGCTGGCCAATCTGTTTCCTTCACTCGAACTGCTCCCTCTTCGGCGGTTAGACGCCGTCCTGCTTTGGAAGAAACGCAAGCAACTCCGCAAGGCTGTTTCCCGCGGCGCCCTGACGCTTGGAAGTACCCGCCGCTCGAAGTTCGCCGAGGATCGAAGAAAAACTCACGAGCTTGATGCCCTGTTTTTCGATCAGACGAAACTCCTCTGGTTCCTTCACGTTTCCGTGGACGAGACCCGCATTCCACCTCGCAGCGCACAGCCTCTGCCGGACGCCTTCGACCACCGGGTTTCGAAATTTCTTGTTTACCCATTCACCCACGAGCTTCCCGAGTTGGTCGGGGGTTCGCCTCCTGGCGCTGTTGACTGGAACACCGAATCGCTTCTGGTCCGCGAGGCTGTACTTGTTTATGTACGCGACCGGTTTCAGTCAGACTTGAACTTCGTAGTGCCAGCACTGTGGACCGGCCGGCGACCACTTCAGCGCCAGTAGGTCAATCTGCGTGTTGCCCTCGCGCTGGCCTCGGATCGTGAAGAATCCGTCCCGGTTCAGCCACTCCGCCACGATCTCCTCAGCAAGTTCGGACATGCCAGGCCCTCCAGAAGGTCGCCACGATGGTAAGTGAGGGCGCAGGGAATCTGGCGAAATCGCGACGTTTGTGGCAAGTTCCGAAGTCACGCACAAATAGAAACATTCGTCCTTCGCGGGGCCGGGCGGACCGGTAGCCAAATCGGAGAAGTCTCTGCGCCAAAGGCACGTCCAGCGCTCCGAGCGGGAATCGAATTCGCGCACTTCGAATCCGCCGCTTCACGGACTCCGGCGGGCGCCCGTCCTCAGGGCTCCCACCAGAACTCCGCGCCCTCCGACCACTCTCCCCACCCGCCGCTTCCTTTCGCCCTCACCCACCACCGGTACCACTTTGCGCCCGCGGCGGGCCAGAAGGTGAAGCTCGAGCCGCTTCCGGTCGTCCAGGAATGGTAGTAGCGGTAGGCGCCGCCGTCCCAGTACTCGACCCAGACCTCGTGGTTCGTTGCGCCGCCGACGGCGTCCCACCAGAGGGTCACGCTGGGGCCGGACTGGCTCCAGCCTTCGTCGGGCCATTTCGGCCAGAGGCCCGTCGGCGCGGGGGGAGTCGCGGTGGACACGGAGAACCAGGACGAGGCTTCGCCGCTCCATCCCGCGGCGTTGTGCGCCCAGACGTACCAGGAGTAGGTGCCGGAGGCGAGGGAAGCGGATGCCGAGGAGACGGTCGGCCACGCGTCGAAGACGGCGGTGCCCCACACGTCGTAGACGACGACGTAGTAATAGTCGATGCCGGAGACCCAGGACCAGTCCAGGAACACGGCGCTGGACCCGAGCTCTGCCCCCGCCGCGGGCGAGATGATCGAGGGCGTCGCGGGCGGCTCGCCGGCGAGGAGCGCGATCACTTTTTCCACTAACGAACTCCACGGGAAATACGACCCCGGGTCCGTCCGGTCCCACGGCTGGACCTGGTTGTGCCCGACCAGTCCGACGCCCTTGTACTTCGAGTCCGCGTACGAATACGCGTTGCCGGCCGGGTGCACCGCGCTCACAGCGTACGCGTCGCACAGGTACGCGACCAACGCCGCCAGCGCGTCCACCAGCTCCGGCGTCCACGTCCCCGCTTTTCCTGCGAACCCCGCGCACTCGATGCCTATCGACCGCGAGTTGTAGTACGTCGCGTGCCACGCGATGTCGTCGTCGGCCACCATCTGAGTGATCTCGCCCCACGGCGCCACCACGTAGTGCGCGCTCGCGCCCGCCGCCGGGTTGTTAAACCAGGAGATCGCCTGGGTGTAGCTCTCCGAAAAGTACCCGTCACCGTTCGTATCCACCCCTTCCGTCGTGTGAATCACGATCGAGTCGATGTTGTAGGACGACTCGCGGGAGCTGGGCGTGAAGTTTGGCGAAGCGTCCCAGATCGTTCCCGGCTTCGGCGGGCCCGCCTGCGCCGCCGCTGCGAGACACAGCACCACCCAGGCGTGCTTCATCGTGGTTCCTCCTCGTTGAGGGAGCTTCTGCCCTCCTGTTACCGCTTTGGAAGTGCGTCCATCGAAGAATTCGCAGAAAATCGGGCAATGCAGTTCCCGAGCAGTTCCTGGACCCTCATCACCGGCGCCGCGGACCGCGAAGCCCCTCGTTTTCGCGAATCCTGGGAGCGCCTCGCCCGCCTCTACTGGAATCCCGTCTACGCCTGCATCCGCGCCCGCACCGGCCGCGCCCCCGAGGAGGCCCGCGACCTTACCCAGGAGTTCTTCCTCGAACTCTTCGAAAAGGACACGCTCGCCCGCTTCGACGCCTCCCGCGCCCGCTTCCGCACCTTCGTCAAGGCCGTCCTCGACAACTTCCTCAGCAACGAACTCCGCGCACGGAAGGCCGCCAAGCGCGGTGGCGGGCGGGCGCCGCTCTCTCTCGACGCCGACCCGGCGCTGGAAGAGCGCATCGCGGCCGCGGGCGGATCGCCGCCGGGCGCCCTGCTCGACGCCGAATGGACGCGCGCAACCCTCTCCCGCTCGCTGGCCGCGGTCGAGTCCTCGCTCTCGAAGGAGGGCCGCCCCGAGCGCTACGCCGCGTACCGCCGCTGCGTCCTGGAGGCCGCCCCGCAACGCGAAGCGTCCGCTTCCCTCGGGCTCACGGAAGCGCAGGTCACGAACTTCATCGGCGAAGTGCGGCGACGGCTGCGCGAAGTTCTGCTGGCGGAGCTGATGGAAACGGTGACCTGCCGCGAAGAGGCGGAGGCCGAGCTCAAGGAGTTGTTCGGGATTTGAGGAGGGGTCCGCGCTCTCATTTCGAGTTCGCCAGGCGCTTCAGCGCCCCCATGACCTTTCTGTCTGGCGTTTTCGTCTGCCAGCCTTCCACATTCAGCGTCCCCGGCTTTTCGAGGCGTAACTTCAGAACGTCCTTGTCATTGGACGCCTCGAGGAACAGCTTCTGCTCATCACCCTCACCTTCCTTCCGGACGCTGAACTTCGTGGTTTCGTTTTCCTTGTTCGGCATCCGTTTGAGCGTCTCGGGCTCGAGCGCACAGATGCTGAAGCCGGTTTCCTCTGCCGTGATCTCCAGGAGGAGAGGCACTTCCACCGATTTGTCATCCCACTTCATCGTCGCCGTCCCTTTCCATCGCCCGTCGAACCACCCCAGCAGGCCGTCGCGCTTCGAATATGCCTCGGCGCCGAACATCGACCCGGCGACGAAGCAGGAGACCTGCACGATGCCCTGCTCGCCGTCGCCCATGGCCTTCTTCGCGGAAAGTTCCTTGGTCAGGCCGCCCATCACCGCGACCGAGCCGAGCGTCGCGTGTCCCAGCGCGCCGACCCAGTAGTAATAATGGCAGCCACCATTCCACAGCGTTTCCCGCGCGCCGGGCTGCGGCTGGAAGATCCCGGTCTTGAGGTCGAAGAGCACCGTCAGCGGCCACTGCAGGTCGATGACCTCGCCGTCCGTTTTCTTCTTGATCGCGCAGATGTCCGCAAACGTACGGCCCTTCGTCGCCGCCAGGCCGCGCAAGTCGTCCAGAACGGGCGAAGCGGGATCCGACGCCGGGTGCCCGAAGTTGCCTTCGTCCTGCGGACCGGCCCATTGCAGCGGGCGGGCGATGAGGCGCACGACATTGTGAAGCGTCAGCGTAACAGCCTGGAAATTGACAGTTTCCTCGACGATTTCGGCGGATTCGAGCGCGAGGACCAGCAGCTTGTCCATGCCGAGCGTTTCGCCTTCCTTGCGAGTTGTCGTGAATTCCTTGATCCGGTCGTACAGCGCGACTTCCCTCCCCGTGCGCAGCGGCTCCTCGACGCCGTCCTCCAGCTTGATGTACCGGGCCATGTTCTGCCAGGTCGCCTTCGGCCCCATTTTCTTCCAGAACCCCGCCAGGTCGTACACCACCTGCTTTCCGGTGTCCGTTTCCCATTTTGCGATCACCTGGGCCAGGTGCGTCGCACGCGCCTTGCCCGCCGCTTCCGAGATGCCCTGCGGGTCTTCCGCACGGCTGGAGGCTGTCATTGCAAGGACCAGCAGGACTGCCGAAGCGAAGGGTTTCATGGCCCGCCTCCGTGAGTATTGAGAGTTCGGAGGGGCAGCTTAACTTCGGCTTCGGGAGAATTCGGGCGTTAAGTCGGAAATCCGCGAAGAAATCCGGTTACCGCTTCTCTATTCTGTCGGAAGCCGGACATCGACGGGAGAAGCGCGATGCAGGACGTGGAGGACCTGGCCGGGCGGGCGCGCGCGGGAGATCGCGCGGCGCTCGAAGCGCTGGTTGTCGCGGTGCAAGGCGACATCTGGCGGCTTCTCCGCTCGGAGCTCGGGAACGACGCTGACGCCGAGGACGCGACGCAGGAAACGTTCCGGCAGGTCGTCGTCTCGATCGGGTCTCTTCGCGACCCCGCGGCGTTCGCGGGGTGGATCTACCGCATCGCGCTGGACAAGGCGCGGCAAGTCCGCCGCGCGCGAGCCGCCCCCATCCCGGACCGCGCTTCCGCCAACAAGGAGGCCGGCCCCATGGAAACGATCGAGCGCGAGGAACTGCGGACGCAGGTCAGGCAGGCGGTGGCGGGGCTCGACGAGGAACTGGGGCAGACGGTGCGGCTGCGGTATGAGCACGCGCTGGGATACGCGGAGATCGCGGAAGCGATGCAGGTGCCAGAAGGGACTGTCGCGCGCCGGCTGAACACCGCGCACGAGCGCCTGAGGAAGTCGCTCGCCGGCGCGGGGCTTGTCGTCACGCTGGCGCTGCTCGAGCGCGAACTCGCCGCGGAGCCGCGGATCCCCGCGCCCGAAGGGCTTGCCGACGGGTTGAAGCGAGTCATGCGCGAGTCCGGGGCGACGGAGGGCGCTTTGCATGGCGGACGAAAGGCACGGACGAGGGCGATGGCCGTAGTTCTGCTGTCGATCGGCGCGCTCTTCCTGGTGTGGCGCCTCGCCGCCGACCGGCCCTCGGGGGACGGCGCCGGGGGAGTCGGCAATTCCGGGCTCACGGGCCGGGACGAAAAGGCCGGCGCTCCCGGGGCGGAGGCCGGAAAGTTTCCTTCCTCCGGAATCGGCGCCGGCGGGGAAACGGAGATCCGGTCCGCCGCTTCCCGGCTCACGGGTCGCGTGGTCGACGCGCTTTCCAACGAACCGCTCAGCGGCGCGACGGTCGTGCTGACCCGGTGGGGCGGGAACCGGCAGGGTGAAATCAACGAAGTCCTGGCCACGACCGATGCGCACGGACGATTCTCTCTCGAGGCCGGCACGGGCCGATTCCTGATCGACGCCTTTTCCGAAGGCCACGTCGGGCATCACTCCTGGCTCCTGATGAGGCACTACGAAGGCGAGGAGCCGGAGGAAAGGCCGCTGTCGCAGAAATTTGCCACGCCCATCGACTACGCGATCGGCATGACGGATCGCTTCCGCCTCGTCGACATGGACCCCGCTGTCCCGGCGACGAGAGATGTCGCGCTCACGCCGGGGAGCGAAATCCGCGGCGTTGTCTACGATCCGGCCGGAAGCGCGATTCCCGGGGTCGAGGTCGTGTTTTCCGGTCAGGATTGCCGCCTTCCCGGAAGCGACATGAAGTGGGGGTTCAAGTACCCCCTCGGGCCTCCGGGCGCCGGCCCGACCCTGACGGACGAGGCGGGGCGCTTCAGAATCGGCGCCCTCTACCCCGGCGGTCCGGTCGAGCTGCGACTCTCTTGTGCGGGTTTCGCGGAACGCGGTCTCCAGGTTCCGCTGGTGGGTTTGACGACGGAGATCTCGATCACCCTGCGAGCGAGCACTCCCGTCGCGGGCGAGGTGACCGATCTTTCGGGCCGCCCCATTGAAGGCGCGCACGTCTACATCGACGACCCTCGGGGCGCTCACGCCAACCCGTGGCATCTTCTTACCGGAACGACAGGGACATTCGAATTCGAGAATCCGCCCGGAGAGTCGAACTTCCTCGTTGCCTGGGCGCCGGGGCACGGCTGGACCGGCGTGAGACTCGAAGACCTGCGCGCGGGACCGATCCGCCTGACGCTCCCGGACGCAGGTCCGGCCGTGAAAGGCCGGGTCCGGAACAACCACGGAGTTCCGGTCCCGGGGGCCCTCGTCGTTGTCGAGTCCATCCGGCGCCGGTCCGGTCCCGCACGGGGCGTCCTCGAATTCGACCGCGGAGGCATGCACCACGTGGAAGTCCCGGCCGACGAGATCCGAATGGAGGCCATCCTGATCATCAAGCGCCCGGAAGTCCTGACGGACGCGAACGGCGAGTTCACGCTCGAAGGCCTGGAGACCGGGCCTGAGGTGGAAGTAGTCCTTCGCGTGATCCAGCGCGAATACCAGGATGCCCGCGGCACCGTTGGCGACACGCATTGGCTCGATCTCACGCTTGAGCCGGAGCCGTTGGACGACAAATAAACGCGCGGTGCAGATCTGAATTCCGGATTTCGCCAAGGAATCCGCCGCTTCCCCGTCTATTCTCCCGGAAGCCGGACAGCGAGGGCGAGCGATGCGCGACGTGGACGAGCTGGTGAAGCGGTCCCAGGCGGGCGACCGGGCGGCCATGGGGGAACTCGTGGCGGCGGTGCAGGACGACATCTGGCGCCTGGAACTGTCGCACTTGCGGAGCGAGCCGGACGCGGAGGACGCGACGCAGGAGACGTTCGCGCGGATGATCGAGTCGCTGGGCGGGCTGAGGGACGCGCGGGCGTTCCGCGGCTGGCTGTACCGCATCGCGCTCAACCAGGCCCACGAAACGGGCCGGCGCCGCGCGGCCGAAGCGAAGGCGCTCGCGGCCGCGGCTTCCACTTCTCAGGAAAACCGGGAGGCGGATGCCATGGAACGCAGCGAGCTGGCGCAGTCGGTGAGACTGGCGGTGAAGGGACTTGAGCAGAGCCTGCGGACGACGGTGGAGCTGCGCTACGAGCACGGGCTGGCGTACGCGGACATCGCCCGGGCGATGGAATGCCCGGAGGGGACCGTGGCGGACCGGCTGCACACGGCGCACGAGCGGCTGAAGCGCGCCCTCGCTGGCGCGGGCGTCGCGATCACGATGGCGCTTCTGGAGACCGAGCTCTCCGCTGCGCCTCGCACGGGCGCGCCGGCGCGGCTGGCGTCGCGGTTGGAAAAGCTCTCGCGTGACGCCCGGCCGGCGGCGCCGGGAGGCCCGAATCGCCCCACGGTCGGGATCGCGGCGGCCGTTGCCGTGCTGCTGGCGATCGGAGTGTGGTACGCGTTCCATCGATTCGGCCCGCTCGGGTCCGGAGCTCAGGATTCCGCTCAGGGCCATGTCGCCGAACGGGGCGCCTCCGGGAACGGAGAAGGGGCCACGAACAGTCCTTCCACGGCGGACGCGGCCAGAAACAATGCCAACGATGCTGCACGGACGGATTCGACGGCGGCCGCTTCATCGCAGCTTGCCGTGGTCGAGGGGCATGTCCGGGATTCGCGGGATGGACGCCCGGTCGAGGGAGCGCGCGTGTGGTTGACGGGCAAGCAGCTTTCCGGTGAAGCCGGCCCCTCGACGACGACCGGCGCCGACGGAGCATTCCGTCTCGAAGCGACGGCCGGTGACTACGACCTGCACGCGTTCGCGACGGGGTTTCTCGACTACCTGATCGAACGCAGGATCGACGAAGTGCGGGCAAGAAAAGCAGGGGAGATCAAGGAGCCGAACGCTGCTGGAGAGTCCGTCTGGCGCCTGAAGCTCCCGGAGGGCGGGCATGTGTCCCGCGAGATCGAACTGAAGTCCGGCGTCGCCATCCGGGGACGCGTCGTGGACGCGCGGGGAGGCCTGGTTGCAGGGGCGAAGGTGACGTTCGAAATGCAGTACATTGACTGGGAAGGCTTGCAGAACGGGTGCACGTTCGGGTATTGCCCCGATGGATCCGCGAGGAGCGTGACGACTGACTTCGAGGGAAGATTTCTCTTCCACGGGATTTATCCGCGCGGCAAGGCGGTCATTTCCGCGAATCGAGAAGGGTTCGACGACGGCAGCGAGGAGGTCGCCCTCGCCGGGGCCGACGCGGACATCGTCATCACCCTTCTCCCGGGCCTCGAGATCGCGGGTGAGGTCGTGGATCACCTCGGTGCGCCCGTAGCCGGCGCCGTGCTGCTTCTCGGAAGCCCCGGCGAGCTCGCCTCGAACCTGGAACAGCAGAAGTTGCGCACGGATGCTGAAGGGCGCTTCAGCCTCATCGACTGCCCGCGAACGACGAATCTCGTCGCCGCGTACGCGCCGGGCCACGGGTGGGTGCTGCTCGACTTCAGCGCCCTTGACGCGAAACACCTGAAGCTGACGCTTCCACAAGCGAACGGCGCACTCAAAGGACGAGTCCGGGACGGGCGAGGACTGCCGATTGCCGGCGCCCTGATCCGGGTCGCTTCATTCGAGCTTCGCGGCGAGGGCGCTAATGGCCGTCTCGGATTCGGCGGAATGGTCGGCTGGTCGGAGGATGAAGGGCCGCAGGCGGTGGGGACGCTCGGTGTGGACGGTCCCGGGGGCGAGATCCTGTCGCGCGAGGATGGGACGTTTGAGATAAACGGGCTGCCGGTCTCGACCGGCACGCCGATCCAGCTGGAAATCTCGAAGGACGGTTACGAGCAGTTCGAGCAGACGGTGACGGCGGAGGGCTGGCTCGACATCGAGATGTCACCGGGAAAGTGATCCCGGCGGGAAGCGGGAACAGCCGGCGTTCGAAACGCCGGCGATTCCCCCGGACATGCTGCTGCTTCCCTCCGGGCAAGGCTCCCCTTCCGGCCACGCCCTCGTCCGGGATTTTCGGGATTTCGGCAAGAATTCGCGCGCGCCCCTCTCTATTCACATGGAGGCCTTTGAGGGTATTGCCATGCGCGACTGCACGGATCTGGTGACCAAGGCGCAGGCCGGGGACCGCGAGGCCCTCGGCCGCGGACGAAGGTATTCGGAGTCCTTGTGGCGATGGTTCTAGCGGTGTTCGTGGCGTGGCGACTCGTGAGGCCCGGCAAGGCGCACGACGACTCTGCGAATGCGGGGGGCCAGGTCATTCCCAAGGCGGCTTTAGCGAACGCCCCAGCCGAACAGGAAGCGGTTCTCGCGCCGACCTCGAGGTCTTCGAGCCCGGCGAGGCCCGGATCGTGATGGAGCCGAAGTAAGACCGCGCCTTACTACGGCATTGACTTGGTAAGGCAACAGACCTAAACTGCCCTCCATGTGGAACATCAAACTGACGTCCAAGAACCAGGCCACGTTCCCGAAGGCTCTTCTCGAGGAGATGCGGGTACGTCCTGGTGAGCGGATGGGTCTCGTTCGCGAGGTGCGAGGCGGCCAGGTCGCGTACAGGCTGGTCCCTCCGGGCCCTGACTTGTCGTGGATCGGGTGTGCGAGGAAGTACGCAAAAGGGAAGTCGCACCGCATGGAGGACATCCGGCGGAGCATCGGCCGGGCGATCGGGAAGAAGAAGGGCCGATGAAGCTCGGCCTGGATACTTCGGTGGTGCTGAGGCTGCTCACGGGTGAGCCCGCCGGGATGGCGGCTGTCTGCGGCGAGAGGCTCGAAGCGGCTGCGCGGGCCGGAGATCGGGTGGTGGTCTCGGATCTCGTTGTCCTCGAGGCGTATCACGCTCTCCAGTTCCACTACGAATTGCCGAAGGAACGTGCGCGGGAAGCCATCGCGCGGATGTTTCGATCAGGGCAGGTGGAGCCCGACCGGCCGGAAACAGCCGAGGCGTATGCCCCGGCGGCCGGGGCGGGACCGGTGGACCGGCTGATCCACTCGCGTTATGCCGCGCTGGGCGCAAGGACGCTGACGTTTGACGACTTGCAGTCGCGGTTGGCGGGAGCCGAAAGGCTGCGCGAGCGGCGTCACAGGTGAAGGCCGGCAGGATCCGAAGTAGCGCTTGACAGCGCTTCCCCGGATCCGTAGTTTTGCCCGCCTCTTATCCAGACCGGCCGAGGGACGTGGCCCGACGACGCCGGGGCAACCGCCTGAAAGGGAAAGGTGCCAATTCCCACCCGCGACAGGCGGGGGAGATAAGAGGGGAAGCCTCGTCGCCAACCCTCGTCTCCCCGAAAAGGAACGAGGGTTTTTTCGTGGCACAGATCACGCTGGGGCTGATCGGGCTCGGAACCGTGGGGACGGGCGTGGTGCGCCTGCTCCGCGAGAACGGGGACCTGATCGAAAAAAAGACGGGGATCCGGTTCCGTCTCAAGAAGATCGCCGACCGCGGGATTCACCAGTTCAGGGAATTCCCGCTGGACGGGTACGAGCTGGCCGAGAAAGCTGAAGCGGTGCTCGACGACCCCGAGGTCGAAATCGCGATCGAGCTGATCGGCGGCTACGAGCCCGCGCGGACCTACCTGCTCCAGGCGATCGAACGCGGCAAGCACGTCGTCACCGCGAACAAGGCGCTTCTCGCGAAATTCGGCGGCGAGATTTTCGCGCTGGCCGACAAGGTCGGCGTCGAGGTCGGGTTCGAGGGAAGCGTCGCCGGGACGGTGCCGATTATCCGCGTGCTGCAGGACGGGCTGGCCGCGAACCGGATCGAGAAGGTCGCGGGGATCGTGAACGGCACGACGAATTTCATCCTGACGCGGATGACGGAGGACGGGATGTCGTACGAAGCGGCGCTCGCGGAGGCGCAGAAGCGCGGGTTCGCGGAAGCGGACCCGACGCTCGACGTCGACGGCGAGGACGCGGCGCACAAGCTCGCGATCCTCGCGACGCTTGCGTTCGGGGTGCGGCCGGAGCGTGGCGACATCCATGTCGAAGGAGTCCGCGAGGTCGGGCCCGAGGACCTGGCGTTCGCGCGCGAGAACGGCTACGTCATCAAGCTCCTGGCGATCGGCCGCAAGACGAACGGCCATGTCGAGCTGCGCGTTCACCCCACGCTGGTTCCGAAGAACCACCCGCTCGCCTCAGTGCGCGACGAGTTCAACGCCGTGTTCGTGAGGGGCGACGCTTCGCGCGAGACGATGTACTACGGCCGCGGCGCGGGGCAGATGCCGACCGCTTCCGCGGTGCTCTCCGACATCATCGAGATCGCGGAACGGGCGCTTCACTCCCCCCGCGGAACCAAGCTCCCCGAGACGCGCGTCCGCAAGCGCACGCTGTACTGGAGCTCCGACAAGTTCCGCCCGATCTACGAAGTCCGCACGCGTTACTACCTGCGCTTCCCGATTGCCGACACGCCCGGCGCGATCGGGACGTTGACGACGATCCTGGGGAGGCACGGCGTTTCGATCGCGGCGGTGCGCGCTTCGATCGTGGACGCGGGGGCAAGGAAGGGGCGGATTGAAATCCTGACGCACGAGGCGGAGGAGATGGCGGTGAAGGTTTCGTGCACGGAGATCGATGCGACCGGAATTCTCAGGGACCGGCCGCGATTGATTCGCGTGGAAGAATAGGCATTCCTAGCAGAGGCAGGCCCGCGGCATGCCGCGGGCCTGCCGCCAGCGAAGTCGAGGGAATCGACGGCATGAATACGTTGCCCATGACCAAAGCGTTCCAGGTGACGGCGGGGGAACCCGCCGCCGGCCGCAGGCCCATGCCGAAGGCGAAACCGCTCAAGGCCGGCGAGGACGTCACCGTCCGCGCGCCGGCGACAACTTCCAACCTCGGTCCGGGCTTCGACGCGTTCGGGCTCGCGCTGACGCTGGAGAACGAGGCTGCGTTCTGCGCCGCCGATCGCTGGCACGTGGAGATCAGCGGCGAGGGGGCGGGTGCGCTGCCGACCGACGCCTCCAACCTCATCGCAAAGTCCTGCTCGCTGGGAATGGAAGCGTGGGGAAGCTCCCTCAAGGCGCGAATTTCCTGCGTGAACCGGATTCCGCTGGGGCGCGGGCTGGGGTCGAGCGCCGCGGCGATCGTGACGGGGCTGGCGGGCGCGGCGGCGCTCTCGGGGAGGAACCCGGGGCGCGAGGAGATTCTGGCGCTCGCATTGAAGCTGGAGCCTCACCCCGACAACCTCGCCGCGTGCCTCTGGGGATCGTTCACGATCGCGGCCCCGCCGCACGTCGTGACCCTTCCGTGGCCGGAAACTCTGCGCGTCGTCGCGGCGATCCCCGACTTTGCCGTCGAAACTGCGAAGGCGCGCGCACTCCTGCCGAAATCGATCTCGCGCGAAGACGCCGTCCACAACATCGCGCGCGCCGCCGTCCTGGCGGCCGCGCTCGCTTCCGATTCCTTCCTGCCCGCGTGGGCGCTTGACGACCGGCTGCACCAGGATCACCGCGCGCCGCTGGTGAAGGTGTGGCCCGCCGCGCGCGAAGCGGCGATCAAGGCGGGCGCGCTCGGCGCCGCCATCTCGGGTTCCGGGCCCACGCTGGTCGCGTTCACGACGGCTCACGCCAGGGAAGTCGGCGCCGCTCTCGCCGCGGAGTTCAGCAAAGTCGGAGCCACCGCGCGCGTGCTCGAACTCGGCGCCGCCGCCGGGGCTTCTTGGGAGAAATCATGACCATCGCGACAGATTCCCGCGCCGCCACCGCGGCGCGTCTCAAAGGACTCAAATGCCGCGAGTGCGGCGCCGTCGTACCGATCGGGCCGGTCTATGTCTGCGAGGACTGCTACGGGCCGCTCGAGGTCATCTACGACTACGACGAAATCCGGAGGCAGATGACGCGCGAGTCGGTCGCGAAGGGACCGCGGTCGATCTGGCGGTACCTGCCGCTTCTGCCCGTGAGCGAAGACTGCATCGTGACGCTTCATGAGGGCTGCACCCCGCTCGTCCCGGCGCCGCGGCTCGGCAAGGAGCTGGGGCTCACGAACCTCTGGATCAAGAACGATGCCGTGAACCCGACGTACTCGTTCAAGGACCGGGTTGTCGCGTGCGCAGTGTCACGCGCGAAAGAATTCGGCTTCGCCACCGTCTCTTGCGCTTCAACGGGAAATCTCGGCTGCAGCGTCGCCGCGTTCGGCGGGGTCGCCGGGATGAAGGCGGTGGTGTTCATTCCGCACGACCTGGAGCCGTCGAAGATCGTGGGGATCGGGAGCTATTCGCCGACCTTGATCGCCGTCGAGGGGACGTACGACGACGTGAACCGGCTCTGCGCGGAAATCAGCGCGACTAAGAACTGGGCGTTTGTGAACATCAACCTGCGTCCGTTTTACAGCGAAGGTTCCAAGACGCTCGCGTTCGAAGTCGCCGAGCAGCTCGGCTGGCGCGCGCCGGACCACGTGGTGGTGCCGATCGCGAGCGGCTCGCTGCTCTGCAAGATCTACAAGGGACTCCACGAACTCGAGACGCTGGGACTGATCGGGGAAGTGAAGACGCGCGTGAGCGGCGCGCAGGGCGCCGGCTGCTCACCCGTCGCGACGGCGTTCGCCGAAAAGAAGGACGAGATCGTGCCCGTGAAGCCCAACACGATCGCCAAGTCCCTCGCCATCGGCAATCCCGCCGACGGCTCCTACGCCCTCGACATCATCCGCAAGACCGGCGGCGCCGCTGCCGGCATTTCAGACGATGAAATAGTGGCGGCCATGAAGCTCCTCGCCCGCACGGAGGGGATCTTCACCGAAACCGCCGGCGGCGCGACGATCGGCGCGCTCGCGAGACTCGCCAAAGAAGGAAAGATCGGCCGCGACGAGCTCACCGTCGCCTACATCACGGGCAACGGGTACAAGACGGTCGAAGCGATCGTCCCGACGCTCGCGAAGCCGCCCGTCATCAAGCCAACCGTGAAAGCGGTCGAAGCCGTGCTGGGCCGGTAACCCGCACCGTGCCCACCGTCAAGCTTGCCAGGAAGCTCGACCGCGCGATCCGCGCCGGCGCACCGTGGATTTTCCGCGACGCCCTCTCCGCCTCGCCGCGCCTGGCGGACGGCGAAATCGTCACGGTGCAGACTTCCGCCGGCCAGCCCGTCGCGACCGGCTTCTGGGACGCCAGGTCGCCGATCGCCGTGCGCGTGATTGAGCCCGGGCCTGTCGACGATCCGGAAGCGCTGATCAACGCGCGGCTTCGCGAAGCGCTGGCCCGCCGCCTCGCCGCGCTCGACCTCTCGCGCACGAACGCCTTCCGCTGGGTCCACGGCGAGGCCGACCGGCTACCCGGCCTGCACCTCGATCTCTACGGCGACGTCGCTGTCGCGCGGTTCGACGGAAGGGGCGCGCGCGCTTTCTACGAAGGAATCGAAGCTCGCCTGGCCGACACAGCGAAGCCGCTGAAAGTCCGCGGCGCGATCGATCGCGAGGGCGGGATTCTCTTCGGCCGCGTCCCCGATGCAATGACCATCCGCGAAAACGGCCTCCTCTTCGAAGCCGCCCCCGGCCGCGCTTCCAAGGGCGGACTCTTTCTCGACCAGCGCGAGAATCGCGAATGCGTCGAGCGAATCTCCAATGGCCGCTCCGTCCTGAACCTCTTCGGCTACACGGGCGGGTTCTCCCTCTACGCCGCCCGCGGCGGCGCCGCTTCCACGGAGACCGTCGACGTCTCGCGACCGGCACTCGCCGCGGCCCGCCGGAATTTCACTCTCAACAACTTCCGGCTCGAGCGCGCTGCCTTCCACGCCGCGGACGCGTTCGAATTCCTGGAGGGAGCCGCGCGGCGCAGGAAATCGTGGGACCTCGTCGTCAGCGACCCCCCGAGCTTCGCGCCCGGCAAGGCGTCGCTCCCCGCCGCGCACCGGGCGTATTTCAGGCTGCACCGGTTGGCCCTCTCCGTGACGGCGCCCGGCGGAATCCTCTGCGCCGCCTCCTGCTCGAGCCATTTCCGGAAAGAGGATCTGCTCCAGAGCCTCGCGGAAGCGGCGCGCGCGTCGGGGCGGCGATTCGAGGTCACAGAGGTCCGGGGCGCAGGTTGCGACCATCCCGTGGTCGCGGCGTTCCCGGAAGGGGACTACCTGAAATCCGCGATCGGCCGCGTGCACTGACGGCCGGGGAGCGTTCCCCGGCCGTCTGGGCCGACTACGAGAGAGCCGCACTTCTCGCAATTTCGCGCTGCGCGACGCGCCAGCAACCGTCGATGTGGCAAAGCACCAGTTCCGCAGGCCCCAGCAGTCGCAGCTCCCAGGGCCGCACCGGCGCGAGCGACTCACCCTCGAGCGTGAGCGAGGCGGGAAGCGTCCACCGTCCCGCTTCCACGAACTCCCCCGAGAAGCAGGCCAATTTGAAGGTTTCGAGGACGTCCTCCGGAGAAGCGTCTGGGTAGGGCGTCGCCGGCAGGACGAGCCGGGGAGCGCGTCTTTCTGTGTCGCGAAAGAGCCGCGTTCCCGGAGGGAGACCGGGGGCGGTCGAGGTGCCGGGCGCGGCCGGCAGTTCGGGCGACTTAGCGAGCGCTTCGGCCGTTTCGATTCCTGCCGCGAATCCGTGGATGAATCCCGCCGCAAACGTATTTTCGTTGGTGAGCATGACGGTCTCCTTGCTGGAGTCTAGGTGTCTTGAAAGCAAACCAGAGACCGGGCCGTGGGGCGGCAAACAACACTTCCATCAGAGTGATGTAAAGACTTTAATTACATCATGTTGCGTTATTGTTTGATTCTCGAGTTCGATCCGTCTCTGGCAAGATATGCGCGGCGCAATGAGGGACGATACGTATGATTTTATGACTGCACGCCTCGACGCAGCCTCTCGGTGTCCGCGTAACCGATTTGCAGGTCTCTCTGCGCGAGCAAGAATCCCGCGTGTCAGGCTGCCGCGCCCGGCAGACATCAGAAGCCGATCGACGACGACTCCGAGAGCGCGAGCAAAAAGAAAGCCCGGGGATGGCGCCAACACAGCGCCGTCCCCGAGCCCGTTACCTCGAGAGCGCCCCCCTCACGAGCGCCCTGAGGACTTCACTCTTTTTCACCACCTGCGCCAGCGGAGCCGCCGCGTTCTCATAGGTCCCAACCACGCCAGCTCCCGTTACGGTCCCGCGCAGCGACCTGTCGCGCATCGCTCGAAGTCCTTCGACTCGCGATGCGTTCTCGGACCCGCAAGCCGCCGTTGCCACGATGCAGTACTTGTCCTTGTAGCGCTTGTACTTCCCCTTCAGCCCGCCTCCATAGTCGTCATCGTCGTCGTCCGACGGGCTTGAGGAACTGCTCCCGCCACCCGAGCCGCCGTCTCCAGCAGACGGCGCGGGTTGAGCGCGTGGAGTTTCGTTTGAAACTCCCGGATCGGGCGGAGGCGGAGGGGGCGGAGGGGGCGGAGGCGGGGGAGGCGGAGGGGGCGGAGGCGGAGGCGGCGGGGACGATTCGTCAATCCCGTCCGATCCCGACCCGGTTCCGTATAGCGCCACCGCTCCCTCGATATCGTCCGGCTGAAGGTCGGAGACCGACCCAACGACCGGATTCATGATGGCCGTCTCCGACGTCTCGTGGCCCAGCCCGATCGCATGGCCGAATTCATGAAGCGCCACCTTGCGCATGAGCACCGCGTCCGACCATGTGAAATGAACGCCGTTGAATTCGACGTCCGCGTCCGTCATCGTCCCGCCGGAATAGTCGAACGAGCACACGCCGATCGCGCTCGAGCCGAATCCCCAGGAGGTCTCCTCCCACCCCGCGATGTGGTTTCCGTCGCCCGTCGCCGCCGCCACCGTTGTCGTGCCGGTGTACCGGAGGTCCAGGTTGCCCGCCGTCGCGTCTTCCCACGCCTTCAGACAGTCAATCAGCACGACCCACTCGCCATCCTTCGTCGCAGGGGCGCCGGCCATGTCCGGAGTGCCGGCCTCCGAGAACAGCCAGTCCACGTTGCCGCCCGAGGACGTTCCCAACGCTCCTCCTCCCCACTTCGGTGGAGGCGGCCCATAGGTCACGTATCCGCTGGATCCATGCGGGAACGCCACCATCGCCGCGAGAGCGCAGAGTCCGAGGAAGCGCTTCATTTCTTCGCCTCCGCCTGGAGCCGGGCGAGCACATCGGCAAGCGGCTCTTCCTTCGAGTCCGGCGTCTTCGCCGCGACCAGGTTTCCGTTTGCGTCGAAGCTCATGAAAGAAACATGCTCGAAATCTCGCTGGGCCTGGTCGACCCCGTTTGAGTCGGTGCGGACGACCCACCGTCCCTGCACCGCGCCGACGACAGCGGAGAACTTGGCCGTGGCGATTTCCTTCGTGAGGCAAAGGACGAGGCGCTCGTCTTTCTGGAAGAGCGGGACGCCGGGGGCGGTCATGGTCCGGTTGCCGATCGTGCCGCCGAATGCGTGGAGGGTCAGGAGGGTCCCGGGCTGATCGGGCCCCTTGATGTTCTGGTCGACGCGAAACGTTGCGACGGTGTAGATCGACTGAACGCCGTCGCCATCGGGGTCGAGCCATTGGGCCTGCGCGGTCAGCACGGTGCCGAGGACGACGCGCTCGCTTTCCTGGACGATGCGAGCTTCGGAGATGACCAGCAGCGTCAAGGCACCGGCAGAAAGCGCAGCGGAAACCAGGATCGCCGCGCTCCACACGATCGTTCTTTTCATCGTCAGTCTCCTGTCGCGTCCGGGTTCCGTGGAGGGCGAAGGGCGGGGACGGTGCCGCGCGGTGAGGCGCGTGGGGCGAGGACTGCTTGCAAAGCGTTGGCCAACTTAAAGTGCGTAAAGCTGGTTAAATTGGGGTTTTCAACGTGCAATTATGTACGAATCATGAGCAAAGTGTACAACATGGTTTCAGGTGTAAGATTCTCTGAACACGCGTTCAAAATCTCCTGCCACGACTTTCAATTTCGCCCGGCCTACCACCATCTCCGCGCGTCGTACCTCCCCTTCAGAAGCCGCTCCACCGCCTGTCCCAGAATCTGCCTCCCCCATCGAAACTTCGCATAGAGGCGCACGAACATCACGACTTCGCCGATCACCTGAAGCCTCTCCGTCCATCCCAGTCGCCGCAGCGCCGCCCAGAAATCCGCCTCGTGCGGTCGCCCGAAAGCGATTTGAAGCGGATTCCACTGGTCGCTGCAGCGGCGGACCTCGCTTTCGATGAAGCGTCGATAGACGCGTTGGGCCGGTTCGCCGTGAAACGCCGCTTCGGCAATCGCTTCGCCGCAGATCGCACCCGAATGCAGCGCAGCCGACATCCCCTCAGCCATCATGTTCAGGAACCCCGCCGCCTGCCCCGTGATCAGCACGCGTCCCCTCCCGAAGACATACTTGTTGATGAGCGACAGTCCGAAATTCTCGCCGCAGGCCTCGGAGTCCTGCGCAGGCCCGAGCTCAACGCCATGGCGTTTGCCGATGTACCTCACGACATTCGCGTGCGCCTTGTCGAAATTGTGGCCCGCGTCGAAGCCCACGCCGACGATCTGCCGCCCGTCCCGCGCGTGGCTCCAGGTGTAGTGCCCCAGTCCCGGGTGAAACCAGAAGTGGAAGTACTGCTGGTCCAGAGGGCATTTCACGATGTCGTGGAATTTCTGCCCCACCAGAAACCAGGGAATCGCGTGCTGGTAATCCGGATAAATCGACTTCACCACGAGGGACGTCGGTCCGTCCGCCCCTACGACCCACTTCGCCCGGATCGTCTCGGGCCGCCCGCGACGCGTCACCCGCACGTCCACGTGCTCCGCCGTCCTCTCCAGCCCGGCGAACGACGTCTCGTCTTCCACCGCCGCGCCGCTTCGCTGGATCGCCCAGTAATCCGAGTTCTTCCTGTACAAGTGCGGCGTCGGACCGCCGAAAAAGTCGATGTCGATCGAGGGCGCCTTCGGAAAGTGGAATGTCACGCCGCGGCACGACGTCGGCTCGTGGAGGATCTCGCGCGGAAGCGGCCCGAAATTCTCAAGCAGGAAGCGGTGCCCGCGCGGCGACAGGATTCCGCTGCAGATCTTGTGGCGCGGGAGTTTCTTGCGCTCGATGACGAGCGTCTGGAGGCCGGCGTCGACCAGGCGTTTGGCGCACGCCGCCGCCGAGAGAGAGGCGCCGACGATGAGGACATCGACGGTGCGGGAGGGGAGGCCGGCGGCGGGGGCGATCATGCGGGCGGCGCATCGTATCGCGAGGCGGGCGGGGCGGTGAAGGGTGGCGGCGGTACCATGCCGGAATGCCCGCCGCGATCTTCCTCGTGATTCTTGCCGACATCGTCGTGCTTGTCGGCGGGCGCAGCTTCGAGGGGTCGGTCCTGTCCGACGACGGCTCGACGCTCGTGCTCCGGCGGCGGCACGACGAGTTCCACATCGACCGCCGTCAAGTCGCCAGGGTCGAAAAGGCGCCGCTGTCGTGGGAGGTTTATGCCGCGAAGGCCGCGGAGCTGGAGCCCGACGCAAAAGCGGCGGAGCATGCGGCGCTGGCGAAGTGGTGCCGGGAGAGAAAGCTGATCCACGAGGCCCGGGCCGAGTGGGAGTCGGTGCTGGCCAGGGAGCCGGAGAATGCCGAGGCCCGCGCGGCGCTGAACTGGCGGAAGGAGGGCGGAACGTGGGTACGCGACCTGGCGCTGTGGGCGGCGGACTGGGTGAAAGCGGACGCGCTGCTGGCGGCGCCTTCGGTCCCGGCTCCGGAGGAACGGGAGCGAAGGCGAAAGCGCAGGTCGGTCGCCCAGGACTGGCTCTTCGCGGCGGGGGAGCAGCGGCGCGCGGAGCTGCTCGCTCAATTGACGCAGTGCGTCATGACCGGCGACGCCGGCGCCCGCCACGAGATGGCCGCTGCGTTCAGGTCCGACGGAGTCCCGATTGCCGTCCTCGAGCTTCTCGCCCACCAGCTCGACTTCAGCGATCCCGCCGCCGCACCCGACTTCATCGAATTCGCGTGGAACGCCGCCGGCGACCGCGCGCCCTGCTTCCTCGCGCTGCCTGACCGCAAGCGCTTCCCCGGCCCGCGCCCGGTCCTCGTCACGATGCACGTCACCTCCGGCGAAGCGCGCGAGCGCCGCGACCGCTTCGCCTCCCTCGCCCGCCAGTCCGGATGGATCGTTGCGGCGCCGCACTCGCCGCCGAATTTCGGAAATGGGTGGGGCTCGACGGAGGCGGAGCGGCGGGTGACGCTGGCAGCGCTCGACGCCGTGCTGCGGCGGTGCCCGGCGGACCCTGACCGCGCGTTCATCAACGGGTCGTCGATGGGCGGCAACGGCGCGTGGGAAATCGCGATGCTGCACCCGGACCGCTGGGCCGGAGCCGCGCCGTGGATCAGCGGCGCGCGCGTCCGCACCATGCCGTTCCTCGCGAATCTCCGCGGCCTCCCGATCCAGGCCCGCGTCGGCGCGCTCGAGGATGGCCTTATGCTCGAGGCGACTCGCGAAGCGGCGGCGTTTCTGCGCGACGGCCTGGGCTCGCCCGCCTCGCTCGAAGAGGAGCCCGACTGGGGCCACGGCGACAAGGACGAGTCGTGGCTCCCCGCCTTCGCCGAATGGGCCGCGGCGCAGCGCCGCGACACCTGTCCGGCCGCCGTCATCCAGCGCTTCGTCAGCGTCGCCCAGTCGCGCCACCACTGGCTTGCCGCGGAGACCCTCCGCGGCGCCGCCCCGCTCGACCCTACGCGCGGAGATATCCCCGTCAGCGCCACCGGCACGGAGGCCGAGCGCCGCCGCGACTACGTGAAGAAGGGCCGCGACGGGACGGCGCTCCTCGCAGGCCGCGTCGAAGGACAGAAGATTTCCATCGAAGCGCGAAAGGTCGGCCGCGTGACGGTCTGGTTCTCGGACGAACTGGTTGACCTCGACCGGGAGGTCATCGTCGAGATCAACGGCAAGAAGGCCTTCTCAGGGAAGATCGAGCGGCGGCTCGAGGATCTCGTCGATGAAATCGCCGCGACGGGAGATGCGGGGAGAGTCTATGTCGCGAGAAAGAGCTTCGACGTGAAGTGATCTCAGAGCCTGAGCGAAATCCCTGCAGGTCAGGCTGCGTCGGCCCGCCCGGCGCGCGTTGAAAGCCAAATCACTGTCTCACCTTCGCTCGCGCGCCGGTTGGGCCGGTGACGCGAGCCGCAGGACGATCGTTGCTCGCGCTGTCAGTCGCGGGCCGCAATCGCCGCGACATGCGCCACTTCCACGTCGTTCTCCCGCCGGATCGCCTCGCCGTCCTCCAGGTTTTCGACGACGATCCGCTTCGGGTGCCTCCCCTCGAGAATCCACTTCACCTGTTCGGCGATACGGACGGGGCCGCTTCCGAACCGGGCATTCAGGGAAGTGGCGACGGTGGGGACGGCGAGGCGCTGGAGGTCCAGATTGATGTCGCAGCCGGTCTCATGACGCAATGCGTCATAAAGGAGGACGAGGCGCTCGCGGTCGGCGTGGTAGGCGCGCGCTTCGATGACGTAAAAGTCCGTCGGGCGGAGCGCGCGGCGAATCCCGGCGAGCGCGAGGCAAGCCTCGCCGAGCGAGCGAACCGGCAGGCCGGGGAGCCATTTTTTCAGGAGAGGATTGAGGAATCCCTCGGTGGTGACGACGCGCATCGCTCCGCGCAGTCCGGCGAGGAATTCCTCGAGCCGCCCGGGCGGCGGGGAAAGCCCCGCTTCCAGAGCCGTGGCGATGTCGCGCCCGGAGTCGGCGGCGACCACTACGTGCGCGGGGCCGCCGAGGCGGAGGGTGGCGGCGGAGAGGAGGGCAGGGTCCGCGAGGAGGCGTTCCTCGGCGAGGAGAACGGTTTTCAGATGGACCGGAAGGCGTGAGGTGACGCGCGGCGGAACCAGGTAACGGGCGGCGAGCGAGACGAGCGGCGAATTCCCCGCGGCGGCGAGTGCCGCCCGGAGGGAAAGCGTCATCGCAAGCAGGTCGATTTCCTCCGGGCACGCGGGGACGCACGAGCCGCACATCGTGCACGCGGCGATCGACTCGACGAGGTCGGCCGCGCTGGCGCCGCCCTGAAGCGCGGTCGCGCGGCCTTTCGGCGTCAGCCGCAGGTCGTGTGTCTGCTGCCAGACCGGGCACGCGAGCGCGCAGATGTCGCAGCCGGAGCAGGACGCGAAGGTCGCGGGAGGCGGGATTCTCCTGAAAAGCGCCACGGGCATCTAGAACACCACGTCAGGGTTCAGGACCATCCCCGGGTCCGCTGCCCGCTTCATCGCCAGGTGCCGGTCCACCAGCTCGTCCCCGAACATCCGACGGATGTACCCCTTCATCGCGCCGCCGAATCGGTAGTAACTCCCCCCGAATTTCAAACCGACGTCGTAGATGGCGTTCTTGAAGCTCTGCAGGTAATCGCGGCTGAACTCGCCGGCCTTGAACATCGGCTCGAACTCGCAGCCGTAGCCCCAGCCTTCCGCGTCGGGGGGCATGCAGGAGAGCTCGTAGCGCTCCCGCTTCCCGAAGACGCGGATCGCGACGCAGTAGAGGGTGTAGGCCTTGAAGTATTTGCGCATCACCTTGTTTCCCTCGAGAACCGCGTCGGCGAATTTCTCCGCGCTCATCGCGAGGTCGGGGATGACCATCGTGCGGTTTCCCCAGTGTCGCCAGACCGCGCGGGAGAAAACTACCGTGCGATCGAACAGCTTGCCGTCGCGGAGGTGCTCGGGGCGCTCGAACTCGGGAAGGAGGGTTTTCTTCCGGCGGTAGAGCCAGAGCGCCTCAGGGAGCTGCCACGGGCGCAGCGCGTAGTGCGCCGCCGCCCGCAGCGCGAATTGTGTTTCGGTGAGTCCGCGCAATTTCGGCCGCACATTGGCGAAAAACGCGCGCTCGCGCTCGTCGTCGTCGAACGCGAACAGCAGGTTGTTCGCGCGGTCCTTCATCGTGAGGATGCCGCTGTAGTCGGTCGCCTCGCTCCTGACGACGAGCTGCAGGTCGCCGATGGCGCGGCGAAGGTCGTCATAGAAGAGGTAGTGCATGCGGCACGGTGTGTACGGCCGAATGCGCATCGTCGCTTCCGTCACGACGCCGAACTGCCCGTAGCCGAGGAGGACGCGCTCGAAGAGCTGCGGGTTTTCGGACTCGGAGCACTCGACGATGTCGCCGGTCGGCGTCACGACTTCCATCGCGACGCACTGGTCGGCGCTGCACCCCCATTTCGCCGCGTTCACGTCGATGCCGCCGACGGCGATCGTGCCGCCGACGCTGGAAGTGAAGTTGAGCGGGGCGCTGATGTAGTCGAGGCCCTGCCTCCGCAGAACTTCGGCCATCGAGTGCCAGAAAATTCCGGCCTCGACGCGCGCCAGCAATTTTTCGCGGTCGACGTGCTTCACCTTGCTCATCCCGGTCATGTCGAGAGCAAGCCCGCCGAACGCGACGGTCTCTCCCTCCGTCGTGAGGCCGCCACCGCGCGTGGTGACAGGGACGCGGAAGCGCTGCGCGGCTTTCATGACGGCGGCGACGTGAAGCGCAGACCGTGCGGTGACGACGCCGTGCGGCGCGCCGAGCGCGAGCCCACCCGCGTCGGTTACGAACGCCGCCTTCGTCGCGCGGTCCTCGCGAACCTCGATCCCGGCAGACCGCAGCTCCGCCGTGAACGCGCCCCAACGTTCGCCGGACCAGCGCGACGGATTCGTCTGCTGCCGCGACACGCCGAAAAGCGCTTCCGCCCCGACCGCGTCGCGCGGAATGACGCCGCGCGCAGGAGGCTCGACCGCGAACGCGCCGCCGCCGTCGCGGTGGGCGGTGGCACCGGAGGCCTTGGACTTCGAGGGGTCGAAGAGCATGCGAGCCCGGCATTACAGCAGGGAAGCGGGCGTCGTGGAAGGTCGGTCCGACCTCAGGCAGCGCTTCCCATCTCCTTCGGCCGCACCGCCACAGTCATCCGCCGTTCCGCCCGCAGCAACTCCACGGTCGTTTCCGTACCGATCGCGTCATGCCCCAGGAAACGATGAAGGTCGAGGATCGACTGCACCGGTTTCCCGCCCGCGCCGACGAGGATGTCGCCGGGGCGGATCCCTGCGGCGGCCGCCGGGGATCCCGGTGCCACTTCGCGGATGGCAACGCCGCGGGTCGCCGCAACGCCCGCAGCCCTCGCCAGCCGCGCCGGCACGAGGATCTCCTGCGCAGAAACGCCGAGCCAGGCGCGGCGGACGCGCCCGTGCGCGAGAATCTCCGAAAGCACAAACGTTGCCGTGTTCGACGGTACGGCGAATCCCAGCCCCTGGGCCGGGAAGACAGCCGCGGAATTGATGCCCACCACCCGGCCCTCGGCGTCGACAAGCGGCCCGCCGCTGTTGCCGGGATTGATCGGCGCATCCGTCTGCACGACGCCCTCAATCACACGTCCCGTCCGCCCGCCAGGCAGCGTCCGGCCCAGCGCGCTGACGATGCCGCACGTCACCGTCCGGTCCAGTCCGAGCGGGGAGCCGAGCGCGAGCACCAGATGGCCCACCCGGAGCGCGTTCGAGTCGCCCAGCGCGACGTGCGGGAGACCGGAAGAGGCGAGGCGCAGCACAGCGAGGTCCGTCGCCGGGTCGTCTCCCACGATGTCCGCGAGGATCGTGCGGCCGTCCGCCAGCGTCGCTTCGACGGCCGTCGCGCCGTGCACGACGTGCGAGTTGGTGAGCGCGTACCCGTCGGGCGCGACGATGACCGAGGAGCCCGAGGCGACTCCGGGACGCTTCTCCATCAGCGCCTTGACGTGGAGAACCGCGGGGGCGACGCGGTCGACGACCGCGGCAATCTGTTCGGAGAAATCTCGAAGTGGAATCATCGCAGGCTCCATGGGGGGGAGATTGAATTGCGGACTTACCTAACTGTCGCCACCGCCCTCCGTATTCCAACGAATGACGGCCCCGCGCGTAAGATCGGTCCATGGCCGACCGCGACCTCGTCCACCGTTGCCTCCGCCGCGAGCCCGGCGCGTGGGAGGAATTCGTGGCGACGTTTCGCGAGGCGCTTGCCGGGGCGGCGGGCGCGGCGCTCAAGCGGGCCACAGGCGCGGCCCGCGAAGAGGATGTCGAGTCGGCGGTGCAGTCCGCGCTCGTCGCCCTCCTGGACAAGGACCGCGCGGCTCTGCGCGCCTGGCAGGGACGCGCATCGCTCGCAACGTACCTGCGCGTGATCGCGACACGCGTCACGCTGAATTCAGTGCGGACGGAGTTGCGTCGAGGCTCGCTTCGCTTCCGGCCGCTTGAGGACGCCGGCGACCCCGAAGCGCCGCCGGTGGAGGAGCCGGCGGACATTGCGGGCGTGCGGGCGGCCATGGACCAGCTGCCCGCGCGCGACCGGCTGATGCTGAAGCTGTTCCACCTCGACGGCGCGACGTACCGGCAGATTGCATCGGTGCTGGCGATCCCGCTCAACGCCGTCTCGCCGATGCTTTCGCGCGCCCGCGAAAAATTGCGCGTACTTTTCCCGAAAAGCCGGTGACAAAGGGGCATGACCTGTCCGGACCCGGAAACGATCGCGCAGCATGTGGAGGGGAGCCTGCCCGAATTCGGGCGGGAGGCGCTGATGGAGCACTTGGGTTCGTGCGATGCCTGCCGTGAAGCGGTGCTGCTGCTGTCCGTGGAAACGCGCGCTTCCGAACGACACATCCCCTTGCGGCGCAAGGGTTTCACTTGGGGCGGCTGGATCGCCGCCGCGGCGGTGCTCGCCGCCTGCGGCCTCGTCTGGAAGTCGCTTCCGCCCCGCAAGCCCGCGCCATCCAACGGGGAGGGCCGACTGACGCAGATTTTTGAGCCGAAGCCAGTCGAAGCGAAGCCCGGGTCCGTTGATGTGAAGCCGCCTGCGCCCGTCGACCCGAAACCCGATCCGCCAGTGGACCCCGTGCCTCAGCCGCCGACCGATCCGGGCCCGAGGCCGCCGGTCGAACCCGTTCCCCAGCCGCCCGTCGATCCGGCGCCGAAGCCGCCCGCCGATCCCGCGCCGCCGACGCGGGCTCTGGCTTCAATCCGCCTGCTCGATATCCAGGGCAAGCTGCTGTGCGACGGCAAGGCCATCGTCGACGGGGCGACCGCCAGCGGGACACTGACCGCGCCCGAGGGTGCCGGATTCCGGGTGGACGGGCATGTCCTGGCGATCGCGAAGGGAGTGCGGCTGACGCTGGCCCGCGACGGCGACGCGCTGACCGTGGACGTGGAGACCGGCGATGTGTACGTCGAGCCTCACGGGACCTCGGCCGTCCGAGCGGTGGGGCGGGAGGCGCCTCTCGCGGGACCGTCGTTCGTGAATGGCGGATACAAGGGTGTCCTGAGCGTCCAGGCGGCCTCCGAATCGAAACGCAAGGCGTGGACGAAACTCCTGCCCGTCCGCCAAACGGTCGTCTTCGAGGATTTCGCGGTCGCGAAGGACGGTTTCGAACGCGCCACCGCCCAGGGTGGCTCGATCGTCGGCGCACGCGTCACGCTTCCCGCCACCGTCGATTGGTCGAAGAGGCTCTCCGTTCGCATCCGCGTCCGGACCGCCGCGCGCACCGTGCAGGTCGGTGTCCTCTTCCGCGACCGGGTGACACCATGGGCCGCCATGGCCACGACCACCGGCGACGGCTGGCGCGACATCCTTGTCCGCGCCTCTGATTTCTCCGCCGGTCCGACCGGCGCCGCTTCCCCCGCCGAGGGCGACGACATCGCGGGCCTGACATTCTCTATCAATACCCAGGAGCCCGGCTCCTCGGCCGCTTCCCTCGACATCGACGACCTCGCCCTCTCCCTGGAGGAATAGCATGCGCCTTCTCGCCGCCGTCCTCGCCCTCGCCGCCCTCCCCGCTGCGGCCGAGCCCGCCGTCAAGATCGTCGCCGCAAAGGAAAAGGGCTGGGCAAAGCTCGTCGCGACATCCGCGACCTACGAAATCCAGTCCGACGCCGAGTCGAAGACCCTTCAACAGGTCGCGACCATGCTCGAGGACCTGCACCGCGCGTTCGTGGTGACGTTCAAGGACAGGATCAAGAGCGAGGAAGCGCGGGAGCTGCTGCAGGTGCGCTTCTACAAGACCCGGAAAGTCTTCCTCGCGAACATGCAGATGGGCGGTCCCGGCGGTCCCGGCGGTGCCGCGGGCGGTCCTCCCGGCGGCCCCGGAGGAAAGGGCGGCGGCCCGCAGATGCCCGGAGGCGGCGACGGCGGACCGGGCGGCTACTACGATCCCGGCACAAAGACCCTTCACACGGGGCTCGAGCAGCCCGCTGGCGACGACTGGATGTTCGTGCTCAAGCATGAAGCGACGCACCAGTTGCTGCACAATCGCCTCTCGATCGGCGGCGGCCAGCCCGGCGCCTCGAGCGCCATCTGGTTCAACGAGGGATTTGCTTCGTACTGGGCGATGACCGTCTGGAAGGGGAAGGAAATCGTCGAGGGCGGCGTCATGAAGAAGTTGCTCGACGAGTGCAAGCAGATGGAATCGTCGAAAACTCTCGTCCCTCTCAAGACGCTGATCGGCGGGGCGCCGAACCCGATGCAGATGAAGGCGTACTACTCCGAAGGCTGGGCGCTCTGCCACTTCCTGCGGAGCGGCAAATACCGCGAGAAATTCGCGGCATACCTCGACAAGGAACGAGCCGGGAAGATCTCGTGGGACGACTTTACGGAGTCGCTCGGGATCAAGGATGCGGAAGTGTTCGAGAAGGAGTTCATCGCGCACTTCAAGGCCCTCAAGTAGCGGGCGATCGCCTGCGGCATTGTGAAGCCGTTGCCGCGGGGGCATCATGCCCGCGTCATGGAAACAGCGCCGCCCGTTGCTCCCTCGCGCCCGCGCATCGGCCGGCTCCAGATCACGTGGATTGCGGCGCTCGTTCTTGCTCTCGCCGCAGGCGCGATGTTTCCGTTTGCCCGCGCGCCGAAAATCGTCACGGTCATGCCGGGGCGCGGGACCAACGCGAAGCCGCGGGGTTGGGAGGAAGCGCGCGCGGCGTTTTCTGCAATGCGGGAGACCGATCGCGGCGCAGTCGTGTTCGCGGGAGATTCCATCACGGCGTGGTGGAAGGATCTTCCGGGCGCCTTTCCCGGCCTCAGCGTCGCCAATCGCGGCATCGCCGGGGACACTTCCCGAACCCTTCTTTTCCGTTTCGAAGCCGACGTCCTTTCGCTGGAACCGAAGGCGCTGGTTCTCCTGATCGGCACCAACGACCTTCACCTCGGAGCGCAGCCTGCGGATGTCGCGTTCAACGTGCGGGAGATGCTGGATCTCGTGCAGAGGAACCGTCCCTGCATCCCCGTCGTCCTCTGCGCGGTGATGCCGCGCGACCCTCATGGGATCCCTTCTCCCGCGGCGATCCTCGACCTGAACGCCAGGCTCCGCGCGATCGCCTCGGCCCGTCGCGGAGTGGCCTGGTGCGATTCGCACACGCCCTTCGCAACCGAAATCGGCGGGGTGCGCGAGGAAGAATTCCCTGACCTGCTGCACCCGGGGGAGGCCGCGTACGCAAGGTGGGCGGAGGCCCTGAGGGGCGCGATGGCGGAAGCGGGGATCCTGAAGTAGCTAAGCGGGTCCGGCGAAATTCTTGCCGACTTCCCTGCGGATCTTTCACCGTCTGGCGGCGTCGCCGAACGCGCTTAGCGCTCTTCAACTTCTCCGGGATTGCAGTTTCGCGAGCAGCCGCAGGATCTCGAGGTAGAGCCAGACGAGCGTGACGAGGAGCCCGAACGCCGCGTACCACTCCATGTATTTCGGCGCGCCGGACTCGGCGCCCTGCTCGATGAAATCGAAGTCGAGGACGAGGTTGAGGGCCGCGACGATGATCACGAAGAGAGAGATCCCGATTCCGATCGGGCCGGAGCTGTGGATCCAGCCGACGCGGACGCCGAACATCGAAAGGAAGAACATCACGAGGTAGGCGACCGCGATGCCGCCGGTCGCGGCGACGACGCCGAGCTTGAAATTCTCGGTGGGTTTGATGAGGCGCGAGGTGTAGGCCATGAGAAGGGCAAAGAGCGTCCCGAAAGTCAGGAGGATCGCGTTCAGGACGATATGCGTGCCGGGGAAGCGGAGGTCGTAGACCGCCGATATCGCGCCGAGAAACAGCCCTTCGCAGGCCGCATAGATCGGCGCTGTGACGGGCGCCCATTCGCGCTTGAAAACTGTCACCATGCCGAGGATGAACCCGGCGATCATTCCGCCGAACCCGAGCGCGATCGCCGTTTCGAAATTCGAATTCTGCATCGGAATCCAGGTGATGAGCGCGCAACCGGCGGCGATGAACAGCAGCGCGGCGGTTTTCAGGACCGAGCCCTGAAGCGTCATCTGCGACGCGCCTGCGGCGGACATGAAGTTCTCGAACGACTTGGAGTTGAGGGCCGGGTTCGCGGTGCGGATCATGACAGGTGACCTCGCAATTCGGGTGCCGTATCCTAGCCGCGGGGGATGGGCCGCCGCCAACGGAGAATCGCGTGCATCGCCGTCCGCTTTTCGCCTGCCTGTACGTCACGCTGGCTGCCATCCCGGCATTTGGAGAAGCGCCGCCCGGGTGGGTGTATCCGTCCGAAGCCATGGCGGCGAAGGGCGACCGGATGCCCTGGCCGGTCGAAGTCGTGAGGGTGGCATCGGGCGGCGTCGGTGTTTTCGTCTTCGAGCGCGAAGTGGGGCTGACGCTTCGCTGGTCGAAGGACGGGCGCGCGCCCTGGAAAGTAATCCTCCTCCCGAACGGCCCGGCGGGGGAGCCGGTTGTGGAAGGGGATCGCGTCGAGATTCCGCTCGCCGACGAGGACGACAAGTCGATTTCGGTTGCCGTGTTCGATCTGGCGCAGGGGAAGGACCTGTCGCGGACGCGAATCCCGGGGGAGCTGAAACGGCCGGCGTCGTTCTCGCGGCTGGTCGCGCGAGAGGCGGACCGGTTCCTGGCCTGGAGCACCGCGCCCGGCGATATTTTCTTTTCGCAGACGGAAGACGGCGGGAAGAAATGGCGTCCGCTCGCCGTCGCTGGCCGGACCGCGGCGCGCGGCGACTCGTGCTGCCCACCTCTCCTCATCGCCGCCGACGGCCCCCACCTTTTCTTCGTCGGCGATGACGACAAGATCTCCCACAAGGTCGCCGACCCCGCTGGAGTCGCCTGGAAGGACGCCGCGGCCGTCCCGCTTCCCGCTCCCGAACAGGGCCTCCCCGCGCTCCTCGCCGGTGCGCAAAGCGGATCCCAGTTCCACCTCGTCCTCCTCACGGGCAAGTTCCGCTCCCTCTATACGTGGAGCGACGACGCCGGCGCGCACTGGGCCCCCTGGACCGTCGCCGCTTCGCCCTCCCAGGACGTCCTGGGCTCGTTTGACGTCGCCGCCACTTTCCGCCTCAAGGCGCGCGGAAAATCCGCCGTCCTGTGCTGGACCGAGCGGGGAAAGCGCGAGGGCGACCCGTACCTCTGCCGCATGCTGGCCAGCCACACAAGCGGCGGCAAGTGGAGCGACTTCAGCCCCGTCGCGGGCATCCGGGGAAGCAGCGGGCTCGCGGCGGCGTACCTCGGCGAAGACGGCGGGATCACCGCGGCCTTCGCAACCGCGCCGAATGTGACGACGGGGACCCGCTATGTGCTGGTGCGGCAGGCGCTGAAGGGCGCCGACCCCGGGGAGATTCCCACCGCGGAGTGGTGGGGCAAATAGGGTCTCACCTTCGGGAGAAGTCACTTTTCCTTTTTAGTTTTTCGTTTTTAGTTTTTCGTTTCCTCTTCGCCGTTTTTCCCACACCAAGGAGCGGTCATGCCCCCCGTCACAACTCCCTCCGGCCTCCAGTACGAAGACCTCGTCGTCGGCACCGGCGCTTCCCCCCAGCCCCGCCAGAACTGCAAAGTGCACTACACCGGCTGGCTCACCGACGGGAAGAAGTTCGACAGCTCGAAGGACCGCGGCGAGCCCTTTGAGTTCCCGATCGGCGCCGGGCGCGTGATCAAGGGATGGGACGAAGGCGTCGCGACGATGAAGGTGGGCGGGAAGCGGAAGCTGACGATTCCGCCGGATCTTGCGTACGGCGCGAAGGGCGCGGGCGGGGTGATTCCGCCGAACGCGGTCCTTGTGTTCGAGGTGGAGTTGCTCGGAGTGGGGTAGATGCCGCCGGCTCTCTTCACCCCGTTCACCCTTCGCAACCTGACCCTCGCGAACCGGATCGTCGTCTCGCCGATGTGCCAGTACAGCTCCGAGGGCGGGCTCGCGACGGAGTGGCACCGCGTTCACCTCGGCCAGTTCGCGCTCGGCGGGGCGGGGCTGGTGTGGATCGAAGCGACCGGCGTTGAGCCGCGCGGCCGGATTTCGCCGGGATGCCACGGTTTCTGGTCGGACGGGCACGCGCGCGAGCTGGAACCCGTCGTCGCATTTTTCCGGAAGCACGGCGTCGCGAAGCTCGGCATCCAGCTCGCGCACGCGGGAAGAAAGGCGTCCACGGATGTTCCGTGGAAGGGCGGGAAGCCGCTGGCTGAAGGAGCGTGGGAGACGGTCGCCCCTTCACCCCTCCCATTCGACGCCGGCTGGCACACCCCGCGCGCGATGGACACGGTGGACATGACGACGGTGCGCGAAGCGTTCGCGTCCGCGGCGCATCGCGCCGCCGCCTGCGGGCTGGACGCGATCGAGGTGCACGCCGCGCACGGGTACCTGCTGCACCAGTTCCTCTCGCCGCTCTCGAACCGCCGCGAGGACGGGTACGGCGGCACGCTCGAAAACCGGATGCGCTTTCCCCTCGAAGTTTTTGACGCGGTGCGTCAAGCCGCCCAGGGACTCCCCGTCGGCGTCCGCGTCTCCGCAACCGACTGGGCCGAAGGCGGCTGGACCCTCGACGACACCATCACGTTCGCGCGTGAGCTGAAAAGGCGTGGCTGCGATTTCGTCGACGTCTCCAGCGGAGGATCGCTTCCGAAGGCAAAGATCCCCTGGGGACCGGGATTTCAGGTCCCGTTCGCCGCGGCCGTACGCGCCGACGCCGTCATCCCCACCATCGCCGTCGGTTTCATTTCCGGGCCGGCCCAGGCCGAGGACATCGTCGCAAGCGGCCAGGCCGACCTCGTCGCGATGGCGCGCGCCTTCCTCGACGACCCCCACTGGCCCTGGCACGCGGCGAAGGCGCTCGGCGGGGAAGCGGCTTATCCGCCGCAGTATGCGCGCGCCAGGAAATAGGGGCCGTTGACTGCGGCTGGCCCGGGGCATGACCCGGGCCTACGATCCTGGAAGCGGGGCCGGCCGATCCCTCCGGGTCAAAGCCTGACGCGCTTCCTCGGATGCTGCAGCAGCAACTCGCTCCAGCTCACGCGCGCCTCCCGCTCGCCGCCGCTGTGCCGGCGCACCGCCTCGCCCC